>JBHHWO010000009.1:0-54910 GCA_046756565.1 Thermoanaerobaculia bacterium | reverse complement strand
TCTCGAACGAGCGCTCCGGATGCCCGAGATGGGCGAGCAGGGGCAACGGCGCCACCAGCAGAAAGGCCAGCGCTGTCAGCAACGAAAGTCGGTAGGTCGGCTCGACCTCCTTCACCTGGAACACCTTCTCCAGAGACGCCAGAATGAACGCCCCCGCCACCAACCCGGTGATGTACGGGTAGAGCACCACCAGCAGACCCCAATGAAGCTCGATCTCGTTGGGATAGATGAACCCCGAGATCTGTTCGAGGGCGGATTCGAGGCGCTCCAGATGCTCCACGCGACTACCTCACCTCTCCGTCCAGATTCGAGTAGAAGACCTTGGGCTCTGTATTGAGAGCGGGTTTGAGTACCTGAAGCTCGCTCATCCGCATCATCCGCCGCAGTGGGCTGGCCAACGCCTCGAGATCGCCGAACACCCTGGCTCCGGTCGGACAGACTTCGACGCAGGCCGGTATGTGTCCCTTCGTGATGCGGTGATAGCAGAAGGTGCACTTGTCCGCGGTGTGGCTTCGCGGGTCGAGGTAGCGAGCACTGTAGGGACAGGCCTGGATGCAATAACGGCAACCGATGCAGTAGTCGCCGTCCACCAGAACGACCCCGTCGTCGGTCTTGAAGGTCGCCCCCACCGGGCATACCTGCACGCACGGCGGGTTGTCGCATTGATTGCAGAGTTTGGGAACGAAGAACGAGCGCAGGATGTCACCCTCTTCCTGGTGCGGGGGGAAGCCTCGGATGCCTCCCGCGGGGCTGTCAACCGACACCTCGCCGTCGTTGTGGATGACGTAGCGCTCCACCCAGGTACGGAAGTAGAAAGGCTCGCGGGGCACGTCGTTCTCCGCCTTGCAGGCTTCGACGCACTTGCCACAGCCGATGCACTTGTCGACCTGGATCCCCATGCCGAAGTAGCGCTCGGACGGCTCCGGACCGCGCTCGTCGGCCGCGGCGGAAAGGACCACCGGCCCCAGAACCGTGATATCACCGCCGCGGAGCACGGAAGCTCGAGCACTCTCGTGAGGAACTCTCGCCGCAGGATCCTTCGCTCGGTTTTGGTCTCGGCCATCGTCAGCTTTCCGGGTGATGGGGATAGTGGCACTGCCAGCACAAGTACCGCTCGCCGTGCGAGTTCAGATCGACGCGAGGGATGGCGACCGGGGTGTCGGCGTCCTTTGCATGACAGCCGCCACAGAACTCCCTCGCGGTCGGTTTCCTGGGTAGGACAGAACGCGGATGTTCGCGATGCTCGGCCGGTGCGTCGTGGCAGGTCTCGCACTCGATCGCCAGGTGATGAGACACCGCCTTGGTGCGGGCGATCTGAGCGTGGCACGCCGTGCACGACTCCGGAATCTCGGGCGGTGTCGGGTCGTGTGGGTCGTGACACCCGATACATGACTGGAGAGGGTTGTGCAAGCGCTCGATGATCTGCGGAAAGCCGGTGGGACGCGAAGATTGGTAGCCATGACACGAAAGGCACTCGGCACCCCGCTCACGGGGGATCACCGGCATCTGAGCTTCGAAGTTCTCGGCGTGAGCCGCGGAGGGGCCGTGGCACACCTCGCACGACACAGTCCGGTGAAAAGATCGGATCTTCACCTCCGCTTCGCTGTCGTGGCATTCGGCGCACACCTGCCAGCCCGCGTATCGAAGCGGCTGCGCAGCGGCTATGACAACCGCGTCTGCGCGATAGTGGCCGGTCTCTCCGAACGACGCCGGCACGAAGCGGCCCCTCATCACCCACAGCGCCGCCATCGCCGCTACGAGCACTACGGCAAGACGGATGACCTGATCGGGTATTCGCCAGATCTTCAAACGAAGTCTCCGGGCACAGATCGTTCGGCCAAGCCTCTGCATCATGCGACGTGGCCAACGCGGCTGCCAACAACCAGGCGGGCGGGGAGAACCCTTGGTTCGAGCCACCCCATGAGGTGGGCCAGGACTTGACAACGGAATCCGGGCAGGCTTGTTAGTATGATAAAGTATGACAGTGTTCAGGAAGACGGATACGCGCAGGAAGAGCCGGATCACGATCACGCTGTCGCCCGAGATTCTCGAGCGCCTGGACCGCCAGATCGATGGCCGGAGCCTGCGCAACCGCTCTCAGGCTATCGAGTCGCTTCTCGGCCGGAGTCTCCGACCCAGTGTCAGAACGGCGGTGATTCTCGCCGGCGGCGGCCAGCAGAAAGAGCGCCTTCCCGCCCTCTCACCGATCGACGGCGAGGCGTTGATTGCTCACACCTTGCGTCACGCCCGTGATCATGGCATTCGGTCTTTCGTCGTCCTGGCAGGTGAGGGGGAAGGCCGGATCCGGGAGTTCCTCGGCGACGGCAAGGCTCTCGGGATGTCGCTCCACTACATCCGGGAACCGCAACCCAGGGGCACCGCGGGAGCGCTCAAGCTGGCCGAACCGCTTCTACCGGACGAGCCCTTCCTGGTAATTCACGGCGATGTGCTCACCAACATCGATCTCTCCGGTTTCATCGAGTTCCACTTCAACGAGAACGCAATGGCGACGATGGCGGTCAAGCCTCGCGAAGCCGACCGGCGCTTCGGCAAGGTCATGCTCCAGGGCAACCGAATCACGCGCTTTCTCGGCACCAGCGGCAACGGAGGCATCAGTCTGGTCAACACCGGCGTCTATCTGTTTCAACCGAGTGTCTTCGGCCTGATCGACTCCAGCAAGCCCATGCAGCTCGAGCGAGACGTCTTCCCAAAGCTCGCCGAGATGGGCCAGCTCAGCGCGTTTCTGTTTCAGGGGATCTGGTACGACATCAGCACCCCTCGCGACTACTCTCTGGCCAACTCCAGATGGCGACCCAAAGGAGGCTGACCCTATGCCGAAAGAAGCGACGCAGAAGACGGTGACCCAGCCACGGTCGAAGAACGGGCGACCTACCATGGATTCGCGGAGGGCGAGCAATGACCGGCCGCAAGCCGGGGCCGAGTCCGACGAGCGGCGGCGCTGTCCGGGTGTGCGCAACCCGATCGGAGACTTCTCCGAGCAGACCGGCGCCAACTTCGGCTGACCGAACACACCGGGTGAAGCCGGCGCCGCCACGACGGATGAGACTACCGAGCCGCGCGCGCTTCGCGCCGGGAGAGCTCGCGGATCTTCAAGCCCAGGGCGACCAGGGTAGCGACTACGGCAATCAGGGAAAGGGCAAGCCAGCGCCTTCGCGCCTGGATCTCCTCCTGTGCCTCCACTCCCAGCTCGATCGCCGCTTTGGCGTGTTCGAGCCCCTTCGCATGGGTCTCGAGAAAATCGCTGCCCTCGGTCACCGTAAACCCATGGACCCTGACTTCCAGGCCGATCTCGGCATCGACCGCCTGGTCGATCTCGAGCTGCGCGTCCCGCACCTCGACCCCGCCGCGGTGTGCCCGCAACACCGTTCTCTCGGCCCTTCCGATCGTGGCCGTCAGCTCGCTCATCCGGTCCAGTAGGTCGATGCCGGTTACCGCCCCCGGAGTGGACTTGCTTACCTGGGCGCCGCTGACGTGGCAGCTGCTGCAACGCGTGATCGGCGCTCGAACTTCCTCGGCCGAATCCGGATCCCGAAACGTGTAGTAGGTCTTACCAATCCGGAACTTGTCGAAAAGCTTGCTGAACTCCGGACGCAACAGAGGACGGCCCTGATCGTCGCTCTCGCCGGATACCGTGTGCTGGTCCAGGACCCGCGCCTGATCCACCAGCCAATCGAAGCGCGTGTCGCCTTCGAGATCCTCCTCCGTCGCCTCCGCGAACAGCTCCTCGAGAACCTGCGAGTAGGTCTCCGCCCCGCCTTCCGGCTCTTGGGCCTCGAGGCCGGTTGGGCCTTCGTGGCAAAAGACGCAAGGGGTCGCGGGCAGCTCTCCGAACATGGCGACCGTCGGTCGCACGGTGCCGTGGTTTTCGTGGCAGGAGGTGCACTCGCCGAAATGTGTGATGCCGGTGACCCAGACCTGCGGCTCCGGAGGCTCATGACAGGCCGGGCAGCCCTGGTCGCCGGCCTCGGCCAGGTATTCGTTGTGCAGCTCGAAGCCCTCGTGCTTGGAACTCTCGCGAAACAGCTCGGCCTCGCGGCCGTGACACTGGCCGCAGACGAAGGTCACCGAGTCGAGGCCCGGAGGGCTGGCGCCGTGATTGCCGTGGCAGTCGTTGCAGGTCGGCGCGGAGAGATCTTCTCGCTCGATCATCGCGGCGGCGTGAACGCTTTGCTGCCAGCGGGCGTGCTGGTTGACCGGCAGCGGCCGGCCGTCGCTCGTGGTGTAGCCGGTCATGCGCTCGGCGTCGGAATGGCAGGAGGAGCAGGTGTCGGCTACAGCCGTCGGATAGACCGGAGACTCCGGATCGCTCACGCGTCGGACCCCGTGGACACCGTGGCAATCGATGCAGGTCGCGACGCTGGCGTCGCCCTCGGCAAGGGCAATGCCGTGATAGCTGGTCGCGTACTCGCGCTCCTGATCGATCCGAACGTCGGGACGGAAGCGTCGCATGTAGGACGGATCGGAATGGCAGTGGCCGCAAAAGCGCGGAACGTCGGTGCGCACGGGTGCACCACGATACGGATTGAGTGTGAACTCGTCGTCCTTCGCCGCGAACATGTCATCGGCCACCGACGCGGACGGATTACCGCCATGACAGTCGTGACAGGAAAGGCCGACCTCGGCGTGGACGTCGACGCGAAAGCTTTCCAGGGTCGCGAGAGCCTCGGCCTCGAACAGATCGGGGTCACCGTGGCAGGTGACGCACGAGGTCGGTCGAAGCTCGACCGCGAGGCCGGGTGCAGCCGCCAGGCCAAAAAGGCCCAAGCCCAGGAGCAAGCTTCCTATCGCCGGGGAGCGAGTCATGACACCGACTCCCTCTTGACCCGCTGCGTGCCCCAGCGCAAGAGGTAGATCAGCGCCACCGTTGCCAGCATCACCAGGATCGGCACCCAGGAGCGGTAGCCCCAGGCGGTCATTCCCACCATGTAGGCCACCACCGCGACCCCGACCACGGTGAAGATGGGACTCCGACCGGTGCGCTCGACGCCCTTGTCGAGAAACGGCACCAGGACCATCAACAAGCCACCGAGGCCGAACAACAGGATTGGGATCGCCTCGTACTCGACCCCGAGAATCTCGCCACCCGGAACGAACTTCAAGGTCTCGAACATGAACATGAAGTACCACTCCGGGCGAATGTCCTTATAGGCGGGAGCGAACGGATCGGCCTTCTCACCCAGCTCCCACGGGAACAGGGCCGCGATCGCGACCAGGACTCCGAGCGCGAGAATCCAGCCGAAGAGATCGCGGAGCGCGAAATTGGGGAAGAACTTCATCGGCCGGCGCCGAGAGGCCTCTTCGTCCGCTCTCGGCGGCACGCTCATGCCCTGGATCTGCACCAGAAGCAGATGAACGCCCAGGAGTACAGTCATGAAGGCAGGCAAGATGGCCACGTGCCAGCCGTAGAAGCGCGACAAGGTTCCGCCGGTCACGCGATCGCCACCACGCAGAAAACGCACCGTCCACTCGCCGACGACCGGCATCGCTCCGCCGATGTCGGTGCCCACCTTGGTGGCGAAGAACGCGAGCTTGTTCCAAGGCAGGAGATACCCCGAAAAGCCGAACGCCAGAGCCAGAAACAGCAAGGCGCAGCCGGTGATCCAGGTGATCTCGCGCGGCTTGCGGTAGCCCTTCGAGAAGTAGACCGTCACCAGATGGAGAAACGCGAAGAAGACCATCAGGTTGGCGGACCAGGAATGAAGCGATCGAATCAGCCAACCGAAAGGCACCACGGTCATGATGAACTCGACCGACTCGAAGGCTTCGGCCGCCGACGGCCGGTAATAGAGCATGAGCATGATGCCGGTGAGAAGCTGCACGATCAAGAAGAACAGGGTCATGCCACCGAGGTAGTAGATGACCGAGTACCGGTGCATGGGCACCGTCTTCTGGGACGCGAGCTCGGTTGCGTGCGAAAGCGGCACTCGGTCCTCGATCCAGCCACGCACTTTCTTGATGAGTCCGGCCATTGCTCAGGCCCTCGACACCACGATCTGCTCGGGCTCGCCCACGGCCTGGACCACGAGATCGACCTTGAAGGCCTGGAGCGGTTTGGGCGGGGGTCCGGCAACCTGCTGGCCTCTCAGGTTGTACTCGCCGTTGTGGCAATTGCACCAGATTCGCTTCTGGTCCTTGTGATACTCGACGATGCAGTCGAGATGAGTACAGGTGGCGGCGAAGGCGCGGAAATCGCCTTCGCCGGCTCGGAGCAGGATCACCGGCTCAGTGCCGAATCGGAGAATCTTGTAGCCGTTCTCTAGCAGCTCGGGGTCGTTGGTCGCCCCGGCCTCGACCTCGTTCATCGCCGCTTCGGGGATATCCGGCGGGCTGACGAAGCGCACGACCGGATACGCGATCGAGGCCGCCAGCGCGCCGAAGGAGGTGCTCAGGAACCAGCCGAGGAAGCCTCGACGGTCGGCGTCCGTCATCCGATTCTCCTCTGGTGCTCCGTCTGTCATTCAGGTTTTCCTCGCGTCTCCGACATCGGCCGCGATCTCAGGTATTCGGCGCCTCGGCAGAGAAACTGCGCGTTGCGACATTGTCCGAGAACGGTCTTGCGGCCGCACCACCCAACGGGGTGGCCAACTTGCGTTGAAGAACGGCAAGTATACTTCGCATCCGCGAAACACAGTCTCTGTGAGCACACGATCGGCGAATAGTGGATGTGAAGAGAGTCTCACGGGCAGAGACCTGTGCAGGCAGTCCTCACGATCAATAGGCTAGTGTTCGACTGCGATGAGTCGGCCAGACGCGAGCCCGAGCCTTCCGGCGGCGGATCTCGGCCCCGAGGTACAGGTCCGCAAGGACTTGGAGAGGCTCTTCGCCGGTTGCGCCTTGGCCCGGCGGTTTCGAAGAGCTACCTACGATCCCGGGGACCGGCTCGCCTACGATTTCACCGGCGTCGTGCCCGCTCACAACGGCCGCCTCGAGGCCGAGGTGGAGCGCTTCGTCGGTGGCGGCTTTGCCGGCCAGGTCTACCGGATCAGGCTGCTCGAGATCGCCACACAGGAAGGTCCGATCCCGGGCCTGGAAACCGGCCGGCGCTACGCGATCAAGATCCTGTGCCCGCCTTCCGGTTTCGCCAGGCTGTTTCGGAACGCTCTCTATTTTGCCGGCTTCCAGTGCGCGTTCAGCGCCCAGGTGCTGCCGCAAGCGGTGCGTACCGGCGTCCTCTGGCAGAAGCTGATCCGACACGCCGCCGGCGAGAGGCTCGGCGACCGCGCCGCCGTATGTGATACCTACGCGACTTTCTTCGACTCGGAGCTCCACAGCTTCGGCGAGATCAACGAATGGATCGACGGAAGGATCTGGAAGTTCGAGGCCGACGACCGGCTCCTGTCCCGATGGCGCTCAGATGGCTCACCGTCCGAGGAGCTCAACTGTCCCGAGTACGTTCACAAGAAGCTCTTCATGGCTCGGCTGGTAGACCTCCTGCACGAGATCGGCGCCTCCGAGCTGGCGCGGCAGTACGAATGGTGGACCTTGAAGAGCCAGCCTAACGCGCTCAAACGCCTCGAGGCCGAAGGCTCGCCAGCCGCTGGCCTGACTGCCGTGGACTTCCGGGCTGGTTTGACGCTGCTGCCGTTTCTGCCGATGAGCCCGGCGGATTTTCCACTCATTCTGCGGGGTCTCGCGAGAGGCCGGCTGGTGCAATTCGATCTCTGCGAGACTCGCAAGCTGAGGCGCTACGCCGAAGCGACAGGCGGATTCGAGGAGCTCGAGCCGGCGCTCGAGGAGCTCGAGCACCAGGACACAGCCTACCGGGCTTCGCAGCCTGATCTGACCGCTCACGGATTCCGGCTGCTGACGGACCGGGCGCTTCGCGGCTCGATCAAGAACGCGACGATCACGGCCTGGACAAACCTGGGCCGCCTCGACCGAGCGCGCGCCGAACGCCTGCGCAACGGCCGCGGACTCTTTGCCTTCCTCTACCTCCTCTCGCTGGCGCCGATCCTCGGCGCCTGGATCGTCGGCCTCTGGGGAAACGACGAAAAGCGCCGCCACGCCCGGAGCTGTCTCGGCAGCCCTGTCTACCTGGGGCGGGCGATGCGCGGCTCGCGCCTCGAAGCTTTGGTCCGGTGGAGCCGGGACGGGCGCGCAGACGGCGCGCGAGCTCGAGGCCTCGCCGAACGGCCCGTGCGTTTCTGGATCCAGCGCTTAGTCGTCGGCTGGCTGCCGCCGGCCTGGCATCGGTTCCTCGCAGAGCCCTCCTGGGCCTGGGAGCAAGTCCGGGCCAGCATTCGCTATTCGGCGCGGTTTCTGCGCCGGCCGGCGTTTCGCGAGCGAGTGCTGCTCGAGCAGGTCCGCCTGGGACACGAGGAAGGCATGCTCGACGCCGCCGAAACCGCGAAGATCGAGAGTCAGATCAAGGATCCCTTCATTCAAAAGTACCTGCGCTGCCTGGCCGTGCACATCTGCACCGTGCCCGTGACCCAGGTGGTCATGGTGCTGGCCGCGGTCGCCGTTGCTGCCTACTGCTTCTTCTACCGCGGGCTCGGCTGGCCCGAGAGCCTGGCCTACGGCGCGGCCGCTGCGGCGGCAATCCAGCTTCTGCCGGTCTCGCCAGGCTCGATCACGCGCGGAGTGTTCGTCCTGTTCCTGATGATCCGGGAACGGGACGTGCGCAGCTACTACATCGCCGCACCGATCTCGTTTCTGCACGTGATCGGCTATCTGGCGTTTCCGCTCCAGATGATGACCCACAACCCGGCGCTGGCTCGGTTCCTGGCCGGCCGCTGGGCGCGAAGGATGGCCCACCTGACACCGGTGTTCGGGGAACGGGGGGCACTGCTCGAGCACGCGGTCTTCGACGTCTTCTTCAACCTGCCGCTGTCGATCGCGCGCGGCCTGCGGCAGAGACCGCTGCGCTGGGTGACCGGAATGGCGCTGATCGCAGCGGTCACTGCCGGCCTGCTACTCGGCACGTTCGCGCGGCTCTGGGAGTGGCGCCAGCCCCGGCTCGAGCTGACGGCGGTGACCGTTGTCTCCGCCGAGCGCTATTACTCCTCGGGCGGCGATCTTCACTGGTCCTGGCGTGGCATGCGGGTTCGTTTTTCCGGACTAGACGAAGTGGTCGACTTCCCGGAGCGACGCTGGAACAACCACATCGGCGTCGACGATTCGGTGGACGTCGTGATACGCCGCAGCTTCTTCGGCGAAGAATATGACGGGCTTTCGGTAAGGCCAAACGAAATGCAGTGACGGGTTTGCCGTCGACCAACACCCGCAGGGGTGGGGCCCTGTCCACCTCGGCCGGGTGGTAGATCGAGACCTGGTACCGGGTACGCTTGGCACGCGATTGGCAGCTGTAATCAGTGGCACGACGTGCCATGAAGTGTCATGAGAGGAGAGACGAAGTGAAGAAAGAGATTGGACCGATCCAAGTCCTTGCCGCGGTTCTCGTGTTCGCGCTGGCCGTTGTCGTTGTAGCGTCGACGGCGCAGGCCGAGGAGTTCGAGTACGTCGGCTCGAAAGGCTGCAAGAAGTGCCATCTCAAGGAGTACAAGTCCTGGGAGGCCACGACCATGGCTACCACGTTCGACGCATTGAAGCCGGGAGAGCGCGCCGAGGCCAAGCTCAAGGCGGGTCTCGATCCGGACAATGACTACACCACCGACGAAAACTGCGTGAAGTGTCACGTTACCGGCTACGGCAAGCCGGGCGGCTTTGTCGACATCGAGACCACCCCCGAGCTCGCCGGGGTTGGCTGCGAGACCTGTCACGGCCCTGGCGGAACCTACATCCAGGACGGGTACATGACCTTGAAGAATAAGGAGTACAAGAAGGCCGACATCGTGGCCGTGGGTATGGTGGATACCGTCTCGGTGGACCAATGTAAGGACTGCCACAATGCCGAGAGTCCGTTCGTCACCGAGGGCTACGTCTTCGACTTCGAGGCCAACAAGGACTCAGGCACGCACGAGAAGTTCCCGCTCAAGTACACGCACGACTAGGTCGAGGTCGATCGCAGCTGGCAGCGGTCGAACCCGCGGCGGGGATCGACAAGGAGTCAATCCGCCAGCCGGGTCTGGGCGGCCGCGCGAATCCGAAGTGAATCGGTTTCCTGCAAAAAGGCCGCGATACTCAGTTTGTCTCGCAGCCACTCTGGCTCCAGCCCGACCTCGAGGGTGGTCGATACACCCGGCTCAGCTAGATCGAGTCCCTGAACTCGCTCGAGCTTCCGCACGACCCGGTCATTGCGCAGCGACTTGGAGGCGTTTTCTCCACGCCCCACCGCAGTCTCGAGCTCGCTTTCCACAACCGCGACCCACGCCGCTAGATTCTCGCCCTCGAGCCGGGAGTAGACGCCGGAGGTGCTGACCGCGATTCGGAGCCGATCGTCCGAGACCAGCTCGGCGGATACGCCGACTTCGGCCACCGACGGCTCTGCCCGGGCCCGCTCGAGCAGACGCGAGATATCGCGCCGGTTCGAGCCCACGCCCACCCAACGCCCGTTGACGACCATCTGCGGTGTGTAGATGCGATTGCCGCCCAGGGCCCGAGCGTACCTCCGCTGGCGATCCGACCAGGCTTCCGAGGAGAACGGGTCAGTCCAGCCGATGTAGTTCCAGTAGTCGACGTGAAACGACAGCGGAATGATCTCGACGTCAGTACGCTCCGCCAGCTCACTCAGATAGCGGTCCGCGGGCGGGCAGCTCGAGCAACCCTGCGAGGTGAAGAGCTCGACCACGATCGGGGAACTCGCCTGCGAACCGGTGGCTGGAGAGCCCGTCTGCGCGCCGACCGGAGCATCGCTACAGGAAGCCGACGCGAAGGCAACCAGAGCGATACCGACGAGAACAGCGGTGTGTTTGAGCTTTCTCACGGGACCGGACAATCTCCACGCACGATCTGCGCCAGAAACGAGGCCACGACCGCGAGCGTCGCCAGCAGTGAAACGAGATATGGGAGTGTTCTCACCGGCGGCACCATTCTAGCTACGCATTCCGGTCGAGCCCGGATTGAGGCCCGGCCGGCTGTCAGAGACGCTCGAGCTCGTCGACCAAATCCGCGACCACGTCGAAACCCCCCTGCCAGAAATCGGGGTCGGTCATGTCGACGCCGGCCTCGGCCAGAATCGCCTCGGGACGGGCCGAGCCTCCCCAGGCCAGAAGCCGCAGATAGCCCGGAATGAACGCATCGCCTTCGTCCCGGAACCGCCGGTAGAGAGCGAGCACCAGCAACTGGCCGAAGCTGTAGGCGTAGCAGTAGAAGGGCGTATGAAAGATATGCGGAATCGACACCCACTCGTGAGCGAATTCCTCCGGCACCGCCACGGCTTCTCCGAACTGCTCGGTGAGGAGTCCCAAGTAGATCCGACTCAGCTCCTCGGGTGATTTGCCTTCGAGGATCGCCGCGTGGGCGCGCTCCTCGAAACGCACGAAGTAGGCCTGGCGCATGACGGTGGCGTAGATGTCGTCGAGCGACGACGCCAGAAGCTCTCGCCGCACCGAGCGATCGTCCTCGCTCTCCAGCAGTCGGTCGACCAGCAGACGCTCGGCGAAGACCGAGGCGGTTTCGGCGAGCGGCAGCGATGGGTGCTGGGTCAGCACCGAATGCTCCTCGGCGAGCATCGAATGGACGGCGTGGCCGAGCTCGTGTGCCATGGTAGCTACGTCGCGAACCTTGCCGGTGTAGTTCAAAAGCACCCACGGCGTCTGGCGCGGCAGCACTGTCGCGCAGAAGGCGCCACCTTTCTTGCCAGTGCGCACCTCGCTGTCGATGTGGTTCTCTTCGAACACCCGGCGAGCCTTGCTCGCCAGTCCGGCGTCGAACCGCTCGAAAGTCGAGAGCACCAGCCGGGCGGCCTCGGCATACGGAGTCTGCCTGTCGGCTACCGCGAGCGGCGCATAGAGGTCGAAACGCGAAAGCCGCTCCTGTCCCAGCTCTCCGGCCTTCCAACGGAAGTACCGTTGAAACAGAGGCGCGTTCTCCGTGCAGACGTCCAACAGAATCTCCACCGCCCGGTCGGGGACATCGTTGTCGACGTTGCGTACCGAGATCGGAGACGAGAAGCCCCGCAGCCCGACGTTCTCCGAGTGCCAGTCGAGCGCCCTACTTACGTACATCTGGCTGAGGATCTTGGCTTCTCCCTCGAAGACCCGCAGAACCTCGCGGTAGGCGGCCTCTCGAAGCTCGGCCCTGGGCGAGTAGACGTACGCCATCAGGCCGTCGCGGGTGAGGGTTCGGGTCTCGTCATCGACCTCGAGTGCGAACTCGAGCCTATTCGTGAGCATCGAGTACACGGTGAGAACCGCCGACATCCCGTGAGTGTCTTTCAGATTGACGATCTGCTCCGAGCGCTCTTCGAGCATGAACGGCCGCGTGCGGCGCAGGTCCTCGAGGAAATGCGCGTAGTCGGCGTGCTCCTCGCGGTCGGGTGCCAGCCGGACCGCCTCCTCGTCATCCAGCCCCTTCCACCATAGTGAAAAGAACAGCACCCTGTTCTGAACCTCCGTCACCTTGCGATCCATCACGTTGCGATAGGCGAGCGCAGCCTCGGACTGGGTATCTTCGGCGAACCAGAGCGAGCCGTAGGCCGAAAGCACGTAGGCCTTCTCGGTGAGGGCTTCGTAGAGTGCCAGAAGCTCGATCAGCCGATCTCGGGCAAGGCCCGTCTCGAGCTCGGACCGCGCCGCTTCGAGCTCCGCAACGAGCTCTTCGAGCTCGGTCAGCCGATTGGAGACGACCGCTTCCGAGGCGTCCGGCAGAAGCTCGGTGAGCGTCCAGGTGCGCCGGTCATGACTTTGGGTCGTGGTGTTCCTCATCGTTCCCTCAGCGAGGCGAGAGTCTACTCCGCGGAGCCTCCGGGGCACTCGTTTTGGAGCACCCAGTGCTAGGATTTCTCGGATTATTAGGGGCCTAGTCAGGCTTTCGGGAGAGACAGGAGGAGAGGAAAATGCGTATCAGGAGCACCGTTTTGTTCGCTGCCTGCACGGTCGCGATGACCGTTTTGGTCCCAACGGCGTGGGCCAGCGGCCCGGTGGCGGTCTCGCCGGGGAGTGCGTCCGAGTTCTCGCCCGTGCACACCGGTTGTCCTACGTTCAGCTGGAGCGCGGTCGAGGATGCCGAAGGCTACGAAGTGGTCGTGTACGCCGTTGCGCAAAAGGCGATTGGCGACGGTTTCCTCATCGAGTCCTCCGCCGAGGATGTCTCTCCGGTCCTCCGGCAGTCGATCCCGGCGGGAGCCTTCTCCTGGACGCCGTCCGCCGAAAGCTGCCTCGAAATGTTCGGACGCTACGCGTGGGCAGCGCGAGCGGTGGAAGCGGAGCCGACCGACGGCTGGTCCGAGAGCCGGATGTTCCGGGTCGATCCGGATCCGATCGTCAAGCGCATCGGAGGCGTTCTGGAGAGCGCACTCGAACAGTACTTCGAGGCGAGGGGGCTTCCTGTCGGCGCGCCTGGAGAGCTGGCGTCGTTGATCGCGAGCGAGCTGAAAGCCGCCTCAGCAGAGCCCCAGCCGCAGGCGGCAGCAGAAAGCGAGAAAACGGTTTTCTTCATGGGGCAGGAATCGCCGGTCTCACAGGTCAACGCGTACCTCGAACAGCGCCTGTCGGAGACTCCTCAAGACCCCCCTGGAACCGCGGGTCCTACGTCGGCAGCGACCTTCGGCGGCCCCGGAGGCACGAGCTCCCTGGCTCTCACCGACGAAGCCGAGATCGTCATCGACGACGAATATGACACTGCCGCCACCAAAGGCATCCTCGTCTTCAGATCCGAGAACACGTTTGATTGGGCCTGGGCCGTGAACTCGTCGGAGGCCGTGGGTGCTGCCGGCAACCTGTTTCTTACCGGGGGCAACGGCGCCGGGGACCCCATCACTTTTCCCGCTGCCGGAGGCGCGCACTTCAACGACGCGTTCGTCTTGAACGAGTTCCAGCTCGACCCGAAGACCTCTGGGTCACAGCCGATCTGCAACTCCGCCTCCGACGAAGGGCTCCTCTACTACGACTCGACCGACGGGCTCTGCCACTGTGACGGAGCAAGCTGGAAGAAAGTGGACGGCGGTGCTACCTGCTAGGGAGGGACCGGCGACTCGCATGCCCCCCGGGCAGCACGGCCGACAGGCCAGTTGCGTAACTAAAGTCCTCTACCGCGTGGGGCGAACGCAACAAGACCCGCAGGCGCTGCTCCTGAAGGAGCGCCGTGGGTCCCTCGGAGGGAGCCTCTCCGTGCTCCCGGAGAGGGAGCACCGGCGCGACTCAATCGACTCGGCATGCCACCTAGCGGGATTCCTCGCCTGCGGCTCGGAATGACGAGCGGGTCTATTCCGTCGTCGCGGGCTCGGTGCCGCCGGCAAGGGCGGCCTGGAGGGTGTGCCAGGCCAGCGTCGCGCACTTGACCCGCACCGGGAACTCGCGTACACCCTCGAATACCGCGAGCTTGCCCAACGCCGCGCTGGCCGTCTCCTTGACGCTCGGATCCCCGGTTAAGAGCTCGTGGAAGCCCTCGAACAACTTCTCGGATTCGGCCAGCGGCTTGCCTTTCACGGCCTCCGTCATGAGCGATGCCGACGCCTTCGAGATGGCGCACCCCGAGCCCTCGAACTTGATGTCGCGGATGGTCTCTCCGTCGGTGTCCACGTACAGGGTCAGCCGGTCGCCACAGAGGGGATTGTGGCCGTCGGCGTGACGCACCCGGCCCTCGCCTTCGCGTGAGCCCTCGAGCTTTCCGAAGTTCCGTGGGCTCTTATTGTGGTCCAGGATGACTTCCTGGTAGAGGTCGAACAGTGCCGACATCTACCCGAACACCTCGCCGACCGTCTCGAGCCCCGCAACCAGCCGGTCGATCTCTTCCTTCGTGTTGTAGAAGGCGAGCGAAGCTCGAGCCGTCGCCGGAACGCCGTAGCGATCCATGACCGGTTGGGCGCAGTGGTGTCCGGTTCGGACCGCAATCCCCTCGCGGTCCAGAATCGTGCCGATGTCGTGGGGGTGAGCGCCCTCCATGACGAAGGAAAGCACGCTTGCCTTGCGCCGCGCTGTACCGAGAAGGCGAAGGCCGGCGACCGATTCGAGCGCCGCTGTTCCGTACTGCAGCAACTCGTCTTCGTACGAGTGGATCACGTCCATGCCGATCGCATCGAGGTAGTCAACCGTGGCGCCCAGAGCCACGGCGCCGGCGATGTTCGGTGTGCCGGCCTCGAACCGGGCCGGCGACGGCGCGTAATCGGTCTTTTCGAAAGTCACCGAGCGGATCATCTCGCCGCCCCCCTGGTAGGGAGGCATGGCGTCCAGAAGGTCCTTTTTGCCGTAGAGCGCGCCGATGCCACCGGGGCCGAACGCCTTGTGGCCCGAAAACGCGTAGAACTCGCAATCGAGCGCTGCGACGTCGAGCCGAAGGTGAGGCGCGGCTTGTGCGCCGTCGAGCAGCACCGGAATCCCCCGCTCGTGCGCCATCGCGACGATCTCTTCGACGGGATTGATCGTCCCGAGCGCGTTCGATACGTGAATCGTCGCCAAGAGCTTCGTGCGCTCGGACATGAGCTTCTCGAGCTCCTCGAGAATGAGGTCGCCGCGGTCGTCTATCGGAGCGACCACCAGCTTGGCGCCCTTCTCCTCACATAACATCTGCCAGGGCACGATGTTGGAATGATGCTCCATCGTCGTGATGAGGACCTCGTCGCCCTCGCCCACATGTTGGCGGCCATAGCTCGAGGCCACCAGGTTGATCGCCTCGGTGGTGCCGCGGACGAAGACGATCTCTCTGGCATCGCGCGCTCCCAGGAAGCGTTGCACCTTGCGCCGCGCCTCCTCGTAGGCTACCGTCGCCTTCGCCGACAGGTAATGGACACCGCGGTGGACGTTGGCGTAGTACTCCCGGTAGCAGCGGGCCTCGGCTTCGATGACCGCCTCCGGTTTCTGGGCCGAGGCGGCGCTGTCGAGATAGACCAGCGGTTTACCGTACGGCGTCACCGCGAGCGCGGGAAAGTCCCGGCGCACGGCTTCGACGTCGAACGAGGTCTTCCGGGTCTGATGCTGTGGCAACGCCATGATCCTAGAGCCCTAAACCGCCTGGCGAACGACCTCGCCTCGCGGTAGCCGCCGGAACAGGAACTCCTCTAGGTCCTTGCGCACCGACTGGTCCTTGATCCTCTGGACGATGTCGGCGCAGAAGGCATAGGTCAAGAGACTCCGCGCCGCCTCCTCGCCGATTCCGCGCGAGCGCAGGTAGAAGACCGCCAGGTCGTCGAGCTGGCCGACGGTGGAACCATGGGTGCAGCGGACGTCATCGGCGAAGATCTCGAGCTGAGGGTTGGAGTTGACCAGGGCCGTCGGCGACAGCAGGAGATTCCGGTTGGTCTGCTTGGCGTCGGTCTTCTGAGCACCCTTGTGAACGAAAATGCGGCCGTTGAAAACCGCCCGAGAGCGCCCCTCGAGAATACCCTTGAAGAGCTCGTGGCTGTCGCAGTGAGGCGCCGCGTGGTCGACCCGCATGTGGTTGTCGACGAGCTGCTTGCCTTCGACCATGTAGAGACCGTTCAAGGTCGCTTCACAGCCCTCGCCGTCTAGGACCGCGTTGACGTCGTTTCGAACCAGTCCACCGCCCCAGGAGATCGAATGCGACGAGAAGTTGCTCGATCGCTCGAGGTAGATCTGGAAGGTCGCCATGTGAAAGGCGTCCGTCGACTCGCGCTGGAGCTTGTAGTGGTCGACAACGGCGCTGGGCGCGAGCACCACCTCGGTGACCGGGCATGCGAAGTGCCGGCCGGCGGTCTCGGCGTCACCCGCCGTGGCGAACTGCTCGATGATCCTGCCCTGAGAATTCTCCCCGGCGACAAACAGATTGCGCGGAAACGAGGCCACCGGCGCGTCTCCGCCCCTGCCCAGGTGCAGCACGTGAATCGGGGTCTCGACCACCACGTTGCGGGGCAGAAAGACGAACACACCGCTCTCGTGCAGAGCGGTGTTGAGCGCCACGAAGGCGTGGTTCTCGAACTCGGCGTGACGGCCGAGATGCGGCTCGACCAGCTCCGGGTGCTCGTTCCAGGCCTGCTCGAGGGTCGAGACCACAACCCCCTCGGGGAGTGCGGCCAGGCGAGAGAGCTTCTCCCGGTAGACACCATTGACGAACACTAGTTCGTGGGTGTTCGGATAGCGGAAGCGCTCGCAATCGGCCTCCACCACGCACTCCGACAAGGGCTCGAAGCTGAACGACGTGTCTGCGATCGCCCGAATGTCGGTGGAGCGCCATTCCTCGAGCTTCCTGGTCGGAAATCCGAGATCTCCGAAGCGGGACATGGCATCGCGGCGAAGTGCGCCGACTCGCCCGGGCTCCTTGTCGCTGCGGCCAGAAGACACGGCGTCGAAGGCCCGGGAGTACCCGTCATCGACCATGGTTACAGGCCCCACCGTCCGAGTCATCGTGTCGTTTGCCGGCTCAGACATTGGCGGCCGCAGCCTCCTGGACCTCGCTCTCGAGCCAGGCGTAGCCCTTGTCCTCGAGCTCGTGGGCCAGTTCCTTGCCGCCCGAACGGACGATCTTGCCGTCGACCAGCACGTGAACGACGTCGGGCACGATGTAGTTGAGAAGCCTCTGATAGTGGGTGATCACGACAAACGCCCGCCCCTCCGAGCGCAGCGAGTTGACGCCGTCGGCCACGATCTTGAGCGCATCGATATCAAGACCGGAGTCGGTCTCGTCCAGAACCGCGAGCACCGGGTCCAAGACCGCCATGTGAAAGATCTCGTTGCGCTTCTTCTCGCCGCCTGAAAAGCCTTCGTTGACGGGCCGGTTGAGCAGCGCCTCGTCCATTCTGACCAGAGCCATCTTCTCGCGCACGTAGGTCAGAAAGTCCATCGCGTCCATCTCTTCCTGGTCGCGGTGCTTGCGAATCGCGTTGAGCGCCGCTTTGAGGAAGTAGACGTTCGAGACTCCGGGGATCTCGACCGGATACTGAAACGCCAGGAACAGGCCTTCACGAGCGCGTTCCTCGGGGTCCGTGTCGGACAGGTCTTCGCCCTTGAACAGGATCTCGCCTTCGGTCACGTCGTAGGCATCCCGGCCGGCCAGCACCTGAGCGAGCGTCGACTTGCCGGAGCCGTTCGGCCCCATGATCGCGTGGACCTCGCCCCGCTTCACACTCAGGTCCACACCCTTGAGAATCTCCGCATCCTCCACGCTGACGTGAAGGTTCTTGACTTCGAGCAAACTCATGCCGCTATCTCTCCTTTTTGGGGACACAATACGTAATACGGTTTTCCGCCAACAGTCGGCGACCTTTATCGACACGTATTACGTGTTGTGTCCCCCCTTTTTCCTAGCCGACGCTGCCCTCGAGACTGATTTCGAGCAGCTTCCTCGCCTCTACTGCGAACTCCATCGGCAACTCGTTGAAGACCTCTTTGCAGAAGCCGTTGACGATCATCGAGACCGCGTCCTCGGAGTCGATGCCGCGGCTGTTGCAGTAGAACAGCTGATCTTCGCCGATCTTGGAGGTCGACGCCTCGTGTTCCATGCGAGCTGACGGGTTCTGCACATCGATGTAGGGAAAAGTGTGCGCGCCGCATTTCTCTCCCAGGAGCATCGAGTCGCACTGCGAGAAGTTGCGGGCCCCGTCGGCGCCCCTCAGGATCTTGACCCCGCCCCGGTAGGTGTTCTGGCCGTTGCCGGCCGAGATGCCCTTGGAGACTATGGTCGAGGTGGTGTTCTTGCCGACGTGAATCATCTTGGTGCCGGTGTCCGCCTGCTGCCAACCCTTGGAAAGCGCCACCGAGTAGAACTCGCCCACCGTGTCGTCGCCCTTCAAGACCACGCTCGGGTACTTCCAGGTGATCGCGGACCCGGTCTCGACCTGGGTCCAAGAGATCTTGGCCGCGCGCCCGGCCGCCAGACCGCGCTTGGTGACAAAGTTGTAGATCCCCCCCCTGCCGGTCTCCATGTCGCCGGGGTACCAGTTCTGGACCGTCGAGTACTTGATCGTCGCTCCCTCGTGAGCGTAGAGCTCGACCACCGCGGCGTGGAGTTGATTCTCGTCGCGCATCGGTGCCGTACAGCCCTCGAGGTAGCTCACGTGGGCGCCCTCGTCGGCGATGATCAACGTGCGCTCGAACTGGCCGGTGTTCATCGCATTGATCCGGAAGTAGGTCGAGAGCTCCATCGGGCAACGAACTCCCTTGGGCACATAGACGAAGGAGCCGTCTGAAAAGACCGCCGAGTTCAAGGCCGCGAAGAAGTTGTCGTTGCGCGGAACGACCTTCCCCAGGTACTTCTTGACCAGGTCCGGGTGGTCTTTGACCGCCTCGGACATCGAGCAGAAGATGACTCCCGCCTCCTTGAGTTTGTCCTTGAAAGTCGTCGCCACCGAGACACTGTCAAAGACAGCATCGACGGCAACGCCGGCGAGGATCTTCTGTTCCTGGAGCGGAATGCCCAGCTTCTCGTAGGTTTCCAGGATCTCCGGGTCCACCTCGTCCAGGCTCTTGGGCCCGTCGCCGGCGGATTTGGGCGCCGAGTAGTAGGAGACCGACTGGTAGTCGATGGGCTCGTACTTGATATTGGCCCAGGTCGGCTCCTTCATCTCGAGCCAATCGCGGTAGGCCTTGAGGCGCCAGTCGAGCAGCCACTCGGGCTCACCCTTCTTGCCGGAGATGAACCGAACGACGTCTTTGTCGAGCCCGGGCGGGAGTGTTTCCTGCTCGATGTCCGTGACGAAGCCGGCTTCGTACTCCTGGGCTACGTGCTGTTCCAGAAGCTCGGTATCCGTTGCCGTAGCCTGGGGGGTCGAGGTTTCGGTCATTGTCTCTCTCCTAGCGTTCCGCCTGCCCGGCCGGCCACTGGGCCGGCTTCGTGCTTTCTGCGCCGCCACCCAGACTGACCAGGTCGGCGCTCAACGGATGCGTCATTTCGGCAAGCGTGATGTTTTCCAGGGCGTGCCGGATGGCGTGGTTGATCCGCTGCCAGTTCGCGCGCACGCCGCAGAAGGACTCCTGCGAGCACTCGCCCGGGGTGTCGTCTATGCATTCGGTAATCGCAATCGGTCCGTCGAGAGCCGCGATGATGTCGGCCACGGTGATGGCTTCGGCCTCTCGAGCCAGGCAGTAGCCGCCTTTGACTCCACGGTGCGACTCGAGAAGCTCGGCCCGGCCCAGGAGCTTGAGAATCTTCGAGACCGTTGGCAGCGGTAGCTGGACCTCCGCCGACAACTCGGAGGCGTTGACCAGCCGGTCGGGCTGGCCGGCCATTCGGGTCAGCAGAACGATGCCGTAGTCGGCCTGTTTGGTCATGCGGATCACGACAGATACACCTTGGGCCCCTGTGACTCGTGTAGTAGCGGAGGTCCCTTCAAATTCGGACCAAAATAGTCCGAATTGCCCCGAAATCGTAGCAAAACCGGACCTCCTGTCAAGGCCGGTGGCGCCGGCGCACCGAATCGGAGTCGAGCTCAGCCCTTGGGGCTCTGGCGGGCAGCGGCAGCAGCAGCCATCGGCGCAGCCGGTCCCATGAGGACCGCGAGCCAGCGGAGCTCTGACGATTGCTCCAGGACTATCTTGATGATCATGGTCAGTGGCACCGACAAGATCATCCCGACCGGTCCCCAGATCCAGCCCCAGAAGACCATCGCCATGAACACCACCAGCGTCGAAAGCCCGAACTGCCGGCCCATGAGCGCGGGCTCGATCAGGTTCCCTAGCAGGAAGTTGATCCCAAGATAGACGACCGCCACCGCCAGGGCCACTCCCCACCCCTGTTGCACCATCGCGACCAGAACCGCCGGAATGGCCGCGATGATCGAGCCGATGGCCGGGATGTAGTTCAGCAGAAACGCCAGAACCGCCCAGAAGAGAGGCACCGGAAGGCCTAGGATCCAGACCGCGATCGCCACCAGCACACCGGTCGCCAGGCTCACCAGCGTCTTGACGCCGAGGTACTTCTGGATTTCCTCCATGACTCGCTCCACGTTCTCGGACATCAATTGACTGCGCTTGGCGCTCTTGAGTTTCTCCGGGAGCGCCACCACCTCGAACATCGCGGTAATCAAGATCACGAACACCAGAAGCACATAGGAGACGAACGAAGCCACGCCCCGTACCGTGCCGCGAACGATCCCGCCTGCCAGGTCGACGACCGCACCGGCGTCGAGGCGCTCCGGCGAGATCCACGCCGAGAGATCCAAGCCCCGCTCCTGCAGGCTCACCAGAAGGCCCCGGACCTTGTCGACGAGTCCGTTGAGGTAGCCGGGCGCGGCGGCGGCGAACTCGTCGAAGGTGGTCGAGATCAGATACCCGAGGATCGAGAGCGCCGCGCATTCGAGTAGCACCGTCACCAATACCGCAAGCCCGAGGCGGACGCCCTTCCGGCAGAGCCACTCGACGATCGGGAAGCCGATGAGTGCCAGGAAGATGGCGAACATGAAGGGAATCAGAATCGTGCCCGCCGCCCGCAGGCCGGCGACCACGACGACCCCGGCCGCCATCATCAGAAGGGCTCGACCGAGCTGGACCTCGTTGTCTGAAGAGGCGACCGCCGACACAGTGGGTTTACGGTATCAGGGAGACGATTCCTTCGTGTCCCTTCCCGACTGGCTTTCGAAGCCTCTTGTGGCAGCGGTTGCCCGCGTACAAGACGCGGTACGCCAGCCTCCGAAATGCGCGCTCAGGGGCGTGTCCCCGGACTACCTGCCTGCCATCAGCTCGTCGACCACCCCCGGATCGGCCAGGGTCGAGACGTCGCCGAGATCCTCGGTATCGCCGGCTGCGATCTTCCTCAGAATCCGGCGCATGATCTTGCCCGATCGGGTCTTGGGGAGGCCGGGCGCGATCTGAATCCGATCCGGCGTCGCGATCGGGCCGATCTCGGTACGTACCTGCTTGCGCAGCGCGCCGACCAGCTCGTCGCTGTCGACGTTCTCGAATTCGTGATTGATCAGCACGTAGGCGTAGATGCCGGTGCCCTTGATCTCGTGCGGGAATCCGACGACCGCCGCTTCGGCGACCGCGTCATGGGCGACCAACGCGCTCTCGACCTCGGCCGTCCCCATCCGGTGACCCGAGACGTTGAGAACGTCGTCCACCCGCCCGGTGATCCAGTAGTAGCCGTCTTCGTCTCGCCGGCAGCCATCGCCGGTGAAGTAGAGGCCGGGGAACTGCGAGAAATAGGTCTCGCGGAACCGGTCGTGATCGCCCCAGATCGTCCGGGCCTGACCGGGCCAGCTGCGTCGAATGCAGAGGTTGCCCGAAACGTCATTGCCTTCGACTTCGTTGCCCTCGTCGTCGAGGAGCATCGGATCGACGCCGAAAAGCGGCAGCGTGGCAGAGCCCGGCTTGGCCGGCGTGGCGCCCGGCAGTGGCGAAATCAAGATGCCACCGGTCTCGGTCTGCCACCAGGTATCGACGATCGCGCACTCACCGTTGCCGACAACGTCGTGGTACCACTGCCAGACCTCCGGGTTGATCGGCTCTCCGACAGTGCCGAGGATCCGCAGGCTCGACCGGTCGTATTTCGTGACCCAATCGTTGCCTTCGCGCATGATTGCGCGAATCGCGGTCGGGGCCGTGTAGAAGATGTTGATTCCCAGGTCCTCGACCAGCTTCCAGTAGCGTCCGGCGTCCGGGTAGAGCGGAGTGGACTCGAACATCACCGTGGTCGCGCCATTGGCCAGCGGGCCGTAGATGATGTAGGTGTGTCCAGTGACCCAGCCGATGTCGGCGACGCAGGCGTAGATGTCGCCCTCGTGGACGTCGAAAACCTGCTGGTGGGTCATCGCCGCGTACGTGAGGTAGCCACCGGTCGTGTGGAGCAGGCCCTTCGGCTGGCCGGTCGATCCCGACGTGTAGAGGATGAAGAGCGGGTCCTCGGAGTCCATCCACGCCACGGCAGCCGCCGCGCGCTCGCGCGCCAGAGCTTCTTCGAGCCAGACGTCGCGCCCCTCGCGCATCGGAACCTCGGTCTCCGTGCGGCGCGTGACCAGAACGGTTTCGACGAAGTCGAGGCCTTCGACCGCCTCATCAACGGTGTTCTTGAGCGGAATCGCGCGCCCGCCGCGCAAGCCTTCGTTGGCGGTAACCACCCAGCGCGACTCGGCGTCGACGATCCGGTCCCGCAATGCGCTCGCTGAGAATCCGGCGAACACGATCGAGTGAATCGCGCCGATTCGAGCGCAGGCCAGCATTGTTGCCGCGAGCTCGGGAATCATCGGCAGGTAGATCGCGACGCGATCCCCCTTCTTGACGCCATACCGCGAAAGGACGTTGGCCATCCGGCAGACCATGCGCTTGAGCTCGCGATAGCTGATGTGCCGGTACTCGCCGGCTTCGTCAGCTGCCCAGATGATCGCGATCTGGTCGCCACGATCGGCGATATGACGATCGACGCAGTTGTGGCAAACGTTGAGGCGCCCTCCACTGAACCAGGAGAAATCGACCGAATCGAAGTCGCCCTCGACTATCGACTCCGGTGGATGAAACCAGGTCAACCGCCCGGCCTCGCGGCGCCAGAACTCACCCGGGTGCTCGAGACTCTCGCGGTAGCCTTTTTCGTACTCCTCTAGGGAAGGGATATGAGCGTTTTCAGCCACGCTCTGTTTGACCGGAATCATGGTGTAGACCTCCTCAACCGGGCACTGCCCGAGGTTCTCTAGACGGTTGCGATCTTAGCCAAAGCGCCGTGGCGGGTCGCCCGCCGTCGGGGTGGGAGCCGTGGCCCGGCCTTCTACTCGGGGCCCACCCACCCCGGTCCGCGGACCACCCGGCCAGGAGTCGCACCGGTGTGCTCACCCGAGCGCAGAACCTGCTCACCGTTGACGAACACGTGGATCATTCCGGTGGCGTACTGGTGGGGCTCGGCGAAAGTCGCAGCGTCCGAGATCGTCTCCGGATCGAAGACCACGACGTCGGCGAAGTAACCTGGCGCGAGCGCACCGCGCCGGCTCAGACCCAGATTCCCGGCGGGCTGCGCGGTCAGCCTCCGAATGGCCTCCTCGAGCGGAATGATGCCCTCGTCGCGTACGTAGCGGCCCAGCAGCCGCGAGAACGTGCCGTAGGCCCGCGGATGCGGATTCGACTTCAGGAACACGCCCTCGGGCGCCGGCGCTGCCTCGTCGGACCCGAAGCCGACCCAGGGCACCGCGATCTTGCGCCGCACGTTGTCTTCGGTCATCAAGAAGTAGACCGTGCCCACCCGGCTGTCATCCTCGATCACCAGATCGATGGCGGTGTCCTCCGGCGAGGATCCGCGCATCGCTGCCACCTCCGCCAGTGTTTTCCCGGTGAGCGGCTTGAGCTCGTCGTTCTTGAAACCGACCAGAAGCAGCCGGTCCGGAGACTCGGCGGCGTGGTATAGGTTCTCCCAGTCGTCGACCTTCCGGGTCATCTCGCGCTTGACCCGCTCTCGAATCTCCGGGTTCTTGAGCCTTTCGACCCAGGCGTCGTGGCCACCTTCTTGAACCCAGGGTGGCATGGCGGCGTCGAGACCGGTCGCACCGGCGGTGTAGGTGTACATGTCCGCGGTGATCCTCAAGCCCTCGGAGCGCGCCTTCTCGACACGGGCGATGACCTCTTCGAGCTTGGCGTGATTGTCGGCGCCGGCCGCCTTGAGGTGATAGATCTCGGCGGGAACTCCGGCTTCGCGAGCAATCGTAATCAGCTCGTCGACCGCTTCGAGGAGCTTGTCGCCTTCGCTGCGGATATGGGAGATGTACATGCCGCCATACTCGCCGGCGACCGAGGCGAGGGCGACCAGTTCTTCGGTACCGGCATAGAACGCGGGCGCGTAGATCAGCGACGAGCCGACTCCCAGAGCTCCGTCCTCCATCGCCGCGCGAACGAGGGCCTGCATCGCTTCGAGCTCTTCGGAGGTGGGTGGGCGATCCTCGTAGCCAAGCTCGTGAATCCGAACGGTGGTCGCGCCGATGAACGAGGCCACGTTGGGCGAGATCCCGCGCGCGACCAGATGCCCCAGGTACTCGTCGAGCGTCGTCCACTCGATATCGAACTTGATGTCGGCCTGGCGTTCGAGCGCCTCCGCCTTGATGGCGTCGTTCCACGGTCCCATCGACCAGCCCTCGCCGAAGACCTCCAACGTCACGCCCTGCCGGATATCGCTCTGGCCGCGTCCGTCCTCGATCAACGAGATCGTCGCCCAGCTCAGCATGTTGATGAAGCCCGGGGCCACGGCGAGTCCGGTCGCGTCGATCTCGGTCCGGCCGCGAGCTTTCGAGAGCTGCGCTACCTCGACGATCGAATCTCCGTCGACCGCGACGTCGGCAATCACCGGCGCGCCGCCGTGGCCGTCATAGACGGCACCGTTCCGGATCAGGACGTCGTATTCCATCGGCGGCGCACAGGCTGCCACGACAGCGACCAACAGAACAAGGCAGACCCGGCCGGACCAGGACTTCAGTCTAGACATTACCGACACCTCCCGTTTGGCGGCATTCTACGAGCCGGTCAGATGCGAACCCCCAGAGCTTCCAGATCTCGTTCGGCTCGCTCGGCCCAACCCCGGTTCGCCAGCGGACTGGCCGGAGAGGGATGAAGGATGCGCCCGATGCGAACGTCGAGCCGCGCCAGCGCCCGGTGAGCGCATTCTTCGGCCCACTTGCCCACGCCGACCACCAACTCGGGCTCCAGAGCCTCGATGGCACCGGCGAGCGCGCGATCGCAAACCTCGAGAAGCGGAGCGCGCTCCCGGGCCGGCAGTTTGTCGGGTGTGCGGTTGCGGCCACTCTCTTCCATGAACGAGAGCGGACAGTAGTTGGCGATAAACAGCCTTTCGAAAAAGGCCTCGGGCGTTTCGAACCGATCGCGCGCCCAGCCCCAGAGCCTCTTGCCGCTGACTTCACTGCGCTCGCAGCCGAAGCCGTCCACGGGCCGTCTCGGGTGCTCGGGCACCGGGCGGCCGACATTGGCTTCGATTCCCAGCCAATCGCGCACCAGGGAGACTTCCCCGAAAGGAACTCCGGTCTGCGCCATGCCCCAGGGACCCGGGTTCATTCCGACCAGGACGACCTCCTTCGGCGCCGAGCCGAAGCGTTCGAGATAGGCGCGATGAGGCTTCCAAGCGTAGTCGAGCGGGTTGTAGACGTGGGTCACCGGATCTCCGAAGGCGAGTTCGGAGACTTCTGCCGCCAATCGCCGGGCGGTTCGAACCAGCCTCACTCCATCCTCCAGACGCGGCCTGCTTGCGCTAAACCAACTCGGCGATTGCCGACAGGCACGCGTCGATCTCGTCTTCGGTGTTGTAAAAGTGAGCCGAGATCCGGAGCCGTTCCTGACGGTCGGCCACCTGGATGTCGCGTTTGGCCAACTCCTGACGCAGCGCCGTGGCCGTCCGCTCGCAATGCTCGGCCGAGACGATTCCGGACTCGGAGCCCGGCTCGCGCGCTGCGGCGAGGTCGAATCCGAGTCGCGCGAGCCCGGTCTCCGCGCGCTTGGCCAGCGCCAGAACCCGTCTGCCGATCCGATCCGGCCCGATATCGAGGAGCCACTCGATCGCCGCGCCGAGGCCGTAGATCCCGGCCACGTTCATGGTTCCCGGCTCGAATCTGGAGGCACCCCGAGCGAACTCCATCGGCTCGGAAACCGGGTCGAAGGGCCTGTCGACCGAAAGCCAGCCCCGGATCACCGGCTTTAGCCGATCGAGTACGCGGTCCGAGACATAGAGCAAGCCGATTCCCTCACCCCCGAGCAGCCACTTGTGAGAGCCGGCTACGCAAACGTCCACGCCAAGCTCGGAAACCGCAAGCGGAAGAGCACCCAGGCCCTGAATGGCGTCGACCACGAGCAAGGCGTCATGTGCCCAGCACAGCTTGGCTACCGCGGCCAGGTCGAGCCGGAAGCCGGTCGCGTATTGAACCCAGGACAGCGCCACCACACGGGTGCGAGGACTCATCGCGCGCTCGATCACCTCTAGGGAGATTCGCCCGTCCACCTCGCGAACGCGGCGCACGTCGACGCCGCGATCCAAGAGCCCCAACCACGGGTAGACATTGGACGGAAACTCGCTTTCGGCGGTCACGACGTTGTCGCCTTCGTCCCAGGCCAGGCCCTCGGCGACGTAGGAGAGTCCAGTCGAGGTGTTCGGCACGAAGGCGATCTCGTGGGCGTTTCGTGCTCCCATGAGCCTGGCGGCCGACTCTCGCACTCGATCGCACTGAGCCAGGCGATAGAGCCAGATTTGGTCGACTCCGGGAGCGGCCTCGCGCAGAGCGCTGTCGACGGCGGAGAGGACCCGAAACGGCAGCGGCGAGACCGCTGCGTGATTCAGATAGATGGAGTAGGCGGGAAGCGAGAATTCGCTCCGCCATCGGTCGATCTCCTGCCTTTCCGCAAGCCTCTCAGACGGCATCTTGCCCCATTTTCCCTATGCTATATTCGCGGGCCCTGACGAGATCTTCTTCGCGCCGAAGCCGTCGGCGCGGAGTGCAAAGTTAGCAACTTTTACCAACCGGAGGAGAAGACTATGTCTGTAGCCAAGGTAACTGAGATCTCGTCGTGCTCGTCGAAGAGCTTCGAAGACGCCATCGAAACCGGCGTCGTCCGTGCCAACCGGACCCTCGACAAGATCAAGGGCGCCTGGGTCAACGAGATGAAGGTCAACGTCGAGGACGGCAAGGTCACCGAGTACTGCGTCAACATGAAGGTAACGTTCGTCCTTAAGGACTGATCAAACCACCAGCTAAGATCGCAGCGAGGCCGCAAGGCCTCCTTTCTTGTGTACTACGCAGGCCGAGCGCTGCACGAGCACGCGTCGTCTGTGCCCGAGTCGGGAGGGGATACCTAGGAAAAGTGTCCCCGATTCGGGCCGGCCTCCCGCACTTCCTCCGAGACCCCATCAGCGAACTCCTCGAAGTTGTCGATGAACATGCGCGCGAGATCGGCGGCTTTGGCGTCGTAGGCTTGCCCGTCGGCCCAGGTCGACCGCGGGTCCAGAAGCTCGGCCGGAACGCCGTCGATCGAGGTTGGCACGGCCACCCCGAAGATGGGATCGGTGCGGAACTCAGCGGCCTTCAGCTCGCCTGCCAGGGCCGCCCGCACCATGCGCCGTGTGTAGCCGAGGTCGATGCGCTCTCCGACTCCATGAGGTCCGGCGGTCCAGCCCGTGTTGACCAGCCAGACCTCGGCGCTGTGCTGCTCGGTCTTCTCGGCCAGTAGCTGGGCGTACACCCCAGGGTGAAGGGGCATGAACGGCGCACCGAAGCAGGCGCTGAACGTCGCTTTGGGCTCGGTCACGCCCCGCTCCGTGCCGGCGACCTTGGCGGTATAACCCGAGAGAAAATGGTACTGCGCCTGCTCGGCGGAGAGGCGGCTGATTGGCGGCAGGACTCCGAAGGCGTCGGCGGTCAGAAAAACGACGTTCTTGGGGTGCCCGCAGACCCCGTCGCAGTCGACGTTGTCTAGGTGAGACAACGGGTAGCTGCCGCGAGTGTTCTCGGTGTGCTTCGCATCGTCCAGATCGAGCGCGCCGGTCACCGGATCGGCCACCACATTCTCGAGCACGGTGCCGAACTTACGCGTGGTCGCGTAGATCTCGGGCTCGCCCTCAGCCGAGAGCCGGATCATCTTGGCGTAGCAACCGCCTTCCATGTTGAAGATCCCCCGGTCGCTCCAGCCGTGCTCGTCGTCTCCGATCAGCGTCCGCTCGGTATCTGCCGAAAGCGTGGTCTTGCCGGTGCCGCTCAGTCCGAAGAACAGAGCGACATCGTCGCGCCCCTCCCCGTAGTTACACGAGCAGTGCATGGGCAATACGCCCCGCCTCGGCAGAATGTAGTTCATCGTCGAGAAGATGCTCTTTTTCATCTCGCCGGCGTAGGCGGATCCTCCGATGAGCACCAGCCGCTCCGCGAAGTTGACGATGATGAACGTCCCGCTGGTGGTGCCGTGTCTATCCGGATCTGCCTGAAATCCGGGCGCTCCAATCACGGTGATCTCGGGGGCGAAGGTCGAGAGCGTCGTGCCGTCATGCTCGCGGACGAACATGTTGCGCACAAAGAGATTGTGCCAGGCGAGCTCGTTGACCACGCGGACCCGCAACCGGTACTCGGGATCGGCTCCTGCGTAGCCGTTGAAGACGTACAGATCCTTGTCCGCCAGATAGGCGAAGACCTCCTGGCGCAGAAGCTCGAACTTATCTGGCTCGAACGGTACGTTGACCTTGCCCCACCAGATGTCGTCTGCACTCTCCGGTGCTCTGACGATGAACCGGTCGTTCGGGGATCGACCGGTGTGCTGGCCGGTGCAGGCGAGGATCGGACCGTCCTTGGCCAGCGTGGCTTCACCGCTGCGTATCGCGTGCTCGTACAGCTTCGCCGGAGACAGATTCCAGTATGCGGTGCCCGAGGTATTGAGCCCCTGATCGGCGAGGGTGTTGCCGCTGACGTGCGAGCCCGCGTTTTTCATGGACAACCTTTCGTGCTTTGGCAGGAAGAATCGTGCGCCCGCATGAGCGGGACAGGCAGTCTAGCGCCGTCGGCGAAGAGGCTCAACCGGGCTCGCCCGGATTGTGAGCTCCAAGGCCGGGAGGCTTCGACGGCCTCGAGGCCGACCGGCGTGAGACTCCTACTCGCCGCTCAGGTAGTCCACCACGATGTTTGCCATCGTGCGGATGCCAACCTCGAGCGACGAGTCGTCGGCACGGAAGTTCGGCGTGTGAAGACCGCCCGAGCTGGTCCCCGGCGCTACGACTCCCAGCCGGAAGTAGAACCCGGGCACCTCGTTGGCAAAAAAGGCGAAGTCCTCGCCCCCCATGGTCGGATCGGTCTCGATGACCGCGTCTAGGCCCGCGACGCGGACCATCGACGGCCGTACTTTCCGCGCGAGCTCGGGATCGTTGATCGTGGCCGGAGCATTGTTGCGATACTGGACGATCTCATAGGAGCCTCCGCCCGCGCGGGTCACCCCGTCCAGGATCTCCTCCATCCGCCGTTTGACTTCTTCTCGGGTGTCGGTCGAGAACGTCCGCACGGTTCCCTCGAGGTGAACCTCGGCCGGGATGATGTTGAAGCGCTCTCCGCCGCGAAGAATGCCGACCGTCACGACGCTCGGCTCGAGCGGCGAGAGGTTGCGTGAGCGAATCGTCTGAAACGCCTCGACGGCCTGAGCCGCCATCACGATGGGGTCCCGGCCGAGATGCGGGTAGGCACCGTGCGACTGCTTGCCACGGACCTTGATCACGAAGTGGTCGACGGAAGCCATCGTCGGCCCTGCCGCCCAGCCGACGACTCCGACTTCGATCGGCCAGGCGTGAAGTCCGAAGATCGCCTCGGGGGTGGGTGGATCAAACGCTCCTTCCTCGAGCATGAGGCTCGCGCCGCCGTCCTCTCCGGGAGGGGGTCCTTCTTCCGCCGGCTGGAAGATGAACTTGACGGTCCCAGGAAGATCTTCCTTAAAGCCCGCCAGAGTCTTGGCCACACCGAGAACCACCGACATGTGGATGTCGTGGCCGCAGGCGTGCGCCACGCCGACGTCCTTGCCCAAAAACTCTGTTCGTCTGGTCGACTTGAACGGCAGATCCGTGTCCTCGATCACCGGCAGCGCGTCGATGTCGGCACGCACGGCGACTACGGGTCCCGGCTTGCCCCCGACCAGCGTTCCGATGACGCCGGTGATCGCCACCTTTTCGCGGACCCCGAAGCCGAGCTTGCGGAGCTCGGCTGCCAGAAACGCGGCGGTCTCGAACTCCTGGTTGCCGAGCTCCGGGTTCTGGTGCAGATGGTGCCGGATCTCGATCATCCCCGGCAGGATCTCGGCGACCTGGGCCTCGATCGCTCCGTCCAGCTCCGAGGCCGACACCGACCCGCAGACGGCCGTGAGCAGAGCGGCAACAAGAACACGAACACGAAACGCTGGCTTCGGCAACATCGCAGATCTCCCCTCGGTTGGTTCAAAAGCGCATCAGTCTACACCGCCGAAAACAGGAGCAGCGGGACCACCCCGAAGGGTGTTAAGGGTACCTGTCGGACGCTGCTAAGCTGTTCGCGCCGTGAAGATCAAGAACCGAAAAATACTCGTCCTGGGCGGCTACGGGCTGGTCGGACTCGCCGTGTGCCGCGAGCTTCTCGCCCGCAAGCCGACCGAGATTCAGCTCCACAGTCTCACCCTGGAGGAAGCCGAGGAGGCCAAGCAGGCTCTGCTCTCGGAAGCCGGCGACACCAAGATCACGACCTCCCACGGAGATATCTTCGGGCCCTCCTCGATCGGATCTCCGGACAACGAGCTCGAGGCCCAGCTCGGCCAGCTCCGGGACGAAAGTCTGCCGAGCTATCTGCTCTACGATCTGCTGACATCGAGTCGGCCCGACATCGTGATCGACTGCGTCAACACCGCGACCGGCATCGCCTACCGGGACGTCTACTCGGCCGCGCGAACCGTGCTCGACCAGCGAGACGCGGGAGATCTCGAGGACACCGCAGTGGTCGAGCTCCTACAAGCCCTCTACATACCGCGCCTCATCCGGCACATCCAGGTGCTCTACCGGGGTATGCAGGATGCCGAGACCTCGGTCTACATCAAGGTCGGCACCAGCGGAACCGGTGGCATGGGACTCAACGTTCCCTACACTCACAGCGAGGAGAAGCCGAGCCGGGTGCTGCTGTCGAAGAGCGCGGTCGCCGGAGCCCATTCGCTCCTACTGTTCCTCATGGCCCGCACGCCCGAAGCGCCGATCACCAAGGAGATCAAGCCCGCCGCAGCCATAGCCTGGAAAAAGGTCGCCTATGGTCCCATTTCGCGCGGGCGCGAGCCGATTCGAATGGTCAAGCCGGAGCCCCGGGCGCTCGGAGACACCTTCTCGACCGTCGACCCCCAGGCCGCCGAGCTCACCGACGACGTCCTTACCACGGCCTACATCGACACGGGTGAGAACGGCATCTTCAGTCTCGAAGAGTTTGCCCTCTTGACCACGGCCGAGCAGATGGAGTTCGTGACTCCGGAGGAGATCGCTCAATACCTCATCTTCGAGATCGAGGGCGGCAACACCGGCCACGACATCATCAACGCGCTCGACAACGCGGTTCTAGGGCCCTCGTACCGGGCCGGGCTCATGCGCCACTGGGCGATGGAGCGCATGGCCGAGCTCGAGGCGCAGGGCGAGACCCGCAGCGTCGCCTTCGAGATGCTCGGGCCGCCCCGAAACTCGAAGCTTCTGTTCGAAGCCCATCTGCTGCGCGAGGCCTTCGAAACCATGGTCGCGGTTCGCGACGCCAGCGCCGAGGAGGTGGCCGACCGGCTCGACAAGCTGGTTTGCGACCGGCCCCGGATCGCCAGCGAGGTGATTTCGATCGGACTTCCGATCCTTCTCCGGTCGGGAGAAATCATGAGAAGCCCGAAAGTCATCGTCCCCTCCAACGCCGAGAACACGAAGCTCACACCGGAGCTGATCGAGCGCTGGGCAAGCGAGGGCTGGATCGACCTCCGGCTACAGAACTGCGAGCGCTGGGTGGCCCGATTCCGAGCGATTCACAACGAGCTCAGCGCGATCCCCGAAGAGGACACCTCGAGCCGGTACCTGCGCAATCACCGCTTCTGGGATGAGAACAAGGGCATCCAGCCCGGCAAGATCGTGGGCTGGATCCTGTCTGGAGAAGAGAAGGGCGACCGGGTCAAGCACTAGCGCCAGCAGCTGCCAAAAGCTGTAGACTGCGGGCTCCCGACCAGAGGAGAGTTCGTCTTGAGCAAGCAGTTTCGCTTCTTCGAACAGGTCAACCGTAGCTTCGATCGGGCGGCGGCGCTCACCAAGCACGATCCCCGCATGCTCGCACAGATCCGCGAGTGCGGTGCCGTGTATCACTTCGCCTTCCCGGTTCGCCGGGACGACGGCTCGATCGAGGTGATCCACGGCTGGCGAGCAGAACACAGTCACCACAAGCTACCGACCAAAGGCGGCATTCGCTACAGCCCGATGGTGAACGAGGACGAGGTCAAGGCGCTGGCGGCACTCATGACCTACAAGTGCGCGATCGTGGACGCACCGTTCGGCGGCGGCAAGGGCGGCATCAGGATCGCGCGCCACGACTACTCGCCGAGCGAGCTCGAGCGCATAACGCGACGCTACACCTACGAGCTCAAGAAGAAGAACTTCATCGGCCCCGGCGTCGATGTTCCGGCGCCCGACTACGGCACCGGCGCACAGGAAATGGCGTGGATGGCCGACACCTACCAGTCGCTCTCGGCCGGCGAGCTCAACGCCCTCGCCTGCGTTACGGGAAAGCCGATCGCCCAGGGCGGGATTCGCGGCCGCGAGCAGGCGACCGGCCGCGGGGTCTACTTCGGCATACGTGAGCTGTGCAACGACGACGAGATGATGAAGCAGCTCGGGCTCGATCGGGGCGTGGCCGGCAAGCGCGTCGTGATCCAGGGTCTCGGCAACGTCGGACACTACGCTGCCAAGTACCTGCAAGACGCCGGCGCGATCCTGGTAGGACTCGCCGAGTACGAAGGCGCGGTCGCGAATCCCGACGGCCTGGACTTCGAGGTGGTGGTGCGCCACCGCAAGGAGTCCGGATCGATACTCGACTTTCCCGGTGCCGAAGACATCGAGCAGTCCGCTCAGGCTCTGGAGCTCGATTGCGACATCCTCGTGCCGGCGGCTCTCGAGAACCAGATTACCCGCGACAACGCACCCAGGGTGAAGGCAAAGATCGTCGCCGAGGCGGCGAACGGACCGACCACGGCGGGCGCCGACGAGATTCTCACGGCGAAGGGGGCGATCGTTCTCCCTGACACGTTCCTCAACGCCGGCGGCGTCACGGTGTCGTACTTCGAGTGGGTCAAGAACCTCTCACACGTGCGTTTCGGGCGTATGCAGAAGCGCTTCGAGGAGGGCGCGTTTCACCGCCTCGTGGGCGCCATGGAAAGCCACACCGGCAGGGAACTGCCCGCCGAGGAACGGGCGCAGCTCACCCGGGGTGCCGGCGAAGAGGACCTGGTCAACTCCGGTCTGGAGGAGACCATGGCGCTGGCCTACCGGACCATCCGCACCACCCAGAAACAAACACACGGCGACACGGACCTGCGAGCGGCGGCCTTCATCACCGCGATCAACAAAATCGCGATGTGCTACGAGGACCTGGGCTTCTTTCCGTAGCGGCCTTCCTGCACGGAAGGGCTCCCGAAACCAAGCCCTGGTCCTCGCTGGATAGGGGTACTGGGAAAGGAGGGCTACGCCGCCCAGTCCCTCAATCTGACCGGTTGCCGCTTCGCGCCCCAGGTACCGGGCTCGGACTCGAAGCGGCCCGCCACTTCCGTGCCGCATTGCCCGCAGCGTCCCTCCGGGTCGAGGTCCCAGGCGGTCATGACGTACCAGTCCCGGCCGATCACTTTGGCGCCACATTCGTGGCAGTAGGTCGAGCCTCCGGCCTCATCGTGGACGTTGCCGGTATAGACATAGCGCAGGCCGTTCGTGCGGGCGATGTCGCGGGCCCGGGTCAGCGTCGAAGGCGGCGTGGGGGGCTTGTCCATCATCTTGAAGTCGGGATGAAACGCCGAAAAGTGTTGCGGAACGTCCGGGCCAAGCTCGCCCGCGATCCAGCGTGTCATCTCGTCGATCTCGGAGTCCGAATCGTTCTCACCCGGGATCAGAAGGGTGGTGATCTCGAACCAGACTCGAGTTTCGTGTCGCAGATAGACCAAGGTGTCGAGGACGGTCTGAAGCTCGCCGCCGCAGACATTCCGGTAGAAGCACTCGGTAAAGGCCTTGAGATCGACGTTGGCGGCATCCATGGCCGCGTAGAACTCGCGCCGTGGCTCGGGGCAGATCTCGCCCGCCGTGACCGCCACCGCTGAGATGCCACGCTCGTGGCAAGCAGCCGCGACGTCGATCGCATACTCCATGAAGATGACCGGATCGTTGTAGGTGAACGCGACGCTCCGGCAGCCCAACCCGCCCGCGGCCTTGGCGATCAACTCAGGTGACGCCTGGTCCGCCAGTGTGTCGATCTCGCGCGACTTCGAGATGTCCCAGTTCTGGCAGAACTTGCAGAACAGGTTGCAGCCGGCGGTGCCGAAGGAGAGAACCGGAGTTCCCGGCAGAAAGTGATTGAGCGGCTTCTTCTCGATCGGATCGACGCAGAACCCACTCGACCGGCCGTAGGTCGCCAGCACGATCTCGTCGTCCAGCCGGCCCCGAACGAAACACAGGCCGCGTTGACCTTCACGCAGCCTGCAGAAGCGAGGGCAGAGATCGCACTGGATCCGGCCGTCCTCAAGCTCGTGCCAGTACTTGGTCCGAACGACGCTTGAATCCCGCGGAATCGGTACGTCCATTGTGCCTCCCGGCTGTAACCAGCTTACACCCTGTCAAAAGAAAAACGGCGGTGGCCGTGCCACCGCCGTTCGGGAGCCGAGGTGCCGATTCCCTGGCTAGCCCGAGTCCGAATCGGAATCATCGTCGTCCTCGAACTCGTCGGGATCGCTCTGGATGAAGACCACCAGCCCATCGTGATCAGAGGCTCGCAAGACGGTCGAGCCGTCGTTGATGAGGTCGACCGCCGCGTCGGCGTTGCCACGACCGTACTCGGCGCCGCGCACGAACTTGTCGAGCTTGGCGCTGACCAGCGCGTGATCGAGAACCTGGGCGTTGCCGCGGAAGATGAACGAGTAGCGCTCTCCTGCCGGGATGACGGTATCCACCACATTCGACAGATCGGGCTCGACCAGATCGGGTCCTGAGAATTCGTTCTCGGTCGGATCGAAGTCGCCCTTGATCGTGCCCACGGCGTCGACGAAACCATCGGTGAACTCGAAGGCGTTGAAGTCGCCGGTGACCATGAATCGGACCTTGCCCTTCTTGCCCTGACGCAGGTCGGCCTGCTCGACGATGTAGAGGGCCTGCTCGAGACGCTTGATCTTGACCCGCAGTGCCTCGGAGCCTTCGATCCCGCCCAGCGACCGGTTGTGGACGCCGAGGACCTCGAACTTGAAGGCGTCGGAATCGGAGTCGGAGTCGGAGTCGGAATCGTCATCGTCCTGCGCCGAGAACCTGGCCTCGAGCAGGAGCGGCGGCCGGTCGTGGAGAATATTGTCCTCCAGCGTGATCGGGTTGACGAAAGTCTCGAACTTACCGAGCTGGGTCACCGCATCCACTTGGATCGTGTCGCGTACCAGAAAGCCGACATCGATGGTGCCTAGATCGTTGCCCTCCTCGAGAAACGCGTTGTAGACCACGGTCGGTTCCAGGGCCGTGATGTCGGCGGCCAGGTCTTCCAGCACACCAAGCTTCTCCGCCTCCTGAATCGCCAGAACGTCAGGGGCGTCGAGTACGTCGAGCACGTAGACGGCGAACTTTGCTCGTCGTCGCAGGTACTCGGCGGTAGAGACCACGAAGTCGTCACGCTCGCGGCCATCCGCCGCCATCGAGGGTGGGTCGTCGACGTCGTCGAAGAGCCGGAAGAGGTTGAGCGAGGCGATCGTGAACTCACCGGGGTTGCGCAGCCGCACCGCTACCGGCAAGGGAGCCGGATCCACCACGAGTGAATTGGGCCAGAGCTCGTAGCCGCCGAACTCGAACCCGAGCACACCGCTGGCGCTGAACGACGAGCCGGCGGGAATGATCTGGTTGGGCAGCCCCAACTTGTCCGGATCGAGCTCGAACACCTCGGGATTGCCATCCCAGGTGGGAATCGGCGGCATGCCGAGGCCTGGAAACTCGACGCCCGGCTCGCGGAAGGTCCGCGCCGGCGCAGCGGTGATATGCACTTCGGCGATCGGGTCGGTGCCGAAGCGCTGGTTGGGGCCGGTGACCGTGCCGTCGGTGATATCGATCAGCATTCCCTCATAGCACTCGAACTCGAACAGTCCGCAACTAGGCGTCGTCGGATCGGGCGAAGGCACCGTGGCGTCGAAGACCACCGCCGCCGGCACTTGGCCCGGGTCGTTGCCGGTCACGGCGACGGTCGAGCCACCGGCAAACTCGGTGAAGCCAAAGAACTCGTCAACGGCGCCCGAGACATCGACCAGGTCGCCGACCGCAACGCCCGGCGCGCCGCCGGTGAAGACGAAGATCCCATCCGAGGTGGCGACGTCGCCATCCGTGCGGGACGTCGGAGTCTGCATGAAGAAGCCGTTGGTGGAAAGACAGGTCACGACGTTGTCTGCGGTGTTGACCACCGAGCCGTCGAACGGGCTCGAGAAGCCGGCGCCTTGGATCTCCCAGATCTCCAGGACCGGACCGGTCGGCGAGCAGTTGGTCGTGCGATCGGTGTTGGCGCCGCCCGGAGTGATGCAAACGAAAGTCAGATCGATGTTGTTGACGTCGGTGTCGACCCCGTCGGGAAAGCGCGAGATACCTTTGTTGTCCTGGCCCGAGGAGCCGGAATCGGTCAGCCCGCTACCCGAGCCCTCGGTGTACGGCGCAGCGGTGTTGCCTTCATAGCTGACGGTGTCGAGTATCGAGCCCGCAAAGCTCAGAGCGACCGCGTCGGGCGAGCCGTTCTGGATCGAACTGAGCACAGCGAGATCGCAGTTGGCCACCGTCGCCGCGTTTGTGCAGACCACGAAGTAGTCGCCGGCGGCCAGCGTCACGCTGGGCAGCGCGAAGGTTCCGTAGGGAGAGCCGGTCGCGCCGTTGACCAGCACCAGCTCGACGCCGGAAAGGCTGGCCGCGCCGGCGCCGACGTTCTTGATCTCGACGAACTCGGCGAAGTCGGCACCGGGTTGGTCGTAGTCGATCTCGTTGACCACCAGCGATGGCGGTCCGGGCGCCGCGCAGTTGCCGGATTCGGCCGAGTTGGCCGCCCCGGGGGTGATGCAGCGGGTCGACAGGTCGACGTTATTGACGTCGGTGTCGGCGCCGTCGGGGAATCGCGAGATGCCCTTGTTGTCGTTGCCGCCACCGACGCCGCCGGTGCCCGGGTCGGTGAGACCGGAGCCCGAGCCCTCGCTGTAGGGGGCTCCGGTATCGCCCTCGTAGCTCACCGTGTCGACGATCGCGCCGCCGAACCGGAGCCCTACGGCATCGGGGCTCCCGTTCTGGATCGAGCTCACCGCGTCGAGGTCGCACGCCAGAACCGTCGCGAAGTTGCTGCAAACGACGAAGTACTCACCGGGAGCTAGCGTCACCGCCGGCAGGTTGATGGTCTGGTAGATCGAGGCTCCGCCGCCGGTGCCGTTGACCAGCTCGAGGCTGAAACCGGAAAGGCTGACGTCGGCCGCGTCGTTGTTGCGAAGCTCGACGAACTCGGCGAAGTCGGCGCCGGGTTGGTCGTAGTCGATCTCATTGATCACCACGGCCCCGCCTCCACTGGGAGGCGCGCAGTCGTTGGCTGCGCCGGGCGTGTCGTTGCCGCCGACCGGGTCGAAAGCACCGATCTGGAAGCCGCCGGGGCAATCGATGGCGTGGCCGGGCACGAAGATACCGTCCGGGCCGACCGTGTCGGCACAGTAGACGAGATCTCCGGAGCCCACCGTCTCGATCAGGCCGATGCAATCGACCAGCTCCGACCAGGGTGGCGCGTCGAGCGCGCCGTCGTCATCGCCGTCGAGGTCATCACCGTTGGCGCCGGTGAAATCGCGCACCACCAGATGGGTGACGTTGTCCGAGTTCTCGAAGTTGAGAGAGGTCGTGAGATCCGCGAGTCCGATCGTGAAGGTCGACTCCGCGGCCACGAATAGGCCGCTCCCGGGAACCGAGCTACCAGCGAGGTCCACGACCGCCTCGACGACGCCGCTGCCGCCGCTGCCGTCGCCTATGACCAGGTAGGTAAGACCGTCCAGCGCGTCGCCCGAGTTCCCGGCGAGCTCGAAATACTCGTCGTTATCCGTCGAGGGCTGATCGATCCGCACTTCCGAGATCGAGACCGAGACCTGCGCGCAGTCGTTGGCAGCTCCGGGTGTGTCGTTGCCGCCGACCGGGTTGAAGGCGCCGATCTGGAAGCCGCCCGGGCAGTCGAGAGCGTGACCGGGCACGAAGGTCCCGTCGGGACCGACCGTGTCGGCGCAGTAGATGAGGTCGCCCGAGCCCACGGTCTCGACCAGGCCGATGCAGTCCACGAGCGACGACCATGGCGTCGAGTCCAGGGTGCCGTCGTCGTTCGTGTCGAGGTCGTCTGCGTTGGCGCCGACGAAGCCGTCCACGAGCAAATGGGTCACGTTGTCCGAGTTCTCGAAGTTGAGTGAGGTCGTGAGATCGGCCGAGCCGAGGGTGAAGCTCGATTCCGCTGCGACGAAGAACCCGCCAGCGCCGAGCGCACTTCCGGTCAGATCGACCACCGCCTCGATCGTGCCGCTGCCACCGGCGCCGTCACCGATGACCAGGTAGGTCATGCCGGTGAGGTCGGTGCCCGCGCCGCCTGCCAGCTCGAAATACTCGTCGCTGTCGGTCGACGGCTGGTCGATGCGGATCTCGTTGATCGATACCTGAGCCACCACGGGCGTCGCCACTACGGCGACCAGACCCAGAGTCCACACTGCGTTTCGAATCAAACTTGTCATTGAATCCTCCTCCGGGCGAAAAGCTCAACCTGTTTGTGGAGCGATAGGCTCGCTTTCACGGGCGGCGCGAAACGCACGCGAGTGTAGCCACCCGGTGACAGTTCCAGCCGGCCAGTCCTGTTAACGAACCGTCACTGTATGGCCGAAGCCATCAGGGAGCAAATAGCTGGATGCGAATATGGGATCTCGACGGCAGGCGTCGGCGCCGAGCCCGGCGGACGCCTTCTAGGGGGTCGACCTCTTGTCGGCCAGCCGCGCGACCATCGCCCGCAGCGCCGCCTGGGTCTCATCGCTGTGCCAGCGCTCAACCAGGGCGTCGAAATCGGCCTCGGTGATCTCAGCGAAATCCTCGACCAGGTCGCGGCGCGCATAGCCGCGGGTGGTGAGCATGGCATTGCGCGGCAAGGCGAGAATTGACCGGCACCAGTCGACAGCCCGCGGCACTACCTCGTCTACCGGCACGAGTTCGTCGACGAGCTCGATCGCTCGAGCTTCCACGGCGTCGATCATGAGACCGCCCATGCCGATCCGCATAGCGTGGCGCCGGCCGACCAGACGAGCGACGGCCCTCTGGAAGATCGGCGGCAGCGCGATACCGACTTGAACCTCGTTGAAACCGATCTTGAACTGGCCTTCGGCCATGACCCTGTAGTCGAAGAACAACGAGATCACGGCGCCGCCCGCCGGGCTGTGTCCGGTCAGTGCCCCCGCGATCGGCACCGGACACCTGGCGAGCGTGCCCAGAAGAGCGAGAAATCCGCGCCAGGCTTCGGAGACGCCTTCTCGGTCGAGTGTCAGGAGATGGGGTACGTCCAGGCCGGCCGAGAACATACCGGGTGCGCCCGAGACGACAAGTGCCTCGGCGCCTTCGTCCGGCGCCGCTGTCACCGCTGCGTGCAGGGCGTCGATCAGGTCGGGCGAAAGGGCGTTGGCGGGAGGCCGGGCGAGGTTGAGCTCGCGAATCGGGCCGTGGTCTCGAATCTCCAGCATCCGGCGTGCCTCGCTATCAGGTCGAGAAAAAGGCCGCCCGCGATGGGCGGCCCATGATCTGAAAATGGCTCCTGGGGAGGGATTCGAACCCCCGACCAGTCGGTTAACAGCCGACCGCTCTACCACTGAGCTACCCAGGAAAAAGGCCGGTTGATCGGCCGCTTGGGCGCCGAGAATCTTAGGTCTCGCCTATCTGGTTGTCAATTGAACCCGCCTCCGGAGGTGCTGCTCCGTTAGGCGGAACTGTCCAGAAACGGCTTGAGCTGCGCCGACCGGCTCGGGTGCCTGAGCTTGCGCAGTGCCTTGGATTCGATCTGCCGTATGCGCTCGCGAGTCACGTTGAAGGACTTGCCAACCTCTTCCAAGGTGTGCTCCGAGCCCTCCCCGACGCCGAAACGCATCCGCAGCACGAGCTCCTCGCGGGGCGTCAGGCTCTGCAGCACCGCGGCGGTCTGGTCGGTGAGATTGTTCGAGATCACCGAGTCGACCGGCGACAGCGCCGACTTGTCCTCGATGAAGTCGCCCAGGTGGGAATCCTCTTCTTCTCCGATCGGGGTTTCGAGCGAGATCGGCTCCTGCGCGATCTTCATGATCTTGCGGACCTTGGACGCCGGCAGGTCCATGCGCTCGCCGATCTCGGCGGCAGTGGGCTCGCGACCGAGCTCCTGAACCAGGGACCGGCTGGTGCGGGTCAGCTTGTTGATGGTCTCGATCATGTGGACCGGGATCCGGATCGTTCGCGCCTGATCCGCGATCGCGCGCGTGATCGCCTGCCGGATCCACCAGGTGGCATACGTCGAGAACTTGTAGCCGCGACGGTACTCGAACTTCTCGACCGCCTTCATCAGGCCGAGGTTGCCTTCCTGGATCAGGTCCAGGAACTGGAGACCACGGTTGGTGTACTTCTTGGCGATCGAGACCACCAGTCGCAGGTTGGCTACGATGAGCTCGTCTTTGGCTCGCTCGCAGGTCGCCTCGCCCTTGCGAATTTTCTTGATCGTGGCCGACACCTGAGCGTGAGTGGTGCCGTAGCGCTCTTCGAGCCCCTTGACCTTGCGGCGGTACTTTTCGATCCGGCGCCGATGGAGGGAACGCAGTTCTTTGTTCGACTCTCGATCGAGAGCCATCTTTGCCCGGCGGATGTCCTGCTCGAAACGCGAGAACTGACGGTCGAGGTTCTTCAGGAAGTCGACCAGGCGGTTCTGGGTCTGTAGCGAGAAATCTACCGAGCGAATGCGTTTCGCGATCTTCGCCACGATCCGATCGATCTCGCGCTCCATCTCCTGATGCCGATCGCCGCCGACCTTGTAACGCTTCTGCCGTTTTCGCAGCGACTGCACCTTCCTGTCGAGCTTGGCGATCTCGCTGAAGACCTTGGTGGTCGCCCGGATGCGCTGATTGGCTCGAGTATCGAGCACCGCGTCCGGGTCGGCAATCAGCTCCTGGACGACCTGGGGGTCTTTCTGTGCGAGCTCGTTGAGCCGCAGGAGCTCCTTGAGAACCACCGCGTTCTCCGATAGGGCCTCGTAGATCATCCACTCGCCCTTTTCGATTCGCTGAGCGATCTCGACCTCGCCCTCGCGGTCGAGGAGCGGCACCGTGCCCATTTCCCGCAGGTACATCCGAACCGGATCGTTCGTCTTCTCCTGCTCGTGCAGCCGGAACGGCGTAGCCTCGGCGGCTTCGGCCTTCTCGAAGTCGCCCGTGTGGGTCTCGATGTCCCGCCGATTCTGATAGCGCTCCGGACGATCCAATACCTCGATTCCGAGCTCACCGAATCGGGAGTAGATCTCGTCAAGCTCCTCCGTCATACTGATGATCTCGTCCGGCAAGATCTCGTAGATCTCGTCGTAGAGCAGGTAGCCCTTCGAGCGGCCGAGCTCGACGAGCTGCTTGATGGAAGGATGCTTGTCTTCCGTTGCTTTCAGTTTAGGCGCCGTCAATCTTGAATTCTCCGGGGGGCATCTAGCGTTGGCGACAGCCAACCGCTAGGGCGCGGGCTCGTCGCTTCGTTCGTGCAGTCGGCGACTCAAGGTCGCCTTTTCGGTCAAGAGTTCTTCTAGCTTTTCCTGGTTTCCGGCGCGCTGCGCTTTGGTGATCTGGGCTGCCAGCTCGCGCGATCGCTTTTGCTGCCAGCGCCTTTCCAGCTGACGCACCGAAGCCTCGAGCTCCTTGGGGTCGGAGCCAGCCGACACTTCTAACAAAAGCCGCGCCATTCGGTCAACCGCCGGACCGCGGTCCGGCAGGCGAGCCAGGAGCTCCCGCGCAGCAGGCGGGCTCTCCTCGCCGTCCTTATGTAAAGCGCGAAAAGCACTGTAAATATTCCTGCAGGCCGGATCCAGAAAGGCCTCAACCGGGGGCAGTTCCTCCGCGGCGGGAATCTGGGCACCCTTGGCCAGCAGAAGCTGCAGGGTCTTTTCCTCCAGGCTGCGCACAATCCCCTCAGAATCCCTTTGTTTGTCAGGCTTTTTCTCGCCCCGCCGCCCCCGCAACCCCTCCAGCAGCAACTCGACCGGAATCCCGAGGCGGCCGGCGCCCTGTCGGGCGTATCCGTAACGCAGGACCGAATCGGGCACCGAAGAAAGGAGCTCAACGATGGCCTTGGCGGCTTGAGACTGGCTTCGCGGCCGGTTTTCGACACCCTCGGGTGACAGCCTCTCGATCTCGATCTCGACCGCGTCGGGGGCGGCATCGACCAAGCGGCGGAGGGTTTCGTCGCCGTGCTCGAAGCGCACGGAATCCGGGTCGGCGCCCTCTTCCAACCGGGCTCTGAGGACGCCCAGGCCCGCGCCGAGGAGAAGCGGGATCGAGCGCCGGTAGGCCTGAACACCGGCGCTGTCACCGTCGTAGCCGACTACGACCTCGTCGGCAAATCGGGCGAAGAGACGCGCCTGTTCTATCGTCAGGGCGGTTCCCATGGTCGCAACCGCCGTGTCGATGCCGGCGGCCGCGGAACCGATCACGTCGAAATACCCCTCCACCATCAGCGCTCGACGGGACTCCCGAATCGAGCGCTTGGCGAGATCCAGTCCGTAGAGCAGTCGGCCCTTTCGAAAGCTCGGCGTTTCGCTGGTGTTGATGTACTTGACCTTGTCGTCGCCGAGAGCACGTCCTCCGAAGCCCACGAGCCGTCCGGCGGTGTTGCGAATCGGGAAGATCAGTCGCTCGCGGAAGCGATCGTAGCGCTCGCCCGGTCGCTTTCTCGACTCAGCGATGAGCCCGGCCCGCTCGAGAAGCCGCTCAGAAAATTCGCCCTTGAGGGCGTTCAGAAGGTTGCGCCAGCCGGCGGGAGCGTAGCCGAGGCCGAAACGCCGGACGAGCTCTTCCGGGATGCGACGCCTTTCGAGGTAGTCCCGGGGACCGCGATGAGCCTCCAGCCGGCGTTGATAAAAATCAAGCGCCGCGCTCAGAACCGGCTCTATATCCGGCTCCTGACTGCCCCTACCGCCGGAGCGGGCTTTCGGCAGCGGGATCGAATACCGCCGGGCCAACGATTCGATGGCGGCAGGAAAGTCGTCACCCGAGGTCAGCATGTGAAGCCGGATGGCATCGCCCCCCTGCGAACAGCCGAAGCAGTAGAAGAGTCCCTGATCAGGATCCACGCTGAACGAAGGGGTCTTCTCCTTGTGCAGTGGACACAGCCCCTTGAACCTGCGGCCCGCCTTGGTCAGGCGCGTGTGATCTGAGGCGATATCGACGATGTCGATCGTGTCTCGGACCGACTGCACCAGCTCGTCGGTGAGTTGGATGTGGCCGATCGCCATTGTTAGCAGCCCATGGTAGAAGTCGAGACGGTCGCGTTGCGAGCGCCATGGGGCCAGATGCCAGGCTGCGCGGCGCAGGCGATGCCGGGCCATCGTCGAGGAGCGCTGACGCCGCAGATGGTCCCATGCCGCCGCAACCCGAAGGGCGACAAGGGGTTACGGCACGTCTGCTGCGTTACTCGTCGTCGACGATGGCACCACATCGCCTCCTCCTCGTGCCTTGCATACGCACCGTAAGACCTTGTCGCGCGACCATCTGGGCTTCTGTCATGGGCTGCTAAACTCGGTTCACCGGACCCTGAATCCTATGACAACCACCGTTCAGGCCCTAGACAACCCTCGCGGCTGGTTGCGCGATCCGAACTTCGACGGCGCGCTGATCTTCGGCGTAGCAGCGCTGGCATTGCTGTCCGGTGGCATCGTGGTCGCTCGGCCAGAGTTGTTCCCACTGGTGCTGGTCCTCGACCTCTGGTTCTTGGGCTATCACCACGTCATCTCGACCTTCACTCGGCTGGCCTTCGACACCGAGAGCTTTCGTCAGCACAGGTTTCTGGTGGTCTGGCTGCCGTTCATAGTGCTGGCCGGCGCGATCGGGCTGGTTCTCGTGTTCGGCGGCTGGATCTTGTCGACTACATATCTGTACTGGCAGTGGTTCCACTACACCCGCCAGAGCTACGGTATCGAGCGCGTCTATCGGCGCAAATCGGGCGAGGAAGCAGTCGGCGGAGAACGCCTCACCCGCTGGGCGCTGTATCTGGTTCCGCTCTGGGGCATCCTCTACCGGTCCTATCAGGGCCCGGAGACATTTCTGGGCGTCGAACTCAGGGTGCTACCGGTTTCCTTGGAGGTCGTAGTGGCTGCCGGCGTGGTAGCGGCGGCGTTCATGGCATGGTGGCTCTTCGAGCTGGGCGCAAGGGTCCTTCGCGGCGGCACGATCCAGGGCCACTCCCTCTACCTGCTCTCCCACACTGTGGTGTTCGTCACCGGATACATCGCCATCCAGGACATCGACCAGGGATGGCTAGTTCTCAATGTCTGGCACAACGCTCAGTACATTCTGTTCGTCTGGATGTTCAACCAGAACAGGTTCCGGGAAGGCGTCGACCCCGACCACCGCTTCCTGTCCAAACTGAGCCAGCGTTCCAACTGGCCCTACTACTTCCTGACTTGTTTGTTGATCTCCACTCTCATCTATTTCGGGCTCGAGCGGGGTCTGCACGCCCTGATGCCGTATTCCACACTGCCTCTCTTCCTGGTCGCCTATCAGACCATCAACTTCCATCACTACATCGTGGATGGCTTGATCTGGAAGGTGCGTAAGAAGCCGCTGCGTCAGAACCTGGGGCTGGAGTCCTAGGACTGGATCGAGGCAAGAACGGATCTTCTGCCGCCGTGCGAGATGGCGCCCCGAGTGCTGCTCAGCCTCTGGCTCTGGCCCTCATCGGTCTTGCCTTTCTCTGGATCGGCGTGGTTTTCTGGCTGACTCGCTCCCACTTCGTCGACGACGCCTACATCACCTTTCGTTTCGTCGCGAACCTCTGGCTCGACGATGGCTTCGTCTTCAATCCGCCCGAGCGCGTCGAGAGCCTCACCAACCTGGGGTGGGCGATCGCGCTCACTCCTCTGGGCGGTGTGATGAGCGTGCCGGCGGCCGCCAAGGTCCTCGGTTTCGCGACACTCGGCTCGAGCCTGTGGCTGATGGTCGGAATCGGCCGCCGGGTCTTCGATTCCGATCTCACGCTCGCGGCTGCGGCACTGGTGGCAGCGGCGGCCAGCGTCGACCTCGTCTACTTCTCACTCGCAGGGATGGAGACCGGCCTCGCGGCGCTCCTGCCTCTCATAGCCATACGGAGACTTCAGGCCCGGCCCGACGAGCTCACCGGAATTGCGGTTCTCTGCGCTTGCCTCTTCCTGGTCCGTCCAGAGTTCGCGTTGGCGTTTCCCTTCTTTTTGACCTTGCGCGTCCTGGATGGAGATCGGCTCTCGGTGCGTGAGGTTCTCGTCTTTGCAGGAATCATGTTGGCTGCTACCGGAGCCCGCCTGGTGTACTTCGGCAAGGCGATGCCGATTGCGGTCTCGAGCAAATCGACCCAGGTATCTGAGGTGATCGGCCGTGCTCTCGATTCGCTCACCCAGAGCAACGCCAACATCCCGCCGCCGTTCGCGGGTCTTCTGGCGCTGAGCCTCATGGCCGTCGGTGCAATGGCATGGCGCCGCCGCGATCCAGCCGGCGCGAGCCTCGCCGTAGCGACGGTCGGGACTTCGCTCGCCTTCGGCATCTATGCCCCTGTCGATTGGACCGCCCTGGGCCGCTACTTCGCACCCGCGATTCCCGCCGCGATGCTCCTGCTGGCGGCCGGCTGCCGCGAAGCCATTATTCGCATCCAGCCATCGCGGCGCCGAGTGCACAGGGCGCTGTCGACCGCGGCGATGTTGCTGTTTGCCGTCGGCGGCCTGCAGCGTTCGTTCAGGGTTCTCGCGCCCGAGGAGATGGATCGCTATCCCGGCTACATCATGAAGAGCGACTCCTTGATCGAGCCGTCCCGGTGGCTGGCGTCCAACGTGCCCGATGAGTCCGTTATCGCGACCCGTCGTATTGGCGCTCTGGGCTACGTCGCGCAACGACACATCTACGACTACAAGTTTGGGCTCAGCGACGCCGAGGTCGCTCGCCTGGTCAAACAGCACGGATTCTTTGAGGACCCTCGCCACCCCGCGCTTGCCAAGAGCTGGCGCAGTCACTCGCCCGACTTCATCCTCGAGAACGCTGCCACCGTCGCGGCGTGGGTGGGCCCGACCGGGGATGGGACTCGGGTTTCGGTTCACGGCACTACCTACCGGGAAATCCGGCGGTTCCCGATCGGAGACGGGGTCGAATGGAGCTTGCTCGAAGAGATGCCGACCACCCAGCCGGTGCCCGGCGACTAGTGTCCCGTGCGGTAAGTTCGTTGCCACACCGAGAGCGGTGAAGCGTGCGCTGGGCAAGGCGCGACGACTGAGAATATCGGGCATATTCGACAGAGGAGCAACGCCGCCCAGCGGAATGCAGCACCGCTCGAATGTAAAGGAACTTGCCGCACGGGACACTAGCCCGCCAGCGAGACCACCGTCGCGCCGTCGCCGCCTTCTCCGTCTTCTCCGGGCCGCCAGTTCGCGACCGCGGCGTGACCGCGAAGACGCTCGCGAATGGCCTTGCGCAGACGCCCGGTGCCATGTCCGTGGACGATGCGCACCGACTCGCGCGACTCCAGAAGAGCTCGGTCGAGAAACCTCTCGAGCTCCTCGAGCGCCGGCTCGACGCGCTGCCCGACCAGCATCAACTCCGCGAGCGTGTCCGAGGCGAGCGCCGGCGAGCGCTCGGAGCTCGCGAGCGAGGAAGCGGCCCGGTGACTGGATTCGGCTCCTACGACGGCAAGCTCTGAAGCCTCGCAGGTCACGCGCTTGCCGTAGACGCTGACGGTGGCTCTTTCACCATCGAGCTGAATCAACTCTCCCCGCCAGCCGAAGCCCGAGTGTTCTACCGTGTCGCCCAAGTCGGGAAGCGGCCCGGGGGTCGATGTCGGGTCTTCGAGCTCCGGCGCGTCCTCGAATAGCCGGTCGATCGCCTCTCTAGCCGCAGCCTTCTTGCGCCCGGCCCTGAGCTCCGTCTCGACTCGCTCGACCTCTTCAGAGAGCCGGCGCTTGACTCGATCGCGGAACTCGCGAAGCTCGCGCTTGAGGCGCTTGGCCACCACCGCTTTCTCGCGAGCTGCCGCCGCGAGCTCGTCCGCGGCTTCGAGACGATCGCTCTCCGCTCCCGATCGGAGCGTGCCGAGCTCTTCGCGCTCGCTCTCGAGGGCCCGCTTGGTCGCCTCCACCTCCTGGAGCAGCTTTCGCAAACGACGCTCCTCGGGGCCTAACAGGTCCTCGGCCCGAGACAGCCAGGCGTCGGGAAGATCCAGCCGCCGAGCCAGAGCCAGAGCCTCGCTCGCGCCGGGAGCGCCCGGCACCAATCGGTAGGTCGGGCGCCCACTGCGGGAATCGAACTCCATGGCCGCGCAGGCGGCGGCCTCAAGCTCAAGGGCCGCCGCTGCGATCGCAGTCAGGTGTGTCGTGATCACCGTCCACGGGCGCTTTGCAGACAGCCCTTCCACCAGCGCGATGCCGAGCGCCGAACCTTCGGCTGGATCCGTTCCCGACCCCAGCTCATCGACCAGCAGCAGGCTGTCCGGGCCTGCGGCGTCCCAGACCTCCCGAAGTCGCAGCAGCCTGCCGCTGAAGGTCGACCTCTCCTCGAGCAGATCCTGTTCGTCGCCGACCACAGCGACCACACGAGTCAGAAACGGCAACCGCGAATGCAGGGCCACCGGCAATGGAAAGCCGCAGTGGGCAGCAACCGCCAGAAGCCCAGCCGTCTTGAGCGCCACGGTCTTGCCGCCGGCGTTCGGACCGGTAACGACCAGCATTCGCCGGTTCTCCGCCAGTTGAAGTACGAGCGGCACCACAGGGTCGGTGTGGCCGGCCTGCCCCAGCGCTCTCTTGCGGCTCTCTGCCAGCACCGGATCCAGCAGGGGATGGCGTGCGTCGAGCAGCTCGAGGGGATCACCCTCGCGGGGCTCGACGAAGTGGCCCCCTATCGTCTTCTTGAAGCGCACCAGAGCCTGGCGAGAATCGAGCTCCGCCAGCATGCTCCATTGGGCACGGATGCCCGCGGCGTTCGAGCGGACGCGCGCCAGAAGCTCGGTGAAGATCCGGTGCCTTTCGGCCTCCTCTTCGCGCTGGCTCTCGTTCAGCTCGTTGTTCTCTTCGACAAACTCAAGAGGCTCGAAGTAGAAGCTCTTGCCAGTGCCCGAGCGGCCCTGGACGACTCCCGGCAGGCGGCCCTTCGAGCCCGAGCGCAGCATCAGAACCAGGCGCCCGTCCTGAACAGATACGGTTTCCTCCGCTAGGTTGTCCCGATGGCCGGTGACGAACTCTCCGAGCCGCGAGTAGAGCCCCCGCCGAACCGTGCGGCTTCTGGTGGAGAGCTTCTTCAATCTCGGGCTCGCGTCGTCTCTCACTCGCCCCCGCTCGTCGATCGTGCGATCGATCTCTCCGGCGAGATCGCCGAGGTCCGGCACCTCCCGGAAGGCCTCCTGGAGTCTCTGCGCCTCCTCGTCGGCGCGCACTCGATCCAATGCCGCCCGGGAGTCGGTCAGCACTCCAGCCAGCAGCAACAGGTCCCGGCCCTTTACTTCGGCGTGGTCTCCGGTGACCAGCTCGCCCAGGGGCGCGAGATCCTCATCGAAGCCTCTGACCAACGGCTCGCTCTCTACCAACCGCTCAATCTCCTGGGTCATCGCCAGCGATCGCCGAAGCTCGGAGACTTTCTCGATCGGCCGCGCGGCCAGAATCGCCGTCCGGCCGAGATCGCAGACAGCGAACTCGGCCGCGACTTGCTTCAGCGAAGCGAACTCTAGCGCTCTCGAGCTGTCCGAGGAGGCTTGCATCTCCGAATGTTCCCAGAAAAGAAAAAGGCGGGGTGAGCCCCCGCCTGATGCGTGATTGTCGTCGGCTCTACCGCGCTCAGCGAAGACCCATGCGGCGTTCTTCGGCCATCCGCCGCAGTTCCTTCTTGCGAGCCTGCATGGCCTTACGCTTCCGCTTGACAGATGGCTTTTCGAAATACTGACGCTTCTTGAGCTCGGTCAGGATGCCTGACTTCTCGCACTTTCGCTTGAAACGCCGAAGCGCGTTCTCAAAGCTCTCTTCGTCTCGTACCTGTACAGCTGGCAATCGATATCACCTCCCGTCGGTCCGCTCCTTCCAAGAGGTGGGGACCGCCACGACCTCGGGTCGCGCGCAAAAGTGTCGCCGATACCACGGCGAGAGTCAAGCGGGAGTCTAGCCGCCGCTTCCTTCGACCGCGTCGTATTTGATCTGGTAGGCCTCCAGCTCGCCCGACCTCTTGTTCTCGCGGAACCAGACGGCGGCGGCGGCGCCGCCCTCGGCGGTCGCGTAGAACCAGGCCGTCACGCCCTTGTCTTCGTATTCGCGAATATTGCGTAGGTTGACCTGGCCGAGGACCTGACGGACTTCGTTCTGGGTCATGCCCTTCTTGGCCTGCGCAAACCGCTCTTCGGACATGTAGCGGTTGGCCTGCGCCTCCTCGAGGGCCGCTTGCAGCTCCGCATTGTCCGGATCGAGATTGGTTGCCATGGTCAGGATGTCAATGGCGCGACGGTAGTCGCCCCCCTTTTCGATGTACTCGTTCGCCAGCTCCACGTCCTCGCTGGTCTTCATGCGCACAGCGGCAAGCTGACGTTCGGTCAAGGGCTCGCCCTCGATCATCTGGTTCCTCGGATCATTCAGGAAGGCCGCCAGCTTGCCGCCGAACTCGTCGGCGAGCTGGGTGATCTCGTCATCGAGCTGGCTGGCCTTGGCCTCGAGCTCCTCGGCCGTCGGCATCGGCTCGCTGGCCGCCTCTCCCTCGGCTCCACCTTCGGTCTCTCCCTCTTCACCTTCCTCGGCAGCCGGCGCCTTCATCATCTGCTTGACTTCCGCCAGCTCTGCCCTCATTTCGTCGAGCTTTTTCTTGTTTTCGGTGAGCCACGTCCAAGCAGCTTCGACCTCGGGATCGACCTTCGGCGTGCCGGGACCGCAGGCCGACAGCAACGCGACGGTTGCCAGAAAAGCAAAAACAACAAGGACTCGATTACTGCGCATTGGAACCCCTCCGTGTTCTCCGGGTGCGAAGCACTTCTTTTTGAGAATGGTCAACGTACCACAGCCTTCTCGAAGCCGACAAGACGCCAACCGGCTTCACGACTTTCGGTTTAGTTGTAACTGCGGATAAACAAACGGCTTTCACCCGTGGGCCATTCCCTTGACAGCCCTCGGACCCTAAAGAATAATCGGTCGGTTCAAGCGCCTTTTCCCGACTGACGGAGAGCATCATGAAACTCACGGAGTATCTCGAGGATTTGGACCCCAACGTTGCCGGCAAACTCGAGCAGGCGGTCCAAGCTGTTCGTGAGGAGTTCGAGGAGAGACTGACGACCACAGTCCAGTCGCTCGTCGAAGAAGCGACCACCCAGGCCGGCGAGGACCGGCCGGCCGGCGCCGAAGCTCCCACGCAGCCGGCACTGGCCCTGGACGCGGCCGACGAGCTTCGAATGGCGGCACTCGACATCGACGTCGCCACCTCGCAAGCGGACATCCTGGAGGCACTATCGCGCAGCGCGCTCCGATTCGCATCGCGGGTAGTGATCTTTGTCAATCGCGGTAGTCACGCCCATGGCTGGAGCTCCGCCGGATTCGGCGATGCCGACGCCATGATTCGGGAGATCACCGTCGACTCGGCTGACTTGCTGCCCGACGGCGCCAGCCCCGAGGCAGGTTCCCATGCCTTGACCGCCGACGACTGCGGCGCGATCTGCGATGCTCTCGGCGCCGACCGACCCTCCATGGGCCTACTCATGCCTTTCGTTCTCGGAAACCAGGTCGTCGGCACGGTCTACTGTGACCGGCTCGGTGACGATCCCTTCTCGCTGTCATCGCTCCAACTCCTGACCTACATCGCCGGGCAGACACTGGAGACGCTGCCGGTACGCAAGCGCAGTTCTACGGCCACTCTGGCTCTGACGGGAGGTGCGTCGGCGGCGGTCGCCGAGCCCGAAACCGAAACCGAGCCCGAAGCCGATCTCGGCGTAGAAGCCGAACCGGAAGTGGCCCCGCCGCCGACCGAGGCCGATGCCGAGCCCGCTATCGACGAATCGGCGGTGGCCGAGCCGGAGCCGGCTCCCGAGGCACCGGCCGCTTATGAGGAGACGGAAGTCGAGGAGGGTACCGAGGCTTCGGAATCCGAGGTGTCCGGAACCATCGAGCTGCCGGAGCCCTCGATGGACGCCGCGCCCGATCTGGCGCCAATCCCGTCGGAACCGGAAGACGAGCCGGAAGAGGCCTCGCGGTCCGGATTGGCGGCCGATGACGCTCCGGCCGCTGCCGAGGCGCCCGCGACCGAGATCGCCCCACCCGCGGACCCGGCTGAGCCGACGCTGGACCTGGGCAGCACCGAGGTATCTCCGCCCGGAGATCTCGAAGGCCCGGGTTGGGCGTTTACGTCTTCAGCGCCCGCCGGCGATGCCGGCTCGGACTCCGAACACGAAGAGGCGCAGCGCCTGGCTCGCCTACTGGTGACCGAGATCAAGCTCTACAACGAAGAGGCCGTCGAAGAAGGTAGGCGCAGTTCGAGCGTCTATTCGCGACTTCAAGAAGACATTGATCGATCGCGTCAGATTTTCGAGGACCGCATCGACGAGCGCGTCCGCGCCGAGAACGACTACTTCAAGCAGGCCTTGGTGAGAATCCTGGCGGGCGGCGACCCATCTTTGCTGGGAATCTGAGTAGCCCGCAAGGGCGTACTCAGTTGGTATGAGGCGCTTCCGTTTCACGCTCCTGCCGGCTTTCGCCGCGGCGACCAGTCTGGTCGGGGCGAGCCTGCTCGAGCCCCTCGCCCGCGGCGGCGATTCCCAGTTGCCCGACCGGTTGGATTCCAGCGCCGACGTCGCTCGATCCGAAGAGCTGGCGAAAGCGATTCGATCTTGCGACCTGGATGGCGCGAACGACCTTCTGGAGAGCATCGGGACGGACGCGGGAGGATACGGCGGGACGGAGCCGCACTTGATTCTCGGACTCGCTGCGGAGGGCTGCGGGCGTTATTCGGCTGGGCTGGAGGACCTTCGGGCCGTACCCGATGGGGCCGCTTTCGAGGACTGGCGTCTGCTTGGTGTCGCCCGCAGCGCGATCGCGCTGGGCCAGTATTCCGTCGCCGAGTCGGCTCTCGACACGCTGCGGGAAGAACACCCCAGCTCGCCACTCGCCGAACAGGGCATTCTCGCCGCGGCCCAGCTCTCGCGCGAACGCGGCGATCTTGCCGCCGTAGTCGATCTGGTGCACAGGAGCCGCTCGTGGTCGATGACCTCTGAAAACGCCGAGACACTCCGAGTCGCCGGCTGGGAATCCGGGGTCGAGCTGGGTGATCCCGAGCTGCGGCAGACCGCGGCCATTGACCTTTTGGTCGAACATCCGATTACGGCTTCGAAGCTCAAAGTGATCGAGGAGTTCCGCGCTCACGACGGCTCGCTCGATTGGCCTTCGATCATGACCGGCGAGCAGTTGATCCGCAGGGCCGAGCGCCTTCGTGAAGTCGGACTCCTCGAGTCCGCACTCAGCACTCTCGAAGACGTTCCTTTGGAGAGGCGCGGATTGGACTGGCGTCTGGTGTCCGCCGACGTTCTGACCGCCTCCCGCCGAGGTGAAGATGCCTTGGCTATTCTCGATGGCGCCAGCCCGGACAGCCTGTCCGAGGCGAGCGACCTCGAATGGCGGCGAGCGTTCGCGGCGCTCGAGGTATCCCGCGCTCGGCCGGGTCGGCAGCTGAACTTTCAGCAGCGCCAGATGATGCGCGCGCGGGCCCACGAGCATCTCGCGGAGGTCATCAGGCTCGGCCGGCACCCCGAGCGCTCGGTGAGAGCTTTGCGGTTGCAGTTCGAAGACGCTCTCGATTCGGACGAGTTCGAAGAGTCGCTCTCGATCTTGCGCCGGCTCAAGGCTCTCGATCCTGGCGACACCAGCGGCGCTAGCCATCTCTGGAAGCACGGATGGAAGCAGTACCAACAGCGCAACCACAGCGGCGCGATCGGCTACTGGACCGAGCTGGCCGAGCTCTACCCGACCAGTAGCTACAACCGCAGCGGGCTCTACTGGACCGCCCGGGCACAGGGAATCCTGGGCAACCGCGCGCGCGCGCGCGCACTCCTCGAAACCGTCGCCGACGTGCCCTTTACCGACTTCTACCGCCGCCAGGCCCTTCGTCGATTGGGCAGGGAAGCCACGGCGACGCTCGACGCCGCCCCGGCCACGCCCACCGAGCCGTGGCCTCGAGACCCGGTCTTCCGGCGCGCCGAGTTGCTCACTGCTCTGGGCCTGGACGAGGCGGCCCTGATCGAAGTGAACGCCCTCGATCGAAGCGAGTCCCGGCCGGCCCGCGCGCTCAGGTCCTCGATTCTCTCCGCAGCCGGCGAGTGGCGACAGAGCATTATCGAGATCAAGGGGGTCTTTCCGGTTCTAGGCTCGTCCTACCAGGGCATGGCTCCCGACCGGGCTCAGTTCCTCTACTACCCGCTGGCCTTCGACAGCATCATCGAGCAAAACGCTGAGCGCAATGGTCTAGACCGGAATCTGGTTCTGGCGATGATTCGCCAGGAGAGCGCTTTCGACGCGAGAGCCCATAGCCGCGCTGGAGCTCGAGGGCTGATGCAGGTCATGCCGTCTACCGGCCGGGAGATCGCCCGACGCCTCGGGCTGCGATACAGCAAGGAGCGCTTGAGCGATCCGTCCTTCAGCGTTCGCCTCGGAACCACGTATTACAAGCAGGTTCGCTCCATGTTCGGCAACGACGAGGAGCTGGCGCTCGCGGGATACAACGCGGGCCCATACCGCATCAAGCGACTCTGGCGCCAGGCGGGCGCCAACGCGGAGGTCGACCGGTTCCTCGAAACTCTCACCCTGGAAGAGACGAAATCGTACGTCAAACGGGTCCTGCTGTTCGCCGACAGCTACCGAAGACTCTACGCGGACGCCCCCTCGAAGACCGACAACGGCACCCGGTCGACAGCCAGCTGAGCGTCTGCCAAGACCGCCGAAATTGGTTATACTCTCGGCTCCCCGGGCTCGGGGAGTCTGGGTCCATAGCTCAGCGGTTAGAGCATCCGGCTCATAACCGGCAGGTCCCTGGTTCGAATCCAGGTGGACCCA
>JBHHWO010000008.1:0-56948 GCA_046756565.1 Thermoanaerobaculia bacterium | reverse complement strand
TCCGCTTTCCTCTTGCGAGCGAGGTTCGCCGAGCGAGAAGACGGCACCGACGGCCCTCAATCGGCACGATTCGCCGCAGAGAACCGATTGACAACCAGTCGGGACGGGCCGCGAGCCTTTTTTCCTACACAAACTCCAACCGCGTCTCGATCTCCACGCACCCGGAGAGTGTCTTCGCCACCGGGCAGTAGTCGGCATGAAACTCGAGCACCCGCTCGGCGGCCTCGCGGTGCTCGTCGGGGATCTTGAGGTGATAGGTCGCTTCGATTCGGCGAATCACCAGGACCTTACCGTCTTTGCAAACCGTCCCCCGGATCTGGGAGACCAGATCTCCCTCTTCGAGGCGTGCGCCGCGCGCTTCCAGCGCTCCGGCAAAGGTGCCGGTGAGTCAGCCGCCGGCCGCGGCCACCACGTAGTCGAGCGTTGTCGCCGTGGGGGGAAAGTCCTCGGGGCTCACGCCGTAGTGCTCGGCGATCTCGGAATGCACTCCGAACATGACCGGCCGGTCCTCCGCCGGCAGAAACGCGAGCCGAACCGGCCCGCGGAGGCGCTCGATCCGTACCTTGGATGTGTAGACCTCCTCGCTCATCAGTCCTCCTCCGTGACCTCGGGGTTTTCGAAGCAGTCGACGGCGCGTTCGTAGAGTTGACCCAGGGCGCGCCCATCGACGAACGCGTGATTGACTTGAACACCAACCGGCACCCGGAGCTCACCGCCGTCGTCATAGGGCTTGCCGAACGCCACCCGGACCGCTGGATCCGCAGTGTCGTCGGTGGCATGGGTGAAGGTGTCAAAAGGTACGCCGGGTATCGCCGTGAAGTAGATGTAGATCGAAGAGCCGTCTTCTGCGAAGTTCGGTGGATCATCGGGTGCCGGCATCACCGCCCCAGCGTTGAAACGGGCGGCATCGGAGTCGTAGTCGAAGTACGCAAAGCCGAAAAGACCGCCGGCGGCCGGTACGGTCAAACCCGGATGGATCGAATCGTAAAGCACGAAGTCGCCATCTTTGATTCGATAGCGAAAGTCCTCGAGCGGCTGCATGGCCCGGGTGAAGAAGTAGCAGAGGTTGAGATAGGTTTTCCAGCCGCGCTCGTCCAAAAAGGCCTTGAGACGGCTAAACTTCAGCCCGAAGGAGACCGAGTAGAAGGGATTCCGGTAGCCCCGGAAGAACTCGAAGATCTCCTGGCGGTAGTAGTTATCTACGACGCGATATCCCACGAACACCCAGTCAGGATTCGATCTTGTTCCAGTCGAGTATAGGCGAGCGTCGGGGGGAGCTGCGCGCTCTTCTAACTCGTGAGGCCCACGTTTGGATCTCGGAGCTCGAGGCCTGGCGGCGCGCCCCTCTGCTGACACCGGCCGAGGACGCACGAGCCCGCAGGCTACGCCATCCCGATGCCCAGGCCAGCTTCGTAGCCGGCCGGTCGCTTATTCGGTTCGCGCTATCCCAGTATGCTGAGATTGAGCCCGCGGCTTGGGAGTTCGGCGCCGGCCGGCAGGGGCGTCCTGAGATCACCGGCCCGGCGCCGGTTCCGCGGCTCCGCTTCAACCTGTCACACACCCGGGGGCTCGCGGCCTGCGTCGTCACCGCCGAGGCCGACTGTGGTGTCGACGTCGAGTGCCTCGAGCGGCCGCTGCGGCCATTGCGAATCGCGGAGCACAGCTTCGCCCCGGAGGAGTTCGAAGATCTTGAGCGCCAGGCGTCGGAGGATCTCCGCGAACGCTTCTTCTCCTACTGGACGCTCAAGGAGTCCTACTACAAAGCCCGGGGATCGGGGATCCCGTTCCGGATGACCGGCGCCCGGTTCGGTCTCGACGAGTCCGGCGGCGTGGACTTCCAGCCGATAGAGAACGAGCACACGGCGGGCCCGGACTGGCAGTTCGCGCTTTACCGGCCCACCGGCGAGCACGTCATGGCGATCGCTCTGGCGCCAGGGCCCGACCGCCGGCTCGAGATCCGTGTCTTTTCCGGTCTCACCGACGTTGCGGGCTCGTCGGAGTCCGAGCTCGGCCCGATCCGCTCGACCCGGGCGGAGATCGCAGTTTGAACCCGCGCCGGCTCGGTGCCGCAGCGATATGCGCCGCGGCGGCCCTCTGGGGCCTCGATGGCGTCGTTCTGACCCCCCGACTACACAACCTGCCGGTGCTCGTCGTCGTGTTCCTGCTCCACGCGGTGCCGTTTCTGCTGATGCAGCCTGCTCTGGCGAAATCCTATTCAAGACTGCGGCACCTCGACGTGGGCCAGTGGCTGACGCTGGCTGCTGTGGCCGCGACCGGCGGTGTCCTGGGAACCCTCGCGATCGTGAAGGCTCTCTTTCTGGTCGATTTCAACCAGCTCAGCGTCGTGGTGCTGCTTCAGAAGTTCCAGCCCGTCTTCGCCGTCGGCCTGGCGGCCGTGATGTTGCGCGAGAAACTGACTCGCGGCTTTCTGAGCTGGGCCGCCCTGGCGGTGCTGGGTGGGTATCTGCTGACCTTCGGGTGGAGTCTTCCGGACTTTGTAGGCGGAGCGAAGGAGACCGAGGCCGCCGTCATGGCTCTGCTCGCGGCTGCCGCCTTCGGCTCAGCGACGGTTTTCGGCAAGAAGCTGCTCGCCGCACTCGACTTTGGGGACGCCACCTTTGCTCGCTACGGGCTCACCACTCTTCTTACAGCAGTCCTGCTCGCGGCGACCGGCACCCGGCTCTCGCTGGAAGTCATCACCCGGCAGGAATGGTTGACCATCGCGATCATTGCGATCACCACCGGCAGCGGCGCGATCTTTCTGTACTACTTCGGCCTGCAGAGGGTTCCGGCGCGCGTCGCCGCGATCTGCGAGCTGTGCCTGCCGCTGTCGGCGGTCGCTTTCGACTACTTCGTCAACCGGTCCGTCCTGTCTCCACTCCAGATCGTGGGCGCCCTGCTCATGATCGGCGCGATCACGCGGGTGACCACCCTGCCTCCCGCCCGAGGTCCGGGCTAGCGGGCGAGCGGAGCCGATCGAGCACCGAGAAGAACGAACCAGAGCTCGCCTAGCGGCGCTTGCGGCGGGGCAGAACGAGGTTCAGCACGAGTGCCGAGAGGCCTCCGGCCACCAATCCCGAGCCCGCCAGCGTCTTGAGCGACTCGGGCACGTGTATCAGAGCTTCGGGCCTGAACTCGACGCCGAGCCCCAGAGCGAGCGCCACTGCCAGGATCACCATATTGCGGCGACTCAACGGTACCGAGCGGTGGAAGATCGCGACTCCCGAGGCGAAGATCATGGCAAACATGATGAGACCGGCGCCGCCGATGACTGCGGCCGGGATGGTCGCGAACAGGGTGCCGACCTTGGGAATCAGCCCGAGCGCGATCAAGAGACCTCCCCCGATTGCGGTGACGTGCCGGCTGGCGACACCGGTGAAGTTGACCAGACCGACGTTCTGGGAGAACGACGTGTTCGGGAAGGCGGACACCAGCGCCGCGAGCCCGCTCATCACGCCGTCCGCGACCAGGCCGCCCCGGAGCTCTTCGGTAGTCGGTTCGCGCTCCTCGACGGCCAGCGTGCCCGCGATGTCACCCACGGTCTCCAACGTCGAGATCACGTAGATCAACCCCATCAGGAGAATCGGCGCCCAGGCGAACTCGAGCCCGAATGCGAGCGGCTTCGGAAACGAGAACCAGCCGGCGCTCGCGATGCTCTCGAACTCGACCCGGCCGAGACCCAGGGCGACGCCGTAGCCCGCCACAACGCCGATCAAAATGCTGGCGTGACTCCAGAAGCCGCGCGCGAACTGGTTGAGTGCCAGGGTCACCAGGAAAACCAGCGCGGCGATGCCGAGGTTGGTCATCGAGCCGTAATCGGGAGCGCCCTTGCCTCCGGCGGCGTAGTCCATGCCGACCGGAATCAAGGTCAAGCCGATCAGCATGACCACGATCGAAGTGACCAGGGGCGGAAAGAATCTCTTCAAGCGGCCGATCTGAAATCCGAGAACGACCTCGACCACCGAGGCCGCCAGGCAGGCGCCGAAGACCACAGCCAGGCCGCTCTGGCGCGCCACGGCGATGATCGCGCCCAGAAACGCGATCGAGGTTCCCATGACGATCGGGATCCTGCCGCCGACAGGACCGATCGGGTACGACTGGACGATGGTCGCCGCCCCGGCCATGAACAGAACCGCCTGGAGGAGAAGGGACGTCTCCGCTACCGCCAGACCGAGCGCGCCCGCGACCAGGATCGGCGTCGTGATGTTCCCGAGCAGCATCGCCAGGACGTGTTGCGCTCCCAGCGGCACCGCCTTGCCGAGGGGCGGCCGGTCGTCGATTCCGTAGGCCAGCTTCCGCCCGCTCGAAACCGAGTCCGAGCCTTCTTGCATTCTGCCGGATACTAACGGGATTCCGGCGCTCTAGGAGCCCGCCGGCGCGGGCGCATCGGTGCCGCCGACGCAATAGAGGCGCGCGTTACTGCGAATCAGCAAGCACTCGCCGGCGACGCCGGGGGACGCCACGTAGGTTGCCTCGGGCATCGAGTTGACCGCCAGGGTCTCGCCATCGGCCTGGCTGACCACCGACACCGAGCCCGCCTGCCCGAGAGCGTAGAGCCTGCTCTCTCCCGCTACAAGCGAGGCCCGGTAGCCTTCCGCCGCGAGCCGCTTCTGCCAGAGCAGCTTGCCGGTGCGCGCGTCTATCGACCGCAGGATGCCCTTCTCGGTCAGCAGATAGAGACGGCCGTCCACGAGCACGGGCGACGAGGTGTCGCCGACCCACTTCTGGTGCTTCCAGAGGTCCCTCCAGACGGTCTGGTCGTCTTCGGTCACCTTCTCCCAGCAGCGCGCCTGGCGGTGACCGTGAGCGCCGCTGGCGACGCACAGAAGATCGCCCTCGGCCACCGGGCTCGCCACCGGTTGGGCGATCTCCTGCTTCCGGCGCCACAACCGCTTGCCGCTCGCCGGATCGTAGGAGGCCACGTAGCCGGCCAGCACCACGAAGAGCTCATCGCCGGCGGCGCCCTCGATCACCAGCGGAGTCACATAGGAGCAGCAGCTGTCGTCGATCTTCTTTCTCCAGACCTGTTCGCCCGAGGCCTTGTCGTACGCCGCCATCCAACCCACCAGGGCATCATCGACACGCTCGCGGTCTCGCAGAATCACCACCATGTCGCCGTAGAGAAGCACCGAGCTGCCGGCGCCGTAGCGCGACTCGGCCAGGTAGTTCGGATCGATCTCTTGAACCCAGACGATGTCGCCATCCATGGTGAGCGCCGCCAGATGGGAGCCGACGTAGGCGAAGAGGTGTTCCCCGTCGGACGCCGGAGTCGGTCCGGCGGAGCTGTTCATCCGGTGCATTCGCTCTCGGTTCCGGGTCGCGATCGTCGTCCGCCAGCCGAGCTCACCGCTGGCCAGATCGAAGCTTTCGACGTTGATCTCGATCGGCTTGCCGACCACTGCCGTCGTCGCGCTGGTCACGAACACCTGGCCGCCGGCCACGACCGGCGAAGACGTCCCGGCGCCATCCAGCTCAGCGGCCCATTTGATCCCGGCTCCGTCCTTTCTCCAGTGAAGCGGCAGGTCGGTCTTCTCGGTAATCCCCGAGCCGTCGGCGCCGCGCCACTGCGACCAGGACAGGTCGGTGTCGGGCTTGCCGCAGGCCGACACCATCAGGCCGGCCATCGCCAGCACCAGCGACAGAAATCGCAAACGCGTCATTCTCGAATCCTCGAAACAGGTCATGGAACAGATGGCCGCGCGAATCAGTCCTGGTCGGACTGCACCAGCTCCCAAAGACGATTGGGCTTGAGCGGAATCTCCAGAATCTCGACATCGCTGCCGGCCAGTGCGTCCTCGATTGCCTGCGCGAAGAGCGGTCCCACCGGAATCGCCCCGGCTTCTCCGGCGCCCTTGACGCCGAGCTCGTTGAGCGGCGACGGCGTAGTCTGGTGAGCACCTTCGATCCGGGGAACATCCAAAGAGGTCGGCAGCAGATAATCCATGAAGGAGGCGTTCATGATCTGGCCGTCTTCGCTGAACACGACTTCCTCGAAGAATGCGTTACCGATGCCCTGGGCCACCCCGCCTTGAATCTGGCCGTCCAGGATCAACGGGTTGATCACTTCTCCGCAATCGTGGACCACGACGTACCTCTGGATGTCGATGTCGAAGGTTTCCGGATCGACCTCGACGATCATCGCGTGCACACCGGCAGCGGTCGCTCCACGCTCAGGTCCGAAGTAGTCGGTGGCCTCGAGCCCGGGCTCGGTGCCGGGCTCGACCGCACCGCGCATCGGATTGGCCAGAAGCGCCAGCTCGCCCAGAGGCATCGATTTGTCGGGCACGCCCTTGACGCGGACCGCGCCGTCGACCAGCTCGAGGTCGTTCTCGGACACCTCGAACTGCTTGCCCGCGGCTTCGAGGACCTTCTTGCGCACGCCCTTGGCCGCCGCGTGGATGGCGTTGCCGGCCACCACCGCGCCACGCGAGGCGAACGTGCCCGCGCCCCAATGGAACTGATCCGTGTCGCCGGTGACGATGTCGACGTCGCGGACGTCGACGCCGAGCTGATCGGAGACCACCTGGGCAAATGAGGTCATATGCCCCTGGCCCTGGGTTCCGATGCCGGTGGCGACCGACACGCGCCCGGAGGCCTGGATCTGAACCCGCGCGCCTTCGTAGGGACCGATGCCCGTGCCTTCGACGTAGGACACGACGCCGATTCCGACCAGGCGCCCGTCGGCCCGCAGCGCCGGCTGTTTCTCGAGGATGAACTCGTCGTAGCCGATCTTCTCGAGCGCCTGGTCCAGGAGCGGCTCATAGTTACCGCTGTCGTAGACCAACGGCGCGAAATCCTGATAGATGATCTCGTGGTTCACCGGAAACGACTCCGGCGCGATGAAGTTCCGCCTCCGAATCTCGGTTCGATCGATCTCGAGCTCCCGAGCCGCGACGTCGAGGAGGCGCTCCATGACGAACACGCCGTGCTGCCGACCGGCGCCGCGATATGGAGTCACGATCGGCTTGTTGGTGAACACCGCGGTGAACTTGCTGGCGTAGTTGGGAACGTCGTAGCAGCCCAGTAGCGTGCACTGGCTGTTGATCGGGACGGTCAGCCCATAAGGGGCGTAGGCGCCGGTGTCGTGGAGAAAGGTGTCTTTGACTCCGAGAATCTTGCCGTCGCGCGTGAGCGCGATCTCGGCGTCGTGGATCTGGCTGCGCTCGTGGGTGGTGGCGACGAAGTTCTCCTCCCGATCCTCGATCCACTTGACCGGTCGTTCGAGCGCCACCGAGGCCCACGGAATCAGGACCTCCTCCGGGTAGAACATCATGATCTTCGGTCCGAATCCGCCGCCGATGAAAGGCGCGATGACCCGTACCTGGTTTTCGGACAGACCCAGCATGGCCGCGACCCCGTTACGAATCGGAATCGGCGCCTGGGTCGTGTCCCAAATGGTCAGTCGCTGTCCGCGGTCGTCCCAGTCCGCGACCACCCCGCGGTTCTCCATCGCCGCCGCGATGCCGTGGTCGTAGGTGAATCGCCTCGACACAACGACATCCGCCGCCGCGCGGGCCGATTCGTAGTTGCCCTTGTCCTGGGCCACGATCGCTGCCGCATTGGTGTCGAGATCGTCGTGAACCCGCGGCGCGCCTTCTTCGAGCGCAGCCTCGAGCCCGACCGCGGGATCCAGTGGCTCGTAGCGCACGAACACTTCGGCCACCGCGTCCTCGGCGATATAGCGACTCTCGGCAACCACCATGGCGACGGCCTCGCCGACGTGCCGCACCTTGTCCTTGGCGAGCGGTACCTGGGTGCGCTGGTTGAAGACGATTCCCTCGATCGGAGGCGGCGGCACCAGAAGGGGTCCAGGCTGCCAGTAGTCACCGAGGTCTTCGGCCGTGTAGATCGCGACGACTCCATCGCGCTCGTGTGCCCGGCGGGTATCGATCTTCCCCAGCCGCGCGTGCGCGAACGGGCTCCGCACGAAGGCGACGTGCGCCAGGTTCTCGAGGTTGACGTCATCGACGAAGAGCGCGCGGCCGGTGAGAAGCCGCGGGTCCTCGTTGCGGGTGATCCTCTGCCCGAAGGTACGAGTCGACAAATCCCTAGCTCGTCCGTTTCTACGATGCCGGCGACAGCTCGTCGGCCTGTGGATAGATCGGGTAGATGTCGACCGGCACCTCACCCAACCGATCCACCGCTCCGACCAGGGCCTCCGAGGCGACTCCGTAGGTGTCGAGAAAGGTCCTGGTGCCTTCGTAGTCGCCGTTGGCCTGCAGCATCAGCATCGTGTTGAGAAGATCGCGGATGCCGTCGCCGAACGTCTCGGACACGGCGCCGAAACGGCCATCCCCGTCGACCTCGAGCGCGCCCTTTTCGAGCAGGAAGTTGAACTGGGCGACGACACCCCGTCCATGGGCCTCGTGGAGCCCGAAGCGCGCTGACCGGAAGAGACCCGCGACATAGGACGGCTCGAGCGTAGTCCGCATTTCGGGCGCGATGTCGCCACGCTCGATCAGCGCCAGGATGTTGTAGACGCCCATGACGTCGGCCTTCGCCTCCTCCAGCGTCGAGTAGAGCTCCTTGAGCTCGAGCCGCACCTCGGTCTCGCGCCCGTCTACGGTGATCTTCCCCGGACCCAGGCCGTGGCTGAGCTCGTGGTGCAGGACCTCGGCGAAGAAGGCATCGAACGAGACGTCACCGACCTGGTTGGACACCAGTACCCGCTCGGCGATCGGAACGAGAATCTTGTCGTACTTGGCGCGCAGGACGTTCCGGAGCATGACCTTCTTCGAGCCCTTCTCCTCGCGTACGCGCTCGTCGTTGGGCAGGTTGAATGCCAGGGTCTGCACTCCGGCCTTGGAATCGCCGCCGACGTAGACTTCGTCGACCACCCGCATGGGGCTGTCGGTGCCGCGCTCGTTCTTGAGCTCGTCGGCAATCGGCAAGTTGGACTCGAGCCAGGGCAGAAAGCTCTTAAACCGCTCGAGCTTGGCCGACTCGTCAGGCAAGTTGACCGTGACGAAGGCCTCGAAGGCCGCCTTGTAGCCGTAGAGGCCGTCCTCGTAGGTTTCGTAGGGACCTATGGTCACCTCCACCGGCGATTCGAGATCCATCCAGTCCTTATCGCTCTGGTAGTAGTCGTCCGAGAAGAACGCGTCGGCGCGCGAGGTGAGGAAGGTGCGGAGCGATTCGTTGGCGGTGAGCTCCGCCGCTTTGCGCAGATGGGCCGCCGCCGGCTCCAGGTAGTCGCGGAAGGCCTCCGAGTACGGCACCGCCACCAGCGCCGCGCCGTCGCGGCGAACCATGGTGAAAAGACCGGTCAGCGCGTCGCGGTCGTCCGGATGCGTCTCGAGCCAAGCTTCGAACTCTTCCTTGGTCATGTCTTCCGGGTAGTAACCCGCACCCTCGGGGTGCTCGAGATCTCCCCTGTCTGTCAGAAACGGCTCGTTTTCGGCCAACCGGTCCCAGGGACCGAAGTTGATGTCGAAGAAGCGCCTGAGCTCTTCGCTCTCACCGGCCAGCTCGGCCCGCATCGCCGGGCTACCCGCCCAGACCTGGATCCGGAAGATGTCGTCCATGATCCGGGCGGCCTGGATGATCTCTTTCAGAACCACGATCTCGCCTTCGGGGACCCCCGAGAGATCGGCGGTCATCTCGTGCGGCGCGTACTGCGCGAGGCGCTCCGCGATTTCTCCGGCGGTCGCTTCGGCTGTCTGCGTTGCCGCCTCGTCTCTGCCGCCCACGTCTCCCGACGGCGCGCACGCCACGGCCAGAAGCAGAGCCGTGACACCGATCCATCCGAGTTGTTTCTTCATCCGTCATCTCCTTTGGACCGTCTACTCTTCCACATTAGGGGACACAATACGTAACTCGAACAAGGAACAGGTAAGGCGCTCGGTCCCCGCCTCGCCGCCTCGTGAGGGTAGCTGGGGCTCGATCGCGCGGCCGAGATTACGTATTGTGTCCCCCATGCTGAGAATGGGTGTTCGAGACTTCGAATCGGTCGTCTCCGAGGCCCTCGCCGGCATCCCGGACGACCTCGCCACGGCGATCGAAAACGTCGCGGTCACGGTCGAGGACGAGCCGTCGGTGGAGGACCTTCGGGCAGTCGGCCTGGATCCCGAAATCGACACACTGTATGGCCTGTACCAGGGGGTGCCCCTCCCCGAGCGCGGGCCTTCGACCTACGGGCTGGACCTCCCCGACCGCATCGTGGTCTACCGGCTACCGCTCCTCGAGGCCTGCCGCACCCGCCGCGAGCTCCTGCGCGAGATCCGCGACACGGTCATCCACGAGCTCGGTCACTACTTCGGGCTGCCGGAGGAGGAGCTGCCGTAGGGCGAACGGGAAGGAGGTGAGGACGTGGATGCGGGGCGCGCGCACCCGGCGGCCCTCAATCGGCGCAATTCACTGCCGAGCTTCGCTCGTCAGCGAGAGGGATCCTTCGCTGCGCTGAGGATGACAGCCTATGAAAGACGGTCGAGAACGGAGCTCGACCGCCACCCGGATCCTTCGCTGCGCTCAGGATGACTTACGTCACCCTCGCTCCCGAAACGCCACGAACCGCCCCCAGCACGACGCCAGCTCCATGCCGCGCTGGATGAAGGCGGCAATGTAGTAGCGCCCGGTCTCGGCATCGGCGATGGCGCCGCCCAGGTTCTCGGCGTGGACGATGCCCTTGGGGAAGAGATTCAGGTGCATGTCCTGGTAGTACTTGTCCTGCGGGAAGACCTCGTCCCAGTCGCCGCCGTACTGCTCTTTCAACTTCGCGTTCGCTACTGCGAACTGGCCCGGGTGGAAGATGCGCTGGATGGTGTTCATCGGATGCTCCATCGCGACGCAGTCGATGCCCAGCCACTTGATCTCCCGCTCGATGCACCAGTCGGCGAAATCGGGCGACGGACCCGGGTGCTGGATCATGTAGCGGAACTCGTCGGAGTCCGGACTGTTCCAGCCGTACTGGTGCCATCCCGCCTTGATCAGCAGGATGTCGCCATTGCGCAGGTTCACTCGGTCTTCGATCATCGCCGGTGTGTAGACGCTCGAATCGGAGACGTCGTCTGAGATGTCGACGACGACGCCCGGGCCGTGCCAGTACTCGAGCGGTACTTCGCCGATCGTCCGGCCCGCGGCCCAGAAGTGCTTCTCGCCGTCCATGTGAGTGGCCAGGTGAAAGCTCGCCCTGCAGTGCGCGTTGTTGCGGCCGAGTCCCAGGTCCTGGCCGCCGACGCGTTTGGTGTACTTGATCGAGAGCGGCTCGTAGTTGGCCCACTGCGGCGTCTGGACGCTGAACGGAAGGGTCATGTCGAGCATCTCGATCTCGCTCATGGCGGCGAAGAAATCGGCCTGGTCTTGCCCCTTGGACGGAGCCAGGGCCACCACCCGGCTCCAGGCGGATTCCACCTCCATGAACGGCAGCGGCGGGATGAAAAACCAGGCTCTCCGGTTCAGAAGCTCGCCGATCTCGCCGCCAAGCGCTTCGGCCAGGAGCAGTCCCGCCTTGGGCATCGTGCGGTGGGTCAGAGCGTAGTACTCGTCCGGCGGAAAGAGCTCGTCCCAGCTCTTGCCGGTGGTCTCGCGAGCCCGGGCCTCGGCCTTGGCGAACTCAGGTTTGTGCTGCCGCCTCACGTGCGTGTTCATCGGGTGCTCGGCCGAGCCGCAGTCGACGGCCACCACCTTGAGCTTCTTTTCAAGCGCCCAGGGAAAGAAGTCGGGCGACGGGCCGGGATGCCGGACGTAGTAGCCGAACTCCTTGTTCTCGATCCCGCCCTGAGCCTCGGCGCTCTCGACGTCGGGCTGATCGTAGGCGTAGCGGTGGTAACCGGTGTGGACGACCAGAATGTCGCCGTCCTCGACCTCGACGCGCTCGGTCACCATCTCCGGGGTGTAGAAGCCGTAGTCCTCGACGACATCCGAAACGTCCGCGACCACGCCCTCGCCGCAGAGATCGGTGAGTGGTATATCGGCGATCGCGCGAGCGCCCGAGTGGAACGCCCTCGGACCGACCAGATGGGTGCCGGTGTTGTTCGACCATTCGATCAGCTGGCCGTTGGCGCCCTGGCCGCCGTGCCACGACCCGGTCAGGCGCTTGAAGAAGTGCACCTGCAGCGGCATCTCACCCGGCGAGGGCGGCGTGAAAATCGAAAGCGGCTGGGTCAGGTCGTACCAGCGAGCTTGCGTCAGAGTGGCAATGGCTTGGTCCCGATTCATCTGGAACGTTCTCCTGCGCTTGAGGGATCTCAGCCGAGCTGGTAACGCTCGGCGTAGGCCATAAGAGCCTGTTCGAAAATCTCGACCGGCGGTCGCACCAGACCGGCGCCCACCTGACCGATGCCGGCCTCCCGGTGGGCAATTCCCGTATTGACCCGTGGCGTGATGCCGAGCTCGACCACCCGGCGAATGTCGATGCCGGTCGGCGTGCCGCGGAAGTCGAGCGGCGGGATCGTGAAGTGCTCGTGCTCGGCGAACGTGATCTCGTACATCTCGAGAGTCGCTTCGAGGGCGTCGGACGGCTTGCCCGAGACGAACGACACGATCGCCGGCGCGGCGGCCATCGCGAAAGCGCCGAGCCCCACGGTCTCGGTGATCGTCGAGTCGCCGATGTCCGGATTGGCGTCGGCGGCGGTGAAGCCCGAGAAGTAGAGACCGTCGGGAGTCGCCGCCGGAGCGGTGAACCAGTCGTCGCCCAGTCCCGACACCCGGATGCCGAAGTCGGTGCCATTGCGGGCCATGGTGCTGACGATGGTCGAGCCCTCGACTCCGTGGGCGGCGTCGGCCATCGCCTTGCACGCGGCCATCACCGGGTTGAGCACCGAGAGCGCGTTGTCACCCAGGAAGTCGAGCACCTTCCGGCGCGTCGAGGCGTCCGCCGAGCTCTCCGCGATCCACGGCCCGAGCAGCTTGGCGAACAGCAGCGAGCCGGCCTTGTTCCGGTTGTGCCCCTCGTCCCCCATATGGAGCGCTTCAGCGAGAAGCGCCCGGATGTCGAGACTGCCGGCGGCTTCGATAGCGGTCTTGACCACCGGCGCCATCTCGTCGTTCATCCAGCGGAGCTTGTCGAGCACTTCCGGCGCATAGGCTCCGTAGCGGAGCACCTTGCCGTAGCCTTCGTTCAAGTTCGAGAACGCCTTGTTGCCATGGGTCTGGTTCTCGACGACATAGACCGCCATCGACGGCGAGGTCACGCCGGCCATCGGTCCGACCGCGCCGTGGTGGTGACAGGGATCGAAATCGATTTCGCCGCCCGCCGCCATCGTCTCTGCCGCGGCCTCGTCTCTCGCCCAGCCCTCGAAGATGGCGGCCCCGATCACGGCCCCCCGGAGCGGACCCGACATCCGATTCCACTCGATGGGCGGACCGGCATGCAGCAGGCGCAGGTCGCCGGCCAGGGCCGGAATCACATCGGATGCGGTCGCCACGGTCGTGAGCATCGGCCGAGCGCCGATCATCCGCTGCGTGGCCTCCCGATTCGCCTGGTCGATAGCCATCGTTCGTTCCTCCCCCTCAGCTCCTTCTTGGGCCCATCTTCGCCAGGATCGCCTGCAAGCGCTCGTTGCCGCCAGCCGGAGGGCGCCACTCGACGTGAACCACTTGGGCTTCCTGCGCGGCCAGGCTGTCGTGAAAGTGCTCGAGACCGACGTTGATGCACGAGACCGTGTCGAGATCCTCGAGCGCTATGGCCTTCGATTCGGCGGCGGCCTCGATTGACGCGGCCGAGCGCTCGACAGCGAACGCCGTGAGCTCTTCGCCGGTTCGGAGCACCGTGGCTCCGCCCGACTCGAGTTTGGCGACCTGCTCGGTGAGCTCCTGAGGATCGCTCTCGGTGCCGATCACCAGCACCCCAACGGCCAAATCCGAGCGCTGGCCAGCCGCCCGGATCGCCGGCTCGAGCTCGCCGGCCGGATCGGGATGAGCGCCGTCGCCCAGAACCAGGTCGAGGAGAATCACGCCCACCTCGGGATCCGATGCCTCCTGGGCGAGACGCCGCAGCCGCAGATCCGCGTCGATCATCGGGTGCGGCCGGCCGACAGTGAACTCGTCGGCGCCGAGATCCAGAATCACATGACCAGCGCTCTCACTTCCGCTTGGCACCACGCCTTCGACGCCCAGGTTCGAGGCCAGCGGCGCCAGAAAGAAGCGCAGCGCCTGGGTCGTTTCGAGAGCCAGCGTGCCGCCCGAGAACAGCCCGCGCACGAAGCCCCGTCCCGCCGCCGCAGAGCTCTTTCCGGCGCCCGGGTCACCCAGGACCGTGACCGCAAGATCGGCGGCCCGATCCAGGCTGCGCGCGAAATACAGATTGTCCAACGCCGACAGCGGCGGCACGGCGCCGCTCAAGGCGACTACGACCGGTTTTCCGGTGGCCCGGGCCGCAGCCAGAACCCGGGCCGCGATCTCGGGCGCCGGCGGCTTCGAGACCAGCACGATCACCCGGGTTTCGGGATCGCGGGAGAGAAGCTCGAGCGCCTGGAGAGTGGTCGCTCCGGCGACCTTCCGCGAAAGATCCCGACCGCCGGTCCCGATGGCGTGCGACACGCCGGACCCGAGGGCGTCGATCCGGCTGGCAACCGCCTGGAGACCGGTCCCGGACGCGGCGACGATTCCGATCGGGCCTCGTCGAACACGGTTGGCGAACCCGAGACCGACCCCGCCCACGGTGGCGGTGCCGCAGTCCGGCCCCATGACCAGAACGCCCTTCGCGGCGGCACGAGTCTTGAGCTCGACCTCGTCTTCGGTCGCGACATTGTCGCTGTAGAGAAAGACGTGTCGGCCGGCATCGATGGCTTCGCGGGCGACGTCCGCCGCGTACCGGCCCGGAACCGAGATCAGGACCCAGCGCGATTCGGAAGCGCTCGCGAGAGCGGTGCGCAAGCTCTTGGGCCGGAAGGCCGAGACCTCGGAGGACGTGTCGCGCCTCATCAAGCGGTCGACCTCGCCGAGGGCCGATCTCGCGTCGTCCTCGGTGGCCGCGCGCACGACAATCAGGAGATCCTCGGGGCCGACCTCGAGCGCACCGCCGCTTTCGGATGCGGGTTCGAGGCCGTTGGCCGCCAGAAGCTCGAGATTGGCCTCGGTCGCCATGACCACGCCGGCGTCTTCGACGCCCTCGAGCTTCGCGAGAGCGCCCTGAAGCTGCATCAAGACGATCGAGTCGGCATAGGCGCCGCGGCGGATCTGGTGCTCAAGGTATGACATCTACTCGGCGGCGAGAACTCTCTCGAGATCCCGGCACCAGCCGAAGAGACGCTCGTCCTGCCGCCAGCCGCCGGCAACCTGGAGACCGATCGGTAGTCCCTCGGCTCCGGTGCCTGCCGGAATCGCGAGCGTAGGCAGCCCGCAGTGACTCCACGGCAGATTCATGATCGGGTCACCGGTCGAGTCGAGTCCGTGGGGAGCGGCGCCCGGCGCCGCCGGTGAGATCCACAGATCCACCGATGCGGTCTGCCGCAAGCTCTCGAGCTCGTCGCGAAGCGACTCGCATCCGACCAGTGCGGTTTGGAGCTCCGAATCGGAGATCTTCAGGCCCTCTTCGATCAGCTGCGCGGTCTTCGGGTGATAGAGGTCTTGAAAGCGCTCCCACCATCGGGCGTGCACGCGCGCCGCTTCGGCCGCCACGATCGCGCGGTGGCGGACCTCGACGCCCTCGAAGTCATCCATGGCGTCCACGCGCATGACCTTGTAGCCCGCCGCGACCAGACGCTTGCATACCGAGCGAAACAGGCTGCGGGCGTCGCTCTCGGCGCGTCGCAGGTACGGTCCACCCGGGATACCCAGTACCGGCCTGCGATCCTCGTAGACCGGCGTCCAGGCGTCGCAGACCACCGCTGCTACCCGCTCGACGCCGGCAACCTCGAGCGCAAAAAAACCGACGTGGTCCACAGATGGCGCAAGCGGGATCACCCCGTCGCGAGAGACCCGGTCGTAGCTGGGCTTGTACCCGACCACTCCGCAGTACGAAGCCGGCCGGGAGATCGATCCAATCGTCTGCGTCCCGACCGTAAGCGGACAGAGCCCCGCCGCCACTGCAGCCGCCGATCCGGACGACGAGCCGCCCGGGGTGTGGGCGGGATCGTGCGGATTCTTGGTTCTGGCGGGAGCGAAGTAGGCGAACTCGGTGGTCGCCGTCTTACCGACGATGAGCACCCCCGCATCGCGCAGCTGCGACACCACCTTCGCCTCGTCGCCGGCGAGCGCCTCGGGAGGCAGCCGGCTACCGGCAGCGGTGGGGAAGCCCTCGACATGAAAGATGTCCTTGATTCCCACCGGAACCCCGAACAGCGGCGGACGCGAATCGACGGCGGGAAATCGCGCCAGCAACGCCTCGGCGTCCCGCCGGATTCGGTCGAAACGATCCGCCTCGGGAACAAAGGCATGGAGCTTCGCGTCGCGCGTTTCGAAGTCGAGCTCGAGCTGGTCCAGAAGCTCCTCCAGGGCCAATGCGCCCGAGCGGAGCGCGGAGGTGGTGGCCGCGAGGTCGACCCCGTTCATGGTGCCTCCGAACCCGCATCACCGCCGTCCATCCGCTCGGCTGCCAGAAGTACCGCGTCGACGATGTGCTGATAGCCGGTGCACCGGCAGAGGTTTCCCGAGAGCGCCTCACGCACTTCCACTTCGGTCGGTTTCCGGTTCTCCTCCAGAAAGGGCACCACGGTCATCAGAATGCCGGCCGTGCAGAACCCGCATTGGAGTCCGTGCGCATCGCGAAACGCCTGTTGCACCGGGTGGAGCCGATCCGGCGAGGCCGCCAATCCTTCCACGGTCGCGATCTTCCGGCCGTGTGCCTGGACCGCCAGAACCAGACACGAGCGCACCGGCTCGCCGTCCAGAAGCACCGTGCACGCGCCGCAAACGCCATGCTCACAACCGACGTGAGTACCGGTCAATCGGAGCTCGTGGCGCAGGAAGTCCGACAGCAGCAGCCGCGCCTCGACCTCTCGCTCGTACACGCTGCCGTTGATTTCGGTGTTGATCGCGTGGTGGCTCATACCTAGGCGGCCCGGGCTCTTTCGAGAGCCACGCTCAAGGCGCGCTTGGTCATCACCTCGGCCAGATGGCGCTTGAAGGCCAGGGTCGCGTGGATGTCGTCTGTCGGCTCGATCTCGTCGCGCGCGGCTTTGGAAGCCGACTCGGCGAAGAGCTCGGACGAAGGCTGCTCCCCCTCGAGCATTCCACCCGCGCCTTCGGCGACCATCGGAACCTCTCCGGCGCTCAGATAGACCAGCTTCGCGGCTTCGATCGAGCCGTCGGCGGCAAGCGTGAGCCGAACGGCGACTCCCGCGTGGGCATAGTCGCCGTGGCGACGCGAGACCTCACGAAACGTCCAGCCGGTTCGGGCGGGCGCCGGCGGCAGGCAAAGCTCGCACAAGAGCTCGTCCTCGGCCAAGGCGGTGGTCATCAGGCCGACGAAGAATTCGCGCGCCGCAACCGCCCTCTCACCGTCGCCACCCCGGACCACGATCTCGGCATCGAGCGCGACTGCCGCCACCGGCAGCTCGCCCGCCGGATCCGCGTGCGCCAGGCTGCCGCCGACGGTGCCGCGATTGCGAATCTGGGGATGCGCGATGAGCGGAATGGTCTCGGCCAGAAGCGGCGCTCGCTGAGCGATCCGAGAATCTCTTTCGAGTGTCCGCTGCCGAGTCATCGCGCCAATTCGAAGCGTTCCGTTTTCGTCGACGTCGACATAGTCGAGCTCGCCGACACCGTTCAGGTCCACCAGCAGTGCCGGCTGAGCGAGGCGGAAGTTGAGCACCGGCACCAGGCTCTGGCCGCCGGCCAGGATCTTGGCCTCGCCGCCTCGCTCGCCCAGAATGCTCAGGGCTTCTTCGATCGAAGACGGAGCGAGGTAGTCGAACGGAGCGGGTTTCATCTCAGGAACTGGGAACGCGACGACCGGCGCGGAAACGCCGGCCATCAGAACAACTACCCTAGCAGCCCGGAAGCCAAGTCTCCACGCGGATCGGGCTCCACGAACGTCCGAGGTGTTAGCGTTTCGCTGAGGCTCCCGATGCTCTACGTCACCGATTGTCTCAGCGTTCCCGAACGCGAGCTCACCTACCGCTCCTCGAGAAGCTCGGGGCCGGGTGGACAGAACGTCAACAAAGTCGAGACCCGCGTGACCGTGCTCTTCGACGTCGGTCACTCCGCTGTTCTCGACGACGACCAGAAGGCCCGGGTCCGCGAGCGGCTTGCGACCCGGATCAACAAGGACGGCGTCTTACGCGTGGTCTCGCAAAAGCACCGCACGCAGGCCGCCAACCGCGACGCGGCGCGCGCCAAGCTCGCGGAGCTTCTCCTCCGCGCACTCGCGGTCCGCCGCAAGCGCAAGCGCACCAGGCCATCCAGGGAAGCGAAGCGGCGGCGGCTCGAGGACAAGCGCCGGCGGGGTGAGCTCAAGCGGCGGCGCTCCCGGGTAACCGATTCGTGACCGAGCTCGACCCCCGCACAGCAGCCCTCCGACCGAACTTCTTCGCTCGGGTACTTCTGGTTCTCGCTCTGTCCGCGATGGTGGGAGACGCGCTCGGAATCTCCTGGCTCAAGGGCCTCGGTGTCGCGTCCGGCTTCGCGCCGCTGCCAAAGGTCTTTTCGGACGTCGACGGACACGAGACCTTCGCTGCCGAATTCACCTTCGTCGAAAACTCGGAGGAAGGTGGGACAACGCGCAACACGATCACGCCGGAGCTCTACGGGCGCCTTCGAGGACCTTACAACCGTCGCAACGTCTACGGCGCGGCTCTGTCGTACGCGCCACGGCTGCCCGAGGAGGTGTGGCGACCGGTGTTCTGCTACGGCCTGTCCGAAGACGGGCCGCTTCGCTCCGAGCTCGGGCTCGCGCCGGCGGGTCCGATAGCGGTAGAGATCGCCACCCGGACCCAAGGACGGGACGACCGATTCCTCCTGGAGGATCCGTGCACGAACTGAAACGCGTGTCCGCCTACCAGTTCGGCGTCTTCCGCATTCTGCTGGGACTCTATCTCCTCTGGCACTTCACCGGTCTCTACTTTTATTCCGCCGAGCTCTTCAGCGCCGAGGGAGTCTTTCCAGATGCCGCGACCAATCTCACCTTCCCGTACTTCCCGAACCCGCTGTATGTCTGGGACAGCCCGCAAGCGGTCAACCTGTTCCTAATCGTGCTGTTCGGAGCTTCCGGCCTGTTTGCCTGCGGCGTCATGCGGCGGCCGGCGGCGCTCATTCTCTGGTTCGGGTGGACGGCGCTTTTTCATCGCAACAACCTGATCGCAAACCCGTCGCTCCCCTACGTCGGCTTGATCCTGCTTCTGACTCTGCTGGTTTCACCCGCGGAGAAGCTCCGGCCGCAGCGCCGAGCTCCCGCCGGCAATGCCTGGTCCTTCCCGGCGTCGGTCTACCACTGTGCCTGGTGGCTACTCATGGCCGGGTACAGCTACAGCGGTTTCGTCAAGCTGAGCAGCCCGAGCTGGCTCGACGGTTCGGCCTTCACCCACGTGATCGCCAACCCGCTGGCCCGCGACGGCTGGATCCGCGACCTCGTTTCGGCGCTTCCCGAGGGCGCGCTCCGCCTCGCCACCTGGGGAGCCCTCGGGATCGAGATTCTCGCCCTGCCGCTGGCGTTCGCGAACAAGACCCGTCCCTGGATCTGGCTGGCTACCCTCGGGCTTCAGGTCGGCATTCTGCTGGTGGTCAATTTCACCGATCTTACTCTCGGCATGGTGATGATCCACCTGTTCACGTTCGATCCGGACTGGCTGCCTCCGCGACCCGGCAAGCGCGGCCGTCACCTGGTTCTCTACGACGGCGTTTGCGGCCTGTGCGATCGAACCGTCCAGTTCCTGCTCGAGGAGGACCGCGCCGGAGTTCTGTCCTTCGCCCCGCTCCAGGGATCCACGGCGGCAGAGCTCCGGGAATCGATCGGACGAGACGCCGACATGTCGACGATGTTGTTCGTCGAAGATCACGACGCCGCGAGGCACCGGGTTACCTCCAGGTCGACCGGCGTCCTGCGCATGCTCGACGCCGTCGGCGGCTTCTGGCGGGTCGTCTCGTGGCTGCGCATCGTGCCCCGGCCGATCCGCAACAGCGTCTACCGTGTGATCTCGCGCTACCGGTACGCTTGGTTCGGAAAGTTCGACAGCTGCAAGCTGCCGGCGGCCGAGACGCGGCAGCGCTTTCTGGACTAATCGCCGGAGGCCGGCTCCTCGCGGGTTGCCGCGCAGGCCCAGCGCTTCCGGCAACCGATGCAGGTCGGCAGGAACTGCAGTGACGGCCGCTCGACCGCGCCGTCTGCATGGACGTCGCGAAACACCAGCATGTCCTCGAACCGGTCCTCACGCCAGTCGTCGAAGCCGCAGGTCTTCTCGTAGCGCCTGGGATTGTTGTAGGTGCCGAAGACGATGTCCCAGACCGGCAGGTCCGCGAAATTCTGGGTGTGGTGTTGGTACTGGTGATGGACACGATGCGCCTCCGGCCGCTGGATGACATAGCCGAGCAATCGCGGCGTCGAGATGTTCCAGTGGTAGAAGTACTCCGCCAGGGCGGTCAGTACCGTGTACACCGCTCCGGCTTCGATGGAGCAGCCGAGGAGCGGATAGACAATCGCCGCGCTCAGGATCGAATTCAGGGTGATCTCCACCGGGTGCTTGTAGAACGAGGTCAGCACTTCGATTCGCCGTGGCGAGTGATGCAGTTGATGGCACACCCGCCAGAACCAGTCGGACTCGTGGCGTAGCCTGTGCCACCAGTAGTAGATGAATGTCGACAGGAAGTAGGCGATCAAGCCCTGGGCCACCGCCGGAAGCTCGCGCAGGCTGAATAGCGACGCACCGGCCAGCCACCGGTCCCAGGTCACGCCCGCCACCACCACGATGCCCAGCTGGATCAGATTGACCAGCGCCACCCGCGCCCACCAGTTGTCGACCTTGGGAAGCTCCATCGCCGGCCACAGTTTCTCGATCACAAACAGCCCGGCGGCAATACCGATCAACAGCAAAAGCATCATGGTGGTTACTCGAGCAGACGGATCGCGACGAAGGCCTCCGCGGCGGTGACGTTGATCTGGGAGCCCCGCCAGCGAGCGAGAGCTTCGAGTGCGCCGAGCGAGCGAGCGTCGGGCTCCGGCCGTATCTGGCTTTCATAACAAGCCGCCGCCTCGAGCTTCTTGGCTAGAAAATCGCCGATGTCGACCCAGCGATTCGGCAAGAAACCCGCCTCGAGATAGGGAGCGTTCCAGTGCGTCTCCGACTGGGTCTCGTAGCAGTAGATCTCTCTGATCCCCCGCCCGGCCGTACTCGACGTCCGCCACGCCACCGCCAGGGAGTGAAAGATCTCGCGGTGGTCTTTGTGGAGGTCGAACGGAAACGGAACGTACAGAACCTCCGGCGAAACCCGATCGACTAGCGCGCCGGTCAACGAGTTCAGCTTCCAGGGCGGCTCTTCGGCCACCCGCGCGGCCGGTACCTCCTCGAACACGAATTCGGCGACGCCCAGGATCGCACCGGCCTGAGCCGCCTCCGCGCGAACCCGTTCCCAAAGCTCCGGCGGCCATAGCGGATGCGGTCCTTCATCGCCGTGGCCGGTCAGAACCGCCACCGTGACCTCGTCACCCTCGGATGCATGGCGGGCGATGGTGCCGCCCATGCCCAGGGTCTCGTCGTCGGCATGGGGAGCCACGACCAAAACCCGTTTCGAAGCCTGGTTTCGCTCGGTCACCGGTGAGATCCTATCCGGGCGTCGTGCTCCGGCTGCTCGGGCTTCTCTATGAGGAACGCTCCAATCGCGAGCGCGTCGATGCCGGTGCTCCAGAATGTCCGGAACGCATCTCGCGGCGAGCAGACGATCGCCTCTCCCTTGATATTGAAGGAGGTGTTGAGCAACACCGGCACCCCCGTGCGCTTCTCGAAGCACTCGAGCAACCGGTGGTACCGCGAATGCGTGTCGCGCCGTACGGTCTGCGCTCTCACCGTGCCGTCCACGTGCACGACACCGGGAACCGTCTCGCCGGCGTCCTCGGTGGCCTCGAACGCCAGGATCATGTACGGAGCATGGGCGGCATTCTTCAGAAACCGGCCGGCAGATTCTTCGGTCAAGCTGGGGCAGAACGGTCGCCAGTACTCACGAAACTTGATTGCCTCGTTGACCCGGTCCCTGGATTCGACGGTGCGCGGATCGGCGAGAATCGAGCGTCCGCCCAGTGCCCGCGGGCCGCCTTCGAGAGCGCCCTGAAACCAGGCGACGACCTTCCCCTCGGCGAGCAACCGAGCGGTCTCGTCCTCGAGATCACCGGGCCGGCGGTAGGCCAGACCGCAGGCCCGTATCTGAGCCTCGATCTCGGCATCGTCATACGACGGACCCCAGTAGACATGCTCGAGTGGATCCGGTCTGCGACCGGTCTTCTTCACCCACAGTCCCAGCGTTGCCCCGAGCCCCAGACCGGAGTCGCTGGGCACCGGAAAGGGCGCGAGCGCCTTGAACAGGCCGCTTCGATGAATCCGGCTGTTCATCTTCACGTTCAGCCCCACGCCACCGGCGATGCAGAGATTCTCGAGCCCGGTGTGACCTCGATAGTGGGTCAAGAGGCGCAAAACGCTTTCTTCGAGAGCGCGTTGGGCCTCGAATGCGAGATCCTCGTGAATCGGCTCAATCGGCGCCGGGCCCAGCCGCGGTGTAACGCCCAGATGCTCGATCAATCGGTCCGTGAACCGCTCCGAGTAGCTGTGTGCTCCGTGGTGTATGAACGTCGGGTCGAGCTCGTAGTCGAACCCGTGCGGACCCGGGCGCAGCACCCGGCTCAGACGGTCCCGGAAGTCGAGGTTGTCGCGGCCGTAAGCCGCCAAGCCCATCACCTTGTACTCGCCATCGTAGGCTCTGAAGCCCAGGTACTCGGTCAGCGCGGCGTAGAACCAGCCCAGAGAGTGTGGAATCTCGATTCGGTCCAGCCGCGAGAGTTCCGAGCCCCGGCCGTGCCACAGAGTCGTGCAGTCGCTGTCACCCGAGCCGTCGAGAACCAGGACCAGAGCTTCGTTAAACGGCGACAGAAAAAAAGCCGCCGCGGCGTGGGTCTCGTGGTGGGGAAAAAACCACAGCGGCGCGAGGCTGGCTCGGTCGACTCCGAAGAACCGCACCAACTCGTCGTGGAGCCTTCGCTCGAGGCTCGCCGGAGTAAACCACGAGAGATTGCGCTCCTGCCAGGCACGCGTTTCGTCATCGGGCGGATGGAGCCGGTTGATGCGCTCGTAGAACAACGCCATCTCACCGTTGGCATATCGCGGAGCGTCCCAGCCGTAGACGAACCCGTCGATCTGCGAGAGCTCGAGACCAGCAATCTCGAGACACGCGGCGATCGCGTGAATCGGGAACAGGCCGCGAGCGTGCTTGACCCGAACCAGCCGCTCTTCTTCGACAAAGGCCATGACCTCGCCGTCCGAAAGCAGGCAAGCCGCGGGGTCGATACCGTGAAAGTAGCCGATCAGATTCAAGGCGCGCCTCGCCGGTGACGCTACACCATCGTAGATCCGAGACACGAGCGCCGACAGCCGGGCCGAAAACCGGACGCAATGCCGTGTGGCATCGGCCCGCCGACGGACTTCGCACGTCGGCTCGGCCGGCGAAAAAAAAAGCCCGCGTTGGTCTCGCGACCGCCGCGGGCAGGGGTAATGCGAATCCGGGCTCGCGTGTGGACCTACCGGCCCTTGGCGGCCGGCTGAGCCACCTCCGGGGTCTCGCCCTTCTCGGCGGCGATCCACTCGCGCACCTGGGTCTCGAGGACCCTGAGCGGCAGGGCACCATTGCCCAGAACCGTGTCGTGGAAAGCGCGAACGTCGAAGTCGTCGCCCAGCTCTCCCTTGGCCAGGGCCCGGAGCTCCTTCAACTTCAGCTCACCGATCTTGTAGGCCAACGCCTGGCCGGGCCAGACGATGTAGCGGTCGACCTCGACGACGATGTCGTGCTCCTGCTTGCCGGTATTCTGGATGAAGAAGTCGATCGCGTCCTGACGGCTCCAGCCGAGCTGGTGCATGCCGGTGTCGACCACGAGCCGGATGGCGCGCCAGATCTCGTAGGTGAGCTGTCCGAACTTGGAGTAGGGATCCTGGTAGAAGCCCATGTCCTCGCCCAGGCTCTCGGAGTAGAGGCCCCAGCCTTCGGTGTAGGCGGTGTAGCCGCCGAAGCGCCGGAACCAGGGCTGGTCCTCCATCTCCATCGACAGAGCGATCTGATGGTGATGTCCGGGCACGGCTTCGTGGAGCGTCAGGGCTTCCATCTCCCACTTCGGCCGGGTGTTTAGCTTGTAGGTGTTGGCGAAGAACTGGCCGGCGCGACCGGCGTCGAGAGAACCCGGCTGGTAGTAGGCGGTGGTCTGGGATTTCTCGGCGTAGGCCGGAACCGGTGTCACCTCATACGGCGTCCGCGGCAGAAGGCCGAATTGTCTCGGCATCTGACCGTCGGCACGCTTGGCGATGTCGCGGTAGGCCGCCAGAAGCTCCTCTGCAGTCTCGAAATAGAACTGCGGATCGGTGCGCAGAAACTCGGTGAACTCCTCGAAGGTACCTTCGAATCCGGAGTCGGCGATCACGCCGTCCATCAGGCCGCGGATGCGCTCGACCTCGGACTGGCCGATGCTGTGGATCTCCTCGGGCGAAAGATCGGTCGTGGTCATCTGCTTGACCCGGAACGCGTACCACTCCTCGCCGTCGGGCAGGTCTTTCATCGCGATCGACTCGCGGGCGCCCGGAACGTACGTGTCGACCAGATAACCGTGTAGCTTCTCGAAGGCCGGGCGGATGTCCTCGGTGTAGAGGGCGTTGGCCCGCTCGCGCAGAGCGGTCTGCTCTTCCTCCGAGATGTCGGCCGGAAACCGCTGAAAGGCCCTGAGCAGCGGGCTCTGGGCCGGATCGTCGACAATCTGGTTCTTGACCTGCTGAGGGACGTCTCGCAGCGTGACCTTGGGCGGGGTGACGCCGGCGGCCAGGCCCTTTTCGAGTCGCGCCATCGCGTTGTCGATCAGATAGGGAACCCCCGAGAGTCGCGACAAGATGTTCTCGTAGGCCTGCCTGTTGACCGCGGGCATCATCGCCAGCATGCGGGCCGCGTTCTGATGCACGCCACCCATCTGGTTGATCGCCAGATACTCGCCCTTGAACTTCTGTGCCTCGACGCTGTCGACGAGGCTGTCCATGATCAGGTCATGGTTGAGCCGGTCTTCGCCCTGGAGCTGCTCGCGATCGATGGTCTTGAAGATGTCGAGCGCCACCACGGTCTCTTCGTCGCGCCGCGCCTCGGCTTCGAGCGAGTTGTCGGTCCAGCGGTCGTGGCCTGTGGGATGGCCGATCATGGTGGCGAACTCGGGGTGCTCGTTCATCGTGTACTCGAAGTAGAGATCGATGAACTGTTCGAGCCTCTCGGCTTCCGAGTGTCCCTCGGCGTTCTCCTTGATCGCCTGGCCTCGAGCCATGAGCTCGGCTCGTGTCTCGGCGACCTTGGTCATGTCGCCTGCCCAAGCCTGGGGCGCGAGTGCAGCCAGGCAAAGAGCGGCGGCCGCCGCAACGGTCGTCAGTCTGCGCATATCGTTCCTCCTGGAAGAAATGAGAAATGAAGACGAATGGGAGCGCCGGGTCGCCGTCGACGACGTGGCGACGCACGCTCCCTGGGGGCTTTCCATTTTATTACGCAAAGGCGCCGGAATGGTTTCCTGCGGGGCAGGAATCGAGACGACAACGCGACCGAGCTTCCGACCTTCTCGAGTCGACGGTGCTCGCCCTTCGTACTGATAACAAGATCCGGCAGAATCCGCCTCGGACGCGTACAGGGTGCTAGCCTCCATGCCGCACCTTGAAGATCAAACCGATTCACCCTCCAGGAGACGCGCCATGAAGACTTTCCGCGCCCGTTCCCCGCTACTCGGCGTCGCACTCGCGACAGCCTCTCTCGCGGCGATCGCGTGCACTGCGAGCGACGAGGCCCACGTCGAGGCCATGGAGCTAGAGCACGCGAGCGACGAGCCGGTGGCCTCGCCGGCGGCCGAGATCGAGCCGCGAGGCGAGATCACCTCGACCGAGGTGCACTACGCGACACTGGGACACGGCGGTGATGGCGAGGACGGGGTCGACGTCAACGGCTATCTGGCCCAGCCCGTGGGCGAGGCGGAGGCGCGTCCCGCGGTCATCCTGATTCACGAATGGTGGGGCTTGAACGACAACATCCGCGCGGTGGCCGACCGGTTCGCAGGCGAGGGCTACCTGGCGCTGGCGGTCGATCTCTACGAGGGCCAGGTCGCCGGCGACCGCGAGGGAGCGGCCACCCTCATGCGCGCGACCCTCGAGAAGACCGATCGTCTCAACGACAACTTGAAGCAGGCTCGGGCATTTCTAGCTGATCAGGGCGCCGGCAAGGTGGGCTCGGTGGGCTGGTGCTTCGGTGGGGGGTGGTCTCTCAATGCCGCGATTCATCTCGGCGCCGAACTCGAAGCCGCGATCATCTACTACGGACGGGTGACCGACGACCCGCAGCGGCTGTCGCGAGTGGCCGCGCCGGTTCTTGGGCTTTTCGGCGGTCAGGATCGCGGCATTCCGGTCGAATCGGTGCGGGCGTTCGAAACCGCCATGACCGAGCTCCGAAAGTCGATCGAGGTCCACGTCTACGAGGACGCGAATCACGCCTTCGCCAACCCCAGCGGCACGCGCTACAACGAAGCCGCAGCGACCGACGCCTGGGCGAAGACCTTGGCGTTTTTCGCGGAGCACCTGCGATAGGGCAGAGACTCCGAAAACCAGTCGGGCTAGCGCTGCCGTTCCCAGATCAGGTGCCGGAGCTCGGGCAGAATCAACCGGTCGAGCGCGAGCTCGACGGCCGCGACCGATCCCGGTAGCGCGAACACCAGCATTCCGCGGGCCAGCCCGGCGACGGCGCGGCTGAGCATCGCCGCGGCTCCGACTTCCTGGAAGGAGAGCATTCGAAACAGCTCGCCGAAGCCGTCGAGCCGCTTGTCCAGGAACCGCTCTACGACTTCGACCGTGGTATCCCGCTTCGAGATGCCGCTGCCGCCGGTGGTGAAAATCACCTGGACGTCGTCGGCCGACAGCCACTCGGTCAGGATCCTGGCGATCTCGTGAGCCTCGTCACGGACCCAGCGCCGATCCGCGATCTCGTGACCGGCTTCGACCAGTCGAGACTCGATCGTGTCGCCGCCGCGATCGTTCTCGGCGGTCCGGCTGTCGCTCACCGTCAAGATCGCGCATTTGGCGATCTGGCCGCTGGCGGCACGGCGATGAGAATCAGCGGATTCGCTCATGGCGGAGACCCGGCAGCGGGCCTTTTGACCTCGACGAGACGGTCGATGGTATCAACGGTCCGACCTGGACGCCTGGGCGGCAAAGGTCCTCCGCACTCCGGTGCTACGATCCGGCGCCATGACGAGACCGTTCCACCAGATGCGCCTCCAGGCCGTACTGGTCGGTCTGTGCGTGGTCTGCGGACTCTCGAGCGCGGTCGTGGCCGAGGACGCCCACTCGATCGGCGAAACGGCGGCATCTCTTCGGGATGAGGCTCTCAAGTCCACGCTCGCATGGGATCTCCTGGAGTCCCTGACCGTCGAGGTCGGACACCGCTTCGCGGGCAGCGCCGGCGACCGGGCGGCCGTAGCCTGGGCGCTCGCCAAGATGAAAGAGCTGGGTCTCGAGAACGTCCGAGCCGAGGCGGTGACCGTACCCAGGTGGGTTCGCGGCGAAGCCCGCGGCCGCACGGTATCGCCGTTTCCGCAGGAGATGAGTCTGCTCGCGCTCGGGGGCAGCGTCGGCACGCCCGAGGCGGGCATCGAGGCCGAGGTGGTCGAGGTCGCCGGACTCGAGGAGTTGGAAGAGCTCGCCGATGAAGAGGTCACCGGCAAGATCGTCTTCTTCAACAAGAGCATGGAACGTGCCCGGGATGGCCGTGGCTATGGACAGACGGTGCCGATCCGCGGTCGTGGCGCTTCCGCCGCAGCGCGCAAGGGTGCGGTCGCGATTCTGATCCGTTCGGTCGGAACCGGCACTCATCGCTTCGCCCACACGGGGGCGATGCGCTACGCCGAGGACGCTCCGGAGATTCCCGCTGCGGCCCTGGCGGTGCCTGACGCCAACGTCCTCGAGGGTCAGATCCGGCGTGGCCACCCAGTGCGGTTTCATCTCTACCTGGGGAGCCGCCGCCTGGGCGACACGCAGTCCGCCAACGTGGTCGGAGAGGTCGTCGGGCGCGAGCTTGCCGACCAGATCGTTCTGATCGGTGGCCATCTCGACTCGTGGGACGTGGGCACGGGCGCCATCGACGACGGCGCCGGGTGCGCGATCTCGCTCGCCGCGGCTAAGATGATCTCCTCGCTCGACCGACGGCCGCGCCGCACAATTCGGGTGGTCCTGTTCGCGAACGAGGAGTTCGGCCTGGACGGCGCCGAAGCCTACGCCAAAGCGCACGCGGACGAGCTCGCCAACCATCAGCTGGCGATCGAGTCTGACCTCGGCGCCGGCCGGGTTTGGCGCTTTGCCGCCAGGGTCGAGCCCGGGGCGATTCCGCAGGTCGAAGAGATGGCGCGACTCGTCGAGCCTCTCGAGATCGAGTATCAGGGAGACTCGGCCCGAGGCGGCGCAGACCTGCGCTATCTGCACTCTGCGCGAGTGCCGGTAGCCGACCTCACCCAGGACGCGACCCACTATTTCGACTACCACCACACCGAAGACGACACCCTGAACAAGGTCGACCCGGAAGCTCTGGCTCAGAATCTCGCGGCCTATGCCGCGGTTATCTACTACGCCGCCGAGACCGCGGTGTCGTTTTTCCCCGCTCCAGAGCGACCCGAGCGAGGGCGATGAGACGCGGGCGCGTTTCCAGCCCGACTAGCGCCCTGCTCGCGCCGACGCTGATTCTCGCCATCTGGACCGGCTGCACGTCTTCGCGGGTAGCCGACCGACGGTCCATCGAATTCCCCATCGAAGCCGGAAGGGCCGACGCCGGTTCCCCCTCGCTTGCCGCTGGCGTGGGCATTGTCGAGCTCCTCGGGCAGGCAGAGATCGCCGGAGACACCCTAGTGGATCTCACTCCGGTGGGCGGTCTGTCCGGCCTTGCCTACGACGCCGAGCGCGGGCTCTACTACGCGATCTCGGACGATCCGGCGTCTCGAGGACCGGCCCGGTTCTTCACGCTCACGATCGACTTGTCGGAGGGATCACTGGCGCCCGGCGCGATCTCGGTCACGGCCATGACTCCTCTGCTCGATCCCCACGGTGCCCCGTTCGGGGAGATGAGCCTCGACGGAGAGGGCATTGCAGTGACCCCGGAAGGAACACTCTATATTTCGTCCGAGGGCCAGGCCGACAGAGGTGTCGACCCCTTCCTGCGGGAGTTCGGTCTCGACGGAAAGCACCGGCGCGCGTTCCCGGTCGCGCCCAGGTTCTTGCCGCGGGCCTCGAAGAATCGCGGCATTCGTCACAACCTCGGATTCGAGAGTCTGACGGTGAGTCCGAGCGGGCTCTGGTTCTACTCGTCGACCGAGAACGCGCTCCGGCAGGACGGTCCGGAGTCCGATGTCGGCGTCCCCAGCCCAGCACGCATTCTTCGCTATGAGAGAGCCACGGGGCGGCGGTCGGCCGAGTACGTCTACCAGGTCGAGCCGGTGACCGCCGAGCCTCCCGATCCCGACGGGTTCCGGACCCGCGGCCTGGTCGAGCTTCTGGCCGTGGACGACGAGCACCTGCTCGCGCTCGAGCGCTCGTACACGCAAGGCGTCGGCAACGCGATCGACCTGTTTCTGATCGACCTGGCCACGGCGACCAACGTCCTCGACCGGAGAAGGCTGGCCGGCAAGAGCTACCGGCCGGTCGAAAAGACTCGACTGCTCGAGCTCGCCGTCCTCGGACTCGAGCTCGACAACATAGAAGGCATGACCTTCGGACCCCGCCTCGCCGACGGACGCCGGACGCTGGTTATGGTGGCGGACAACAACTTCAATCCTCGGCAGCGAAACCAGGTCCTCGCCTTCGCGATCGGCCCGCACACACCGGGGATTTCAGCGATCCAAGGCGCGGGACATCGGTCGCCCCTCGCCGGCGCCTGGGTGCGCGGCGTTCGCGGTGTGGTAACTGCCCCGGCGGCTCGAGGCGGCGGTTTCTGGATGCAGGCCGAAAGTGATGGCGACGACGCCACCAGCGACGCCGTCCTGGTGCTGCCCGAGCAGGAGCATTCGATCCAGCCCGGAGCTCGGGTCGCGGCCGACGGCCTGATCCGGGAACACGGCTTCCCCGGTGCCTTGACCGTTACCCGTCTCGAAGAGGCTCTGGTCGTTTCCGACGGCGCCGGAGACCTACCTGCGGCCGTCGGCCTGGGACCCGCGGGTCGTCCTCTTCCCCGAGGGGAGATCGACGACGATGAGCTCGCGGTCTTCGAGCCGACAGACGATGTAGTCGACTTCTTCGAGAGCCTGGAGGGAATGCGCGTCGCGCTGCCGTTCGCCGAGGTGATCGGGCCGACTAGCCGTTTCGGAGAGTTCGCCGTCGTTCTCGGCGGCGGCGAGGGCGAGGGCCCGCGATCGATCGCCAACGGACTGGTGGCAACCGCCGAGGATGTGAACCCGGAGCGGCTTCTGGTGGTCTCGCGCGATCGCGAGGCGGCTCCCGACGTCGCCGTCGGCGACCGATTCCGGGACCCGATCGAGGGCATCGTCGACTACGCCTTCGGGACCTTCCGGGTTCTCGTCGACGGTTTGCCGTCGCCGGTCGCGACCGGCCGGCGACCCGAGACTACGAGCCTCCGCGCGGCAGCCGACGCTCTGGTCGTAGCGAGCTACAACGTCGAGAATCTGAGCGCCCAAAGCGGTGAGGAGAAATACCGCCGTGTGGCGCGCTCGATCGTCGAGAACCTCGGCTCGCCGGCCGTCGTGGCTCTCCAGGAGATCCAAGACGACACCGGCTCCGAGGACGACGGCACGATCGGAGCGGATACCACTCTGCGGCTTCTGGTCGAAGCCATCGCCTCGGCCGGCGGACCGAGCTACGCGTTCCGCCAGGTAGATCCAGCCAACCTCGCGGACGGCGGACGGCCCGGTGCGAACATCAGGGTGGCCTTTCTCTACCGTCCCGATCGCGTCGACTTCGTTGCTCGCGGCCAGCCGGACGCCCGCAGCGAGGTCGAGATCCTGGTCGATGAGCGCGGACCGTTCTTGTCCCCCAACCCGAGCCGGGTCGAGCCCGACCATCCGGCGTTTGCCGGGGATGCCACCCGCAACTTGAGTGGAGTTCGCAAACCGCTTGCGATCGAGTTCGAGTTCAACGGCCGGCGCCTGTTTCTCGTCAATCTGCACATGCGCTCCAAGCGTGGCGATTCGCCTCTGTTCGGAAGCGCCCAGCCGCCCGTGCGAGCCAGTGAGCCATTGCGATCGGGAGAGGCTCGCGTCGTTCGCGACTTCGTGAGCGATCTTCTCGAGTTGGATCCCAACGCGGCGATCGTGCTCCTGGGCGATTTCAACGAGCACCCCTACCGGCCCCCGGTTCGTCTACTGGTCGACGGCGGGCTGACCAACCTGGTCGAACAGGTACCGGTCGCGGAGCGCTATACGTTCATCTATCGGGGCAACTCACAGGTGCTCGACAACTTTCTCGTCAGCCGAAGCCTGATCGAAGGCGGCACACCAGAGATCGACATCGTGCACATGAATGCGGACTTCCCCCATCGTGTGCGCGCCGCCGATCACGACGCCATCGTGGTGCGTCTCCACGTCGATTCGAGCGACCCGGCTTTCGACGGCTTACCGCAAAACGATTCCTGATTCCGCAGGCGCGGGTCCTTTTCTTTGGTTCCGGGTTCGGATCCCGCCCTGTCCATCGCCGCCGAACCCAGATCGAAAACCACATCCTTTGCGTCACCTGGGTGCTCGCCATCATATTCGCTCAGACAAACGACTCGAGTTTCGAGCCGAAGCAGGCTCGACGCGCGCTCGCGCTCAGCGTATCCTTCCCCTGCCGAGGGCACCGAGCGAACCGCTTTCTTGGGTACGCCCGCCGGCCCAATCAAATCAGGAGGATTCTCGATGAAGAAGGTCATTTTCTGTCTCGCAGCTCTGGGTCTGGGAGTTGCCGTCGGCTGCGCGCCCTCGGCCCAAGACGGAGTCTCTAGCGAATCGCTCAGGCTCGAGGCCGCCGGGGCCATCGAGCACATCACCGCCGACGCCCTGCGCCGTCCGATCGCGGAGCTCTCCAGCGACGCGTATGGCGGCCGCGGACCGGGCAGCGAGGGCGACGCGCTCGCCAGGAAGTACCTGATCGCCGAGCTGGAGGAGATGGGTTACGCGCCGGGGGCCGGCGACGGTGCCTGGGAGCAGCCGTTCGACATCATCGGCGTCGAGTCCTCTGCACCCGAGGTCTGGACCTTCACCAAGGACGGAAACTCCGTTTCTCTGGCCTGGTGGGACGAGTACATCGCCTCGAGCGGCGTCCAGCAAGGAGCCGCGGCGATCGACAACGCCGAGTTGGTCTTTGTCGGCTACGGCATTCAAGCGCCGGAATACGAGTGGGACGACTTCAAGGGGACGGATGTGTCCGGCAAGGTGTTGGTCATCATGAACAACGATCCGGACTGGTCGGACGATCTGTTCCAGGGGAACCGGAGGCTCTACTACGGGCGCTGGACGTACAAGTACGAAAAAGCTGCCGAGCTGGGTGCTGCCGGCGCGATCATCATTCACACCACCCCATCTGCCGGGTATCCGTTCCAGGTCGTTCAATCATCGTGGACCGGACCGCAGTTCGAGATTCCCGCCGCCGACGAGGCCCGAATTCAGATTCCGGCGTGGACGTCGGAGGACGCTATGTACCGGATCTTCGAGCTCGCCGGCCTCGACCTCGACGAGCTGCGTGAGTCCGCCAAGACCCGAGAGTTCGAGCCGGTAGCTCTCGGGGTAACCACGTCGCTGGCGCTGGCCAACCAGGTCCAGCGGGTCGAAACCGCGAACGTCGTCGCGACTCTTCCCGGGAGGGATCCCGAGCTCGCCAACGAGTACATCGTCTACTCCGCCCATCACGACCACATCGGCATAGGCAAGGCCAACGAAGAGGGTGACGAGATCTACAACGGAGCTCTCGACAACGCGTCCGGGTGTGCCCAGGTGCTCGCGATTGCCAGGTCGTTCGCCGCGCTTCCCGAACGGCCGCGCCGCTCGATCATGCTGTCCTTCGTCGCCGCCGAGGAGCAGGGGCTCTTGGGCTCGGCTTACTTCGCTCAGAACCCGCCGGTGCCCGCCGGCAAGATGGCCGCCAACATCAACTACGACGGCGCGAACATCTGGGGCCGCAATCGCGATGTGACCTACATAGGCTACGGCAAGTCCTCGCTGGACGCGGTCGTCGAGAGGTTCGCGGCCGAGCAGGGACGCACGGTCAAGCCCGACCAGTTCCCGGATCGAGGTTTCTTCTATCGCTCCGACCAGTTCAACTTCGCCAAGGTCGGCGTGCCGGCCGTCTATCTGGACACCGGTACCGAGTTCGTAGACCGGCCGGAAGGCTGGGGCAAGGAGCAGATCGAGGCCTGGGAGGCGGTCCACTACCACCAGCCCTCGGACGAGCTGATCGACGAGTGGAGCTTCGACGGCATGATCGAAGACGCGGTGCTCGGTTTCAAGATCGGCCTGGAGCTGGCCGAGCGAGACGAGCTTCCGGCCTGGAACGAGGGAGACGAGTTCGAGGCGGCTCGCCTTGCTGCCCTCGCCGCTCTGAACTGATCTCGGATTCTCGGGCCCTCTCCTATGATGGGGAGGTCGACTGAATGACGATTCTCGGTTTCAAGGTCCTGGCGGTTCTCCTGATCTTTGCCGCCGGCTGGCTGGGGGGCACCCTGCCTCTCTGGCGCAAGAAGGCGCGGGCCGAGTCGCTGTGGCTGTCGTGCGGCAACGCGCTTTCGGCCGGCATCTTCCTCGGAATCGGCCTGATTCACCTGTTGCCCGATGCCGACGCCGCATGGCGGGAGCTCGGGTTCAGCTACCCGGTCGGCTTCGCGCTCGCCACAGCGGCGTTCGCGGTGATTCTGCTGTTCGAGCACGTCCTGCTACCGGAGTCCGCGCATGCCATGACTCACGCCCACGCCGGCGAAGGATTGCCCAGGATCGAGCCCGACCGCCCATCCACTCACGGATATGTTTACGGCCTGCTTCTCGGGCTGTCGTTTCACTCGGTCCTGGCAGGCATTGCGCTCGGTCTACAGCCCGGGATCAGCGAGGCCTCGGCGATCCTGGTCGCCATCCTGGCGCACAAGGCCACCGAGGGACTCGCCCTGGGCTTGAGCCTCGCTCGCAGCCCAGGCTCCAGCCGATCACGCTCGCTGGTCACAGCTTTTGCTCTGACGACTCCGGCCGGCGTTCTTGTGGGGCTCCTGGCGCGAAGCGTCCTCGAACCGGGCGCTGGACTCACCTTCGATGCCCTGGTCTCGTCCCTGGCGGCGGGGACGTTCTTCTACATCGCCTCGATGGATATGCTTCAAGACGAGCTCTTGAAGCCCGGGAGCCGTTGGGCCAAGTGGCTCCTTGCTACACTCGGACTCGTGCTCACAGGCCTCCTGGCCGGGTAAAAACACCGATCGACTGTTCGTTTTGTTTAGACCGAGTCGGCCCACACCGGAGCGTGGTCCGAGGGCGTCAGCCCGTCTTGCTTCTTGCGGAACTCCCTGTCGATCTCGACTGCGGTCACCTCTCCCAGGGAGGCGCTCCCGAGAAGGAAGTCGATCCGAAGGCCCCGGTTCTTGTGAAACGAGCCCGCCCGGTAGTCCCACCAGGAGAACGCCTGGCGATCGGGATGCGAGCTGCGATAGAGATCCGTGAAGCCGAGATCGAGCAGGCTCTGGAATCGCCGGCGCTCCTCGCCGGTGTGAAAGATCTTGCCCTTCTTGCCGGCTTCGTTCCAGCTGTCGATGCCCTCGGGACAGATGTTGAAGTCTCCGCAGACGACCGCTGGCCGAGCGGCCGTCGAGGCCGATTCGAGATGATCCGCCAGGGATTCGAACCAGGCGAGCTTGCGCGGGAAGTCCTGGTGATCGACGCTCTTGCCGTTGGGGCAGTAGAGGCTGGTGAAGCGAAGCTCGCCGAGCCCGATCGTCAAGAGGCGCGAACCGAGCTCCTCTTGCCCCGGAAGACCCCTTTGTACGATCTCTACCGGCCGCCGGCACAGAACCGCGACACCGTTCCAGGCCTTCTGACCATGAACCGCCGCCGTGTAGCCCTCGGCCTCGAGCTCGTCATGGGGAAACTTCTCGTCTTCGAGTTTGAGCTCCTGAAGGGCGACGAGATCGGGCTTCCGTTCTCTGAGCCAGATCTTGACGAACTCGAGCCGCGAGCGCAAACCGTTGACATTCCAGGTGGCGACGCGCATGGCGAGATCCTAGCAACCAGTGCCAGGAAACTCCCCTCACCCTCTATCCGCCCGCCAGCGATTCCCAGGTCTCCCGATCGCGCCGGTGAGTGGAACTTCACCAGGAGCGAAACCGGGACGACGTCTCTGATTCCGGTACAGTCTCCGCTGTCCATCGCGAGGAAGCATGAGACGACCGACGCGCGCCCATCAAACCGACCTCGTGCTCGTCGGCGGAGGTCACTCTCATGTCCAAGTACTCGAGAGCTTCGCCATGGAGCCACCGCCGGATACACGGATCGCGCTGGTTGTGGATCGGCCGGATGCGATGTACTCGGGCATGGTGCCCGGTTTCGTCGCCGGACAATACGAACAGAGCGAGCTCGAGATCGACGTCCTGCCGCTTGCCCGGCGAATCGGAGCACGGGTCGTCCTCGCTCGCGCCAATCGAATCGATGCGATCGAGAACCGCATTCATCTCGACGGCCGCCCGCCAATTCCCTTCGATTTCGCCTCGATCAACGTCGGCTCGACCGTAGCCGGGCTTTCGACGCCCGGCGTCCGTGAGAACGCGATCGCCACTCGTCCGATTGGACGCTTCGTCTCTCGACTGGACGCGCTGTTCGCCGACATGACCGAGCGCGCGCCCGCGGGCACCGTGCGCGTGCTGGTTGTGGGTGCCGGGGCCGGAGGCGTGGAGCTGGCGTTCGCGCTCGACCAGCGCTTGCGAACACTCGGAGGCGAAGTCGAGGTGTCACTGGTCGAGGCCGGCCCGGAGATCCTGCCGGGGTATTCGAGCGGCATGCGGGACAAGGCGCTGGAGGCCGCGCGAAGAAACGGTATCCGCGTGCTGACCGGCTATCGAGTCACCCGGGCCGAACGTGGTACCGCCTGGCTCGAGCGCGAGGGTGCCGAAGCCGCCTCCAAGCGTACATTCGACCTCCTTCTCTGGGTTACCGGAGCGGTCAGCCATTCCCTGTTTCGCGACTCGGATCTGCCCACCGACGAGCGCGGCTTCGTGAAGGTTCGCTCGACCCTCCAGCTCGAGGAGCACGATCACGTCTTCGCGGTCGGAGACTGCTCGACCATGACCGGCCACCCGGACACACCAAAGGCCGGGGTTTACGCGGTACGGCAAGGACCGGTTCTGGCCGTCAATCTGCGCCGCCTGCTCGCCGGCGGCACACTCCTCGAGCGCTATAGGCCCCAGCACGACTTTCTGACCTTGATCAACACCGGCGACGGCAGCGCCATCGGTGGCAAGTGGTTCCTGTCGTTCGAAGGCGACTGGGTGTTCAAGCTCAAGGATCACATCGATCGCAAGTTCATGCTCCGCTTTCAGCCTCTGGATCATCCGGGGCGCCCGACCGCCTTCGACACCGACGCGATGGCTGGAGACGGCGACGAAGCCGGAGACGAAATGCTCTGCGGAGGCTGCGCCGCCAAGCTCGGGCAGCTGCCCCTCGAGCGAGCCCTGGCACGGCTGCCCGCCGAACAGTCGGACGACTCTGTGGAGCTGGGGCTCGAAGACGCCGACGACGCGGCTGTTGCCAGGCCGTCCGGAGGTGTGCGGATCGTCTCGAGCGTCGATCAGTTCCGGGCGTTCACCGACGACCCGTTCCTGGTCGGAAGGGTTGCAGCCGTCAATGCCGCCTCCGACATCTTCGCCAAGGGGGTTACCCCCCGCTACGCTCACGCCCTGGTTGCGCTTCCCGAGGGCGACACCGAGGCCGAGCGTGAGGAAGTCCTGTTCCAGCTCATGGCGGGCGCTCGTCGAGCGCTGGACGAGCTCGCAATCACCCTGCTGGGCGGTCACACGACTACGGCCCCGGAGCTCGTAGTCGGCTTTCACGTCGAGGGCCTGGCCCCGGCCGATCTCGAGCTTCTGTCCCAGGATCGTCTGGCCCCGGGACAGACATTGATTCTCTCGAAGGCTCTCGGTACCGGTGTGCTCTTCCGCGCCGATATGCTCGGAGAGCTGCGCGGACCCTGGTTCACAGATGCCGTCTCCTCGATGGTGCAGGCGAACCGCGACGCGGCCGAGATCGCTCGTACGTTCGGCGCCCGCGCCGCGACCGACGTCACCGGTTTCGGACTGGCGGGCCATCTGGCCTCGATGCTGCGCACCGCCGGGATCGCCGCCGAGATCGACGTCACGAGGATACCTGCTCTCCCGGGCGCGCTCGAGCTCCTCGAGTCGGGCCTTCGCAGCACCTTCCATGATGACAACGCCCGGATCGCCAAGGGAATGGACATCGATGCCACCGCCCGCGAGAATCCTCGATTGCCGCTTCTCTTCGATCCCCAGACCTCGGGCGGCCTGCTCTTCGGCTTGCCGAAAGACAAGGCAGAGCCGGCTCTGGAGGAGCTGCTCGCGTCGGGCCACCGTGCGGCGATCATCGGCAGGACGACCGAGGTGGCTTCGGGCTCGCGAATCCGCGTGATTTCCTCGTCGGCTGCCTGAACGGCAGCGGTCGAACGCGCCTCACGCGTCAGGTTCGTCGAAGCCTCGCTGCGCACCCCCCAACGTCGGGCACCGCAGGCGTACTCCGAGTACGTCGAGAATGTCCGATGGCCGGGCAAGTACCGCAAATTGCGGCGTATCCGGCGACTCGTCAGTCGCGGGCGCGCGGGGTGATCGAGGTCTCCTTCTCCTCGCCGTCTCTCACGAACACCACCTCGATCGGCTCGCCGATCTTGACCGCGTCGAGGGCGTAGGTGTAGTCATAGATGTTCGAGATCTCCTTGGCGCCGAACTGGACAATGACGTCGCCGGCCTGAAGACCGGCTTCGTCTGCCGGCCCACCTTCGATGACCCCGGACAGCAGAAGCCCCTCGACCTCGGTGCCATAGTCCGGGATCGTGCCGGTGAAGGCCCGGACCCCGTCCCGGCCGCCGCCCTCTTCGACCTTGCGCTCGACGGTAACGAACTCCGGCGCGGTGTCGAGTCGACTCACCTTGCGGGTAATCAACGTGCCCAGCTTGGCGATCCGCTCGAGATCCTCGTAGTTGATCTTCTCGGCGGTGTCGGAAGGCTTGTGATAGTCCTCGTGGCTGCCGGTGAAGAAATTCAGAGTCGGCACCTTGGCAGTGTTGAACGACGTGCTGTCCGTGGGCAGATACGGATCGTCTTGAATCGAGAGATCGAGGCCGACCGGCACGTTGGACTGCTCGATCAGGCCTGGCCAGACCCGACTCGAGCCCACCGCTTGCAGTGACAGCTTGTTGTCCTTCGATCGCCCTACCATGTCGAAGTTGATGTAGGCGGCGAGCTTGTCGGGGCTAAGTGTCTCGCCTTTGGCGAACTCCCCAGAGCCCAGAATACCGATCTCCTCTCCCGACCAGAAGGCAATGACGATCTCACGACCGGTGTCTCTCTCGGCCAAGCTGGAAGCCACAGACAGCACGGCTGCCACGCCCGAGGCATTGTCATCGGCCCCGTAGTGGATCGCGTCGGCCTCGCTTTTGTCCGCCAAAGAGCCCGCGGTCCGCCCTTTTCCGAGATGGTCAAAGTGCGCGCCGACCAGCACATAGGGCTTGTCCCAGGTGTCGTTCTCGCCGTTGGAACCGGACCCTGCCGCTCTGGGCAGAATCCCCACCACGTTGCGCCCGATCTTCTTCTCGCGCTGGACGCTGGCCTTGACGGTGAGCTCGAGCCCATCGAGGTCGAAGCCGACCACATGCGGGTTGGCATCGTCAAAGGACTTCTGGATGTCTTCGACGCTCTTGTCCGAGCCGTAGGCCAGCAACCGCTCGGCCACTTCGTGATTGGCACTGACGGCCAGGAGACCCGAATCCGCAACCGCCGCGTCGAACGCCATCGGCACGACCTCTCCGGCATTCGGCGAGCGGGGTCCGGTGACGATCACTATTGCCAGAGCTCCGCGCTCGCGCGCTTGCATGGCCTTGTAGCGAAGACCCGAGAACCTGGCAAGACGCGCGCGGGGCTCGTCTTCGGCGTCCTCGGGAAAGTAGCGAAGGGCCACGACGATCTTGCCCTCGACATCGATGGCGCCGTAGCTGTCATATGAGAACTCGCCGTCGTCGGGAACCACCATTCCGTAGCCGGCGAAGATGGCCGGCCCGGTCACCGAGCCGTCCTCGCTGAACGACAGCGCCTGCACGAGGCCGGTTCCGGCGAAGCTCTCAGCACCGGCAGGTTCCGCTTCTTCGGCCGAGGCGCCACTCAAGGTAATCGACGAGCCCGTGTCGTTCGTCCCAGCGGTGAACTCGAACTCGAGAACGAAATCGCCCTCGCCGGGCAGCGGTTCAGCGCCCAGGGCTTCGAGTTCCTCGACCAGATACTCGGCGGTCGCCACGGCGCCCTCGCTCCCGGTCATGCGTCCCCGCCATTCGTCCGAAGCCAGCTTTTCGATGTGAGCTCGCAGATCGCCCCCATCGGCAGCGACCGCTACGGTGAGCGATGCTCCGATGAGCAGAATCGGCATCACCAGTATTCCTACCCGTTGCATGGTCATGTCGTGACCCCTTTTGCGTTTGCTTTCGCTTTCATTCAGGTGCGTGTTCCGGTCGCCGCCCCGTCACCGGCTACCGGACGAATCTCATTCGGTCGCGCGCATCGGGCTCGAGGCCAGAGCGTCCATGGCTGCTTCATGGTCCCAGGATCCCATGTAGAGCTGGCCACCTTCGCCTTTGTGGCGGCTAGAGGTCCAGACCAGACTCTTGCCATCGGGCGACGGCACCGGCAGGCCGTCGAAGCCGTCCGTATAGGTCACCCGAACCGGCTCGCGAAGCCCCTCGACGTCGACCATGAAGACCTCGAAATTGGAAAAACCCAGCTTGTTCGAAGCGAACAGAACGTAGTCACCCGACGGGTGAACGTACGGTGCCCAGCTCATGGCGCCGAAATCGGTGATCTGGCGAGGGTCGGAGCCATCTGGGTTCGCTGTCCAGATATCGGCAAGCATACCGTCGCGATCGAACCGACGCCAGACGATCCGGTCGCCGCCGGGAAAGAAGAACGGACCGCCGTCGTATCCCGGGGCGTCGGTCAACCGTTCCAGGCCCGTACCGTCGGAACGTATCCGATAGAGCTCACCGAAAAACGACGGGTTGATCTCGAGCAGATTGGCTTCCTCCTCCGAGAGGTCGCCCTCGTAGGCACTCCGCGTCGAGGCGAATACGATCCACTCGCCGTCGGGCGAGTAGCTGGCTTCGGCGTCGTAGCCGCGCGCGTGGGTGAGGCGGATGAGCTCACCGCTCGCGGTGACACGGACCCATAGCTCCATTTCGGCGTCGTAGTCCCAGGCGTAACGGCGCTCCTCGCCGGACGCCCGCAGCTCGAGCTCTTGGCGTTGCAGACGCTCGGACTCCGGGTCGTGGTGGGTGGAGCCAAACAATACGTCGCCGGTACCTGGGCGCAGAAACGCGCAGGTCGTTTTGCCGTGCCCGGGCGAGACCGGCTCCGTCTCGCCGGTCTCCAAGTCCATCAGAAAAATCTGGTAGAACGGGTTGTCGGTCGAGCGCTCGCTCTGGAAAACCAGCTTCTTGCCGTCGGACGAAAAGTACCCTTCGCCCGCACGGCGACCCTCGAAGGTCAGGCGGCGAATCCGGGTCAGGAACGTGCTTTCACCGATTGCATCGGGCGACTCCTGATCGGTGCCCCGCGCCGGATCGGCCGGCGACAACAGACACAGCGATGCCGCAACCAAGGCGGCTCTTGTAGCAAAGAGTTTCATGGCTCGCAGATCCTAGCCCAGCCGGGGCGCGTGAGCACACACCCAAGCGAACGGATCCGCCCCACCTGTTCCTCCGGCCCTATTGACGCTCCTCATCGACGGAGCCAAACTCGGCCTGATTTGAGCAATTCGGTACCAACGCCGCACGAGATCGCCGCGGCGCTCGAGGGCGACGTGTTCGGTCAGCAACTGGCCGTGCATGAGGTGTCGGTCGCCATCTCCAAGAAACTCGCCGGACTCGCTGCAGGAAACGTGCTGCTCATCGGCCCATCCGGCACGGGTAAGACCACGGTCATGCGGGCGGTCGAGTCGTTCCTGGCCTCGGACCCCGCTCTGGCGCTGCGCTCGACCTTGATCCGCGTACACGCCAACATCCTGGCCCAGGAGGCCGACGAAGGGACTCCGGGCGAGCGGCTTCTACACCGCCTCTTCGATCGGGCCAAAGAACAACTGGGTGATTCGGCTCCTATCGAGGCTCTTCTCGATCGGGTGGCACACGGCATGGTCTTCGTCGACGAAATCGACAAGATTCGAGCACGCATCGGCGAAGAGCCCCACATCCCGGGTATCCGAGCCCAGGAGGCTCTGTTGACCGTGATCGAGAACGAGCGCCTGCCTCTGGCTCTTCCGGCCTCGGCGGGCGGAGGCCGGGCGTTTCTCGACACCCGGGGCATCCTGTTTGTTGCCGCCGGGGCTTTCGAAGGACTCTATGATGCGGTCTACGACCGGGTCACCGTGGGCCAGGATCGCGGATCGCTGCAGCCGGTGACCGTGCTCGAAGCCGGCGCGGTTCGCGAGGAGACGCCGTTCGCGCTACGCGACTGGCTGCGCAGCAAAGATCTCTTCGACTACGGGATGACGCCGCAGTTCCTGTCGCGCTTCGACAGCGTCGTCCTATTGGAGGACCTGGGCGAGAACGAGCTGCTCAAGATCTTTCTCGGGTCACCCGACTCCGGACTCGCAAGCGCCAGGCAGTTCTTCACCCGGTTCGGCGTCGAGCTCGTGCTGTCCCCGGAAGCCGCCCGGCTGATCGCCGCGAAGGCCGCCGGGCAGCCGCGGCTCGGAGCGCGGGCCCTCAAAGAGGTCTTCCGGCGCGTTATACGCGACTACGAGTTCGCACCCGATGCGCACGCCGCCGACGGAGCGCTGGTCATCGACGTCGCCGAGGTCCAAGCCGCGCTCACGAAAACCTGACCGGCGATCCAACCCGCTATCTAGAGTGCCGTCACCCGCACGACCTCCTGATACGAGGTCACGCCATCGGAGAGCTTGCGCAGTGCGGACTGCCGGAGCGATCGCATACCGTTCTTCACCGCCTCCCGCTTGATCCGAGCGGCATCGGCGCCGTCCAGAATCAAAGCCTGAATCGGTTCTTCAACCGGCAGGATCTCGAAGATGGCCGAACGTCCGAAGTGGCCCGTGCCTCGGCATTCGGCACAGCCGTCTCCGATCTTGACCTGCACGCGCTTACCTTTCGGCACCGAGAGACGTAGGGTCTTGGTCTCGAGCGGGCTCAGGATGTGGTCGGTTACGCAGTGGGGACAGAGCTTGCGCACCAGCCGTTGGGCGACGATGCCGATCAGGGTCGAGGAAATCAGATAGGGCTCGACCTCGAGGTCCGCCAGCCTGGTGATGGATGCCGACGCATCGTTGGTGTGGAGAGTCGAAAACACCAGGTGCCCGGTGAGCGCGGCCTGCACAGCGTACTGCGCGGTCTCGGCGTCTCGGATCTCGCCGACCATGATGACGTCGGGATCCTGTCGCAGGATGTGGCGTAGCGCGGTGGCAAAGCCGATGTCGGCACGGCGCTGGACGGCGGTCTGGTTGAGCTCTTCGTCTACCATCTCGATCGGATCCTCGATCGTCGTTACGTTGAGCTCGCGACTGGCGATCGTCTTGAGCGCCGAATAGAGCGTAGTGGTCTTGCCCGAGCCGGTGGGTCCGGTCACCAGAATGATGCCGTGAGGGCGGGTGATGAAATCGTTGAAAAGATTCAGCTCGTCGGCAAAGAATCCGAGATTGTCGAGATCCTGGCTGAGTACCTCGGGATCGAAGATCCGCAGCACCACCTTCTCGCCGAACGCCACCGGCAGGGTCGAGACTCTCAGCTCGATCTCGAGACCGCCGCGAGTGGTCTTGACCCGGCCGTCCTGGGGCCTGCGCTTCTCGGCGATGTCGAGACGCGACATGGTCTTGATCCGATTCACCACGGCCTTGTGGACGACCTTGGGAATCGTCTGGATGTCGTGCAGCACGCCGTCGATCCGGAATCGGATGAGCGACACGTCCCGCTTCGGCTCGATGTGAATGTCACTGGCACGGGTGTCATAGGCGTGCTGCAGCATGAACTCGACCGCATTGACGACGTGCTTGTCACTCGACTCGATCTCGGTCGAGGTCCGCATCTTGACCAGCTGCTCGAGATTGCCCAGATCGAAACCGGACTCGAGGTCGTCCTCGGCGCGCTTGACCGAGTGGCGCAGGCCGTAGAACTCGTTGATCGCGCGTAGGATCTCGGGTTCCGATGCGACCTTGATCTCGAGCTCTCTTCCGACGATCCGCCGGTAGGAGTCGATCGCCTCGATGTCGTAGGGGTCGGCGCACGCCACCTGCAAGCGCCCTCCCGACAGGCCCAGGGGCAGCATCCGGTGGCGCTTGGCGAAAGGGCGCGACATACGCGCCTCGATGAAATCGGCGTTGAGCTGCAGGGGATCGATGCGGACGAAGTCGACCCCGGCGTCACGGGCGATCGCCCGGGCGATGTCCACTTCGCCGACCGTGCGCTCCGGCCTCTCGCGGCTCGGAAAGCTGAGCTCCTCGACCACGTCGTAGGCCGGCGTCTGCTGCTCGAATGCCCGGGGATTCCCCGGACGGGCCGGCAGAAGTCTGGCCTCGCGGCGGACCTCCTTGCCCTGTTCTTCGTTCAGGACGCCCTGGCGAACCAGGATCTCGGCCACCAAATCCGGTCTGAGTGTCACTTCCTCGATCGCTCCGTTCTGGCCAGAACCGCCGCTTCCGGGTTGAAGACTATCTTGCGCGGTCGCTCGGGAAAGGACAGCGCAAAAGTCTTGGTGTCGTCGTCGACATTGACCAGCACCCTGGCTTTGCGGTCCTTTCCAAAATCCGCTTCCACCGGCACATACATCTTGAAGTCGTCGGAGACGCCCCCGCGCTTGACCGTCAGCTCGACTGGATAGCTTCCCTCGGCGCTCGCTTTCGAGCCGATTCTCGCATTCCATCGATAGGTGGGAATCTCGGCTCGGTTGACCCACTGCTCGAAGAACCAGGTCCAGTCGCCCGGCGCGTGGCGGGCGACCTCGGCGGCCAGATCGGCGGTGGACGCCGAACCGTTCTTGTACCGGTCTACGAAACCGCGCAGCACGCGTCGGAAGACCTCCTCGCCGTTGGGCATAAACGAAAGAACGGTCCGAAGCATGTGCGCAACCAGTGCGCCCTTGCGATAGGTCTGGGTCTGGTAGGCACCGGGAGCTTCGGCGGTCGCGGCTCGGTATCCCAGAGCGATCGGACCGATCCGCGCTTGAGCCACCCGATTGGTCTGGATCCGATCAAAGCTGGTGAAGTGGCTCATCGATGAGCTCATCGAACCGGTCAGCTCATCGCGATAGGCCTCGACGATCTCGTCGAAGATCTTCTCGCCCTTGGGAAGGATGGCCTCGATGAACATCATCGCCGCGTATTGCGCCAGTCCCTCGCTCAGCCATTGGTCGCGATAACTCGACCAGCCGACCAGATGGCCCCACCACTGATGAGCCACTTCGTGGGCCAGGAACAGCTCGACCACCCCGGTCTTCGCGGTCCGAAAGGCGCTGCCTTCGCTCAGGTGAAGGAAACCGTCGAACGCCTGGCCGTGTCCGCCCTGGATCAGAGTGGCGTAGAGCGTCTCTGCCGGCAGAGGCTCGTCGAAGAGCTCCTGAAAGAAGCTGATGCTGTTGGCGACATCGGCTCCCAGCGCGTGCAAGCGAGCCTCGGTGTCGTGCCCGACCGGAGGACCGAACACGATCACCGTTGGTCCCGCGGCCGTCTCGGTCGTGCGCTCCTCCATCTTGCGGGTGATCGCAAAGGTAATCATCTTGGCCGGTGTATCGACGCGCCATCTGGCGGTTCGCACAGACCCCTCGACGAGGTCGCTCTCGAGCTCACCCATAGCCCGGATGTCGAACTCGTCTCGAGTCTCGATCGAGACCGCCGCCGTGTGCCGGCTCGAGGGGCCACGCTCGAGACGCTCGCCGACCGGATACCAGGACCGACCGGGCATGTAGTTGGTGACCTCGAGCTCATACTCGAATGACAGGTCGACGCCGGCGCCGCTCTCGGTCGGCTCGGCCAGGAGCACCACGAGCGAGGCGTCGTGCAGCCGCTTGTCCAGGGCCCGCGAGCGACCTCCTATGTTGTTGCGCAAGAAGGCAAGCGTGCGACCCTGACCATCCCGCACCTCGTCGACCCTCGCCATCGGGTGCAGAAAGAGCCGAACCGCGCGGTCGCCGCTGCGCCCGGCCCGAAATCGGCTAGTGGTCACGAACTCGCCGATCAGGGTGGTCCGCGACGCCTCGGAGAAGTTGGCATCCCTGCCAGTCTTGATCAAGCGGACCGAACAGTCGAAGTGCTCGAGATCGACCGATCCGGGCGACGGAGAATCGGCTTCGACGTCCAGGCTCAGCCAGTTCTCGACCACCGACTTCTTGTTGCGAAACACCGACAGATGGAGCTCTTCGTATCGGCCGCGATCGAAATCGAGCGTCACCCAGCCGTGCTCGCCGGTCTTGAAGTCGGCACGGAAGTAACTGTCGTCCGGGTTGGCGAGGGCGGCGACGACCCGCGCATCCGCATCGTGCCGTCGTATCCTGAGCCAGTGATCGTGGCGCTCCCGCGCCACCGGATTCGGCGCGTACGGGCTGGCGACGGATTCGAGATCATTCAGGAAGCCGAGGTCGTGAGAACGTGCAACCAGCTCGGTGAACTCCGCCTCGAAGGACCTCACCGGCTTCTCCATGAACCGGCCGAGCTGCCGCAACTCGACCGGGTCTTCGACCTCGATCTTGATCGTGCCGCGGCCCTCGAACACGAAGCCGGTGGTGGCCCCCGACGGCGTGGGCTTCTGGCGGCGAATCGAGCCTTCGCTGAGCTCGATCGTTGCCTCCCCGATCGACCAGCCGAGCCCGGCGGGCGGCAGCGGCGACGCGGTCTTGGCAAAGCTCCATTCCTGAAGCCCGTCGTAGGCCTCCCGGGTCGTGGGCTCACCGGCGACCGGCTCCGACGACAGCCAGAGGAGGATCGCAAGGGCCCAGGCGGTGCCGCTTCGGCAGCTCATGGCAGCAATCTAGCAGCCGAGTCGCTCCCGGCTCTCTGCTTCGAGCTTCCAAGAGTCTCCTGGGTCGCCGCCGGCGAGGCGGCGGGCGGCGGCGTGCGCGATCATCGCCGCGTTGTCGCCGGAGTACGCCAGCTCGACCAGTCGCAGATCGACTCCCCGGGCAGCGGACCACTCGGGCAAATTGCGCCGTAGTAGCCGGTTGGCGGCGACGCCCCCGGAGACCGCGAGCAGGCCGAATCCTTCCCGGCGGTGGAGCCGTTCGAGCCGCTCGAGAAGCTGCTCGACGGCGGCCGAGCGAAAGCCCGCGAGAATCTCCGCAACCCCTGGCACCCGACTGGGCTCGATCGAGCCATCCGTTCCGGCAAGCGCGGCTCCGAGCGCGCGCAGCGTCTCGGTCTTGAGCCCGGAAAACGAGAAATCGAGGCTGCCGTCGGTGCAGCGAGCCAGCGCGAAGTCGCGGGCGCGGCCCCGAGCGGCTTCGGCCAGCTCGTCGACTCTGGGACCCTGCGGGTACAGCAGTCCCAGGCGCTTGCCGACCTTGTCGAAAACCTCGCCCATGGCGTCGTCGCGGGTCTCGGCGACGGTCTCGATCTCTCCTTCTGTAACGCGATAGAGCGCGCTGTGACCGCCCGAGACGACCAGTGCCACGAACGACTTCGGCGGCAGGTCGGCGGCTTCTAGGGTGGTCTTCAGAAACGGCGAGTAGAGGTGCCCCTCCAGATGGTGGACACCGTAGAACGGACGGTCGAGCCCGCGTGCCAGGCCCTTGCCGAGAGACAGGCCGACCAGCAGCGAGCCGATCAACCCGGGAGCGCGGGTCGCAGCGAACGCATCGATTGCGTCGAGGCCGATTCCCGCCTCACTCAAAGCCCGGTGCAGCACCGGCGGCCAGTTGCGTAGATGCTCGCGAGAGGCGATCTCCGGCACCACGCCGCCGTACGGCCGATGCGCGTCGAGCTGACTAGATACCGACGACGAGATCACGGTGCCGTCGCCACGGACGACGGCACACGCCGTATCGTCACAACTGGTCTCGATACCCAGGATGAGTGCGGCGCTATGTGCCTGGCTCCGAGTCGTCATGGGTCGCTTCGGATGATAGCCCCGAGGCGCCGCCGTGGACCTGTCCCCTTGATAGAATCCCGCCTCTTTCGAGGCCCACCGAACCATGCCGTTACCCTTCGCCATCAACGGTCTCGGCCGTATCGGTCGCGCCCTCCTGCGGATCGCCACCGAACGGAGCTCTCTCGAGCCGGTGGCCGCCAATGACGTCGCGGCAGCGCCGCAGCTTGCCCACCTTCTGGCTTACGACACTCTGCACCGCCGTTACGCCGGCACGGTCGAGTCCGACACCGATTCCCTGACCCTGGACGGCCACGAGATTCGGATCTTCGGCGAGGCCGACCCGGCCAAGATCCCCTGGGAGGAAACCGGCGCGCGGGTGGTCATAGACGCCACCGGCAAGTGCCTTACCCGTGATTGCGCCGAATCGCACCGTCGAGGGCCGGTCGAGAAAGTCGTGGTTTCCGCCAACGCCGAGGGCATGGATCTCACCCTGTGCCGCGCGGTCAACGATCGAGATTACGATCCCGAGCGCCATCACCTGCTGAGTGGCGCATCCTGCACGACCAACTGCCTGGCGCCGGTGGCCTTCCTGCTGCATCGGGATTTCGGTCTTCGGCGGGCCATGCTCAACACGGTTCACAGCTACAACAACGACCAGAGACTGCTCGAGTCGGCCCACCGAGACCTGAGACGAGCTCGGGCCGCTGCTCTCAACATGATCCCGACCTCGACCAGCGCGATCGAGGCCCTGGGCCGTGTGATGCCAGAGCTCGCCGGCCGCCTCGAAGGTTTCGCCGTGCGTGTGCCCACTCCGAACGTCTCGCTGATCGACGTGGTAGCGGAGCTCGACGCGAACCCTTCCGCGGAGGAGGTCAACCGGACCTTCATCGATGCGGCAGCCGGTGGTTTTGCGGGCGTTCTCGCGACCACCGAGGACGAGCTGGTGTCCTCGGATTTCATGGGCGATCCCCACTCGGCGATCGTCGATCTGTCGTTGACCCGGCGTCTGGAGAGCGGGGAGAACGCACTCGTCCGCGTCGTTGCCTGGTACGACAACGAGTGGGGCCACGCGGCGCGGCTTGCGGATATTCTCGAGATGCTCGCCGCGAGCGATCACCTCAGGGAGGCCTGACCCTGTCGAATCTCAGAACTCTCGACGATCTGAAGTCGGTCGACGGCAGGAAAGCCCTGGTCCGCGTCGACTTCAACGTCCCTCTCTCCGAAGGACGAGTGGCCGACGACACGCGCATCCGGGCGGCCCTGCCGACACTCGCCGAGCTTCGCGAGCGAGGCGCCGGGCTGATCCTGATGTCCCACTGCGGACGTCCGAAAGGCAAGCCCGACCCGGCGCTCAGTCTCGAACCGGTGGCGCGTCATTTGGCTGGCATCCTCGACGAGCCCGTTCATCTCGCCCGGACCTCGGCGGAAGCCGAGGCGCTCGCCCCCGAGCTGGCGGACGGCGTCATGATGCTCGAGAATCTGCGCTTCTCTCCCGGTGAAAAGGCCAACGACGGCGACTTCGCGGACCGGATCGCGGCTCTCGGAGACCTGTACGTCAATGATGCCTTCGGGACTGCCCACAGGGCGCACGCGTCGGTCGTCGGCGTCGCGATGCACTTCGAAGAGAGAGCCGCAGGTCGGCTCCTGGAATGCGAGATCCACGCTCTCGGTAGCCTGCTCGACAAGCCCAGCCGGCCATTCGTCGGCATCGTCGGCGGCGCCAAGATCGAGGGCAAGATCGACACGCTGGTGAATCTCCTGCCCCGGCTCGACGCGCTCGCCGTGGGTGGTGGAATGGCCAATACCTTTCTGGTCGCCCAGGGCTTCAACCTGGCGCTTTCGCTGGTCGAGCACGAGCGGCTGGAGCTGGCTCAAGAGCTGCTCGAACAGGCCGAGGCGTCCGAAACGGATCTCCTGCTGCCGGCGGACCTGGTCGTGACCGACGACATCAAATCACCCCGCACTGTCGAGGCCGTAGACCCGGCCGAAGTACCCGAACGCTCGCTCGCGGTCGACATCGGTCCGGCCGCACGCCGGGCGATCGCCGAGGTCGTCGCCTCCGCCGGCACCGTCTTCTGGAACGGTCCGCTCGGGGTTTTCGAGCATCCGCCTTTTGACTCCGGCACGCTGGCCGTGGCCGAGGCGCTCGGAGAATGCCCCGGCTGGACAGTGATCGGCGGTGGCGAGACCGTGGCCGCAGCTCACCGGGCGGGCGTCATCGAGCAGCTCGGACACGTCTCGACCGGAGGCGGTGCTTCACTGGAGCTTCTGGCCGGAAAGACCCTGCCGGGTGTGGCGGCACTCGAAAAGGAGCCAGGATGAGCGAGGTTCGAAGAAGGCCTCTAGTGGGAGGCAACTGGAAGATGCACAAAGTCGTCGCCGAGGCCCAAGCCTACTGCGACAGCTTTCCGGAGCTGGTCGAGGGAGCGCCGTGCGAGATTGTCCTGTTTCCCTCGCCGACCCTGCTCGCGCCGGTCTCGGTGAGACTCGCCGGCACGCCGATCGCGACCGGCGGTCAGGATCTTCACCCGCAGGCTTCCGGGGCCTACACTGGCGACGTGTCGGCCGATCAACTTGCCGACGCCGGCTGCGCCTGGGTCCTCTGCGGTCACAGCGAACGGCGCCGCGATCACGGCGAAACCAACGAGTTGGTCGGCGCCAAGGCCGAGGCGGCGGTCGCCGCCGGTCTCAAGCCCCTCATCTGTATCGGTGAGAGCGAGCATGAGCGTGAGGAGGGCAAGACCTTCGAAGTCCTCGAGCGGCAGGTGTCCGGCGCGCTCGCTTCCCGGCCGGAGCCCTTCGCGCTCGCCTACGAGCCGGTCTGGGCTATCGGCACCGGCAAGACGGCGACCCCCGAAATCGCCCAGCAAGCACACGCCTTCCTGCGCGAGACCCTCGCAGATCTCCTCGGCGAAGCCGCTGCCGCGAGCAAACGGATCGTGTACGGAGGCTCTGCCAACGCTGAAAACGCGGCTTTGCTCTTCTCGCAGCCGGATATCGACGGCTTCCTGGTGGGCGGCGCAAGTCTTGACCCGGACCCATTCTCGGCTATAGTCCGCTCCTGCGGCTCGTAAAGGCCGTCGAAAAGAGGACTTACCATGATCTACATCGTCTACACGATCCACGTCTTGATCTGCCTGTTCCTGATTCTGGTCGTGCTTCTCCAGCAGGGCAGCGGCGCCGATTTGTCGGTCTTCGGCGGCGGCGGCACTCAGACCGCCTTCGGCGCGCGCAGCGCCACCAGCCTTCTGCACAAGCTGACCGTCGGAGGCTTTGTCGCCTTCATCTTGACCACCATCGCGATTGGCTTCTTGAAAACCGGCGGTAGCGGCTCGGTCATGAGCGATGTCGAGCAGTCCGCGCCGGCCGAGGCCGTCGAGGAAGCCGCCGACACCGCGCCCCCGACGGCCGTGGAAGGCGACTCGGCGGGGGCCGAGGCTCCCGATGAGTCATTCGACGCCGAGGGCATCGACGCCGACTCTTCAGTTGAAGGCGCAGCCGACGAAGAAGACGGCGGCACTTGATAGAGTCATCGACCACGCCGAAGTGGCGGAACTGGTAGACGCGCACGGTTGAGGGCCGTGTGGGGCAACCCGTGCCGGTTCGACTCCGGCCTTCGGCACCATTTTCCAGCAAGCAGCCCGGCACGGGCTGCTTTTTTCATGCCCGCGTTCAGTTCAGATAGCCGAGCGCCCGCAGCTGGTCTTCGAGCTTTTTGTCGATTTCGGCCTCGCCGGCCGTGAGCCAGTAGGGCCGGGCCCGGAGAGCTCCGGCGAGCTCCGCATCGAAGACGTCCCTTCGAACCGGATTCTCCGATGAGAAGTCCCGCGTCTCCTCGGGATCCTGACTGCGGTCGAAAAGCCATGCGGACTTTCGGTCTACACGCACCATGTACTTCCAGTCTTCTCGTACCACGCCGAGCTGGAGCGGCCCGTAGTAGTTCAGGTACGTGAACGCGGTCGGCGGAGTGTCGGTCGCAGGAACCGCGAGGTCTCGGCCCTCGAATGCCTCCGGCCACGGCAGGCCGAGCTCGGAGAGAATCGTCGAGGGCACGTCGATCTGCTGAGCCAGATCGGCTCGGCGCTCGCCCCTGGTCTGGCCCGGCCACTTCACGATCAGCGGTATGTGGATGCTCTCGTCGAAGAGCTTACGGCCGTGAGTCCAGGAGCCGTGCTCCTGGAACTCCTCGCCGTGATCGGAGAGGAAGACGACAATCGACTCGTCCCAGAGATCGCGCTGTTCGAGATCCGCGACGAACTTGCCGAAGCTGTGGTCGTTGAAGGCGATCTCGCCATCATAGAGATCGCTCAAGCCCTGCCGGTACTCCTTCAACCAACGGGCCTTCTTGGGCAACGCCAGCAGTTCGTCGGAATCCGGCGCGAAACGCTTTCGATAGGCCTCGGGGGGCTCGTACGGGTCGTGCGGATCGACCGTATGCACGTAGAGAAAAAAGGGCTTGACCGACTGGCGTCGATCCAGCCACTCGGAGACCTCGGCGTTGATGCCGTCGGAGGGCGACTTTTTGCCCGGCATATGACGATAATAGTCGAAGCCCTGGCCGAGGCCGAACCTGCGGTATACGTTCGGATTGGAAACGAAGGCCACGGTCTCGTAGCCGGCTTCGCTCAGCACCTCGGCCAGAACAATGCTCTCGTCCGGCAGGCGATCCCTGGTCCGGTTGACCCGGTGGGCGGCCGGCCACATTCCGGTGAAGATCGAGACCACGGCCGGGCGCGTCCATGACGTCTGGGCGACGGCGTTCTCGAACAAGGTCGCGCGCTCCGAGAACGCGTCGATCTCCGGAGACACAGGACGCGAGTACCCATAGGCACCCAGCCGGTCGGCACGAAGCGTATCGACCAGATAGACGATCACGTTGGGCGGCTCCGGGTCGGCCGACGAAGAGCTCCCGGACTCGGCGGGTGCCGGCAGGTAGCGCTCCGCCGCCCACAGGCCCGGCTCGACGAGTGCCACGCCGTCGCGCTCTCCGGCAGCTCCCTCGGAGAGCGCGGTCAGGGTCAGCCGTATTGGCGTCCAGTCCCCTAACCCGAGATCGTAGACAGGGGCTTCAATCGGCTGGCGCTCTTCGAAGAACAGGCTCTCGGCGTCGCTACGCTCGACATCGACTTTCAGCCTGCCTCGGCCACCCCGGATTCCCACCCTCCCGAACCGCAGTTCCGCTCCTGGCGGCGCCATCAACGGCACCGTCACCTGACTGCCAAACGGGAGAAACAACGACCTCGACGAGCGATTCGCGCTCGGGAGCCGGGAGGTGGCCTCGCCACCGGTGAACCGAAAGCCGTACCAGGCAACCACGTCGGCGGTGCCGCCATAGGTCAGGTAGAGCGTGTTCTCTCCTCGCTTGAGAGCCGACGCGGGAACCGTCACCCGGTAGCGAGAGAGTTTCGGCTTGAGCTCGATCTCACGGATGACGTCGCGGTTGACGGCGACTTCAACGAGGGCCGTCGCTTGTCTCGGTACCGGCCGGCCTTCGAGCACGAACTCGAGGTCGCGAGGAGCGAGCAGCGCGAAGCGAACGACCGATCGTCTGCCACCGCCGCGAACGAAGACGCGATCGCGCGCCACGTCGCGGCTGATCTCCGAAAAGCCACGCGCCAGATACGCTCGTGCGTCGTCCGAGGCGAGATCCACTGCCCGGGTCTCGACGCGTTTTTCCAGGCCGGGCAAGTCGTCGAGCAGATCTCGATACAACGCCGCCCGCTCCCCGCCCACGCAAGCGAACAGAGACAGAAGCGGCAGCAGCCACCGGGGCGAAGCGAACGAGTACTTCATCGGGAGCGCGCGGCCGGGCCCGGGTAATGCCGGCCCTTCGCAATCACGCGCGAGATGCTATCGCGGCTCGGAGCTATCCGGAGCAATGCGCTCCGGTCTGGGCTGGCATCGAGGCCTGGAACTTCGATAGAGTGCGCGCGCCATGTCCACCGAAGAGTCCGCGAGCGGCAGCCCAAGCGCCGGCGCCGACCCGAAGCCCGCGCCTCCAAAGAAACCGGCTCCACCTCCGGCTCGAGAGCTCCCGGACCTCGACGGCATCGCACGCTGGATCCAGGGCGAGGAGTACCCGCTCGTGGGCGTTCTCTTCGAGAACCTGCCCCTCAAGCGCTACGACGGCCTGGTCATGCAGATCAAGAAGGGAGAGCTGCTGCCGCAACACTGGCAGGTGATCAGCTCGCACCAGGTGCCCGACGGCATCCGCTTCGAGGATCTCTACGCGGTGGGCAAGCTGCGACTTCAGTATCGGGACACGGAGCTCACCGATCGCCGACTGGGAGCTCTCGAGACCGCCTGGGAAGAACTGCGCGGCAAGTCGCCCTCGCTCTGGAATGCCTCGGACGTCTTCGCCGCCATTCGGCGGATCATCCAGAAGAACCGCGAGGTCGAGTTCTACGATCTTCTGACCGCCGTCCGCGACGTCTGGAGGAACCTCTCCCTGCCTCACGGCAAGGAGCAGCTCGAGGTGCTCTGGGCATGCCTCGAGTTCGTGCGCGGCAAGACCAGGAAATAGCTCCCTCTCACCCGGCGCGAGGTCGTCGACCTCAACTCCGCGCCTCGGCGGCGATCGGCAGGGGAAAACTTTCCGCGGACGGCTCGGGAGAGTCTCAGCCCCTCGTCTCGCTCCGCACTCGGTGGAGACGATCCGCCTGGGCCTCATTCGTCGCGTCCTCGGACGACGACGCCGAACTCGCCTTCGGCTCGACCCTGCGGGTGAGTGCTCGCCGTGAAAGACGCCTCAGCCGCTTCTCATTCAGCCCGGCGGATACCTCGCCTCCGACCTCGAATCACTCCGCTCCCCGAGGACCTCGGCTCTCTTCTTGCGGTCGGTAAGGCGGCACCCCGCCTCGCCGACGCCTTTGCGGAGCCATGCATGGGCTGGCGTGGCCAGCACCGACCGGCGGCACTTGTCCGGTCTTTCTTCGTCGCTCTAGTCCGCCGTCTCCGCCGGCTCCTCGGCGCTCGCCCTCTTTGCGCTTTCGATCACGACCGCCTCGACCGGCACGTCTCCCATCGGACCGCGCTGGCCGCGTGGTACCTCGGCAATCGCGTCCGCGACTTCCATGCCCTCGACAATCCGACCGAACACCGCATAGCCCCAGCCCTGCGGCGTCTTTTCCGTATGGTCGAGAAAGCCGTTGTCGACCAAGTTGATGAAGAACTGAATCGACGCGCTGTGCGGGTCCCCCCTTCGCGCCATCGCCACCGTACCGCGCAGGTTCTTCAACCCGTTGTCGGCCTCGTTGAGCAGGCTCTTGTCGGTCGGAATCAGCTGAAGCTCCGGCGAGAAGCCGCCGCCCTGGACCATGAAGTCCGGAATCACACGGTGAAAGATCGAGCCGTCGTAGGTGCCGGCGTCTACGTTCTCGAGAAAGCTCGCGGTCGTCACCGGCGCGGCCGCCTCGTCGAGCTCGATCACGATCCGGCCGTGGTTGGTCTCGAGAACCACCTGCTCCGCGGCTTCGGTCTGCCCGGAGGCTGCCACCCCGAACAGCATGATCCCCGCCAGTAACAGCAGTTCCTTCATCTTTGGTCTCCTTAGCCTTGCGAGCCCGCGTCTTCATTCTCGACCGCGGGCTCCGGTTTCGCGCAGATCGGGCACGGACAGATCTCGCGCAGGAAGTCGAAACGGTAGATACCGGTGGCATGTCCGTCGGACCATTGAATCGAGATCCCGTAGTTGCCGACCGGCTCGATCCGCCATGGCTCGACGGTTTCAGTCGGCGACTGGAAGCGGATCTCACTCGCCGAGTGACCCTGGCAGCCCGCGCACGGGCAGTACCCGCGAACGTAGTCGTAGGGGTACTCCGCCTGGTGACCATCGGACCAGGTAAACCGCAAACGGCGGCTTTCTGCCAGCCGGCGAATCTCGGTGGGCTGTGAGGCGATCTCGGCCATGAGCGCGCGATGCTAGCAGTACCTACGGGCTCGCCCTCAGGGGCGGCGGATCGTGAGTGCCCAGCGGCGTCCAGGGTCCGCAGCGCCCGATCCGCGCCAGCGCCAACCCGGTTCCCTTGAGGGCGCCGTACCTACGAATCACCGCCTCGCCGTAGTCGCTGCAGGTGGGCTCGAACCGGCACTGTGCCACGCCGGAGGCGCCCAGGGCCTTCGAAACGGTCGCTTGGTAGAGGTCGATTGCGGTCAGAAGCGCTCGAGCGCTCCACTGCGCCCCGGGCGGTCGGGACAGATCCACTCCCAACCCGGCGAACAGGAAGACGAGGACGCCAATCACGGTTCGGCGCATGGTTCGGTGACCAGCCACACCTCGATCCTAGCCCGCAGACTCGACCGGTGGGATCGCTCTTGCGTCCGAAGAAACCGTCAGAACGGCAGCGAGCCTGTTGCCGCCCGACCCAACCAGAGCGCGAACAGGGGCACCACGTTGACGAGAACGAGGCGCACCGCGTTCGCGTTCACGAACCGGTGAAACCGTTCGCCTCCAAGGAATCCCCAGGACACCCACCCGGCGACGGCCTCCAGGGCGAACAGCCACGCCAGCGGATGCAGAGCAAACGCCGACGCGAACGAGCCCCGAGCCAGATAAGCCGCGGCGCGGGTCAGTCCGCAGCCCGGACAGGGCAAGTCGAGCACGCCTCGGAAGATGCATACCTGGACCCCGGCTTGCGCCGGGTCCCAGGTCCTCAACAATACGAACCCGACGACTGCGCCCGGTCCGAGGAGCCACCAGGCGGCGCCTCGACGGTCCACGCTCTCTACGCCGAGAAGCCTTGAAGGACCGCCATGCCGCCGGCAAAGAAGACCCAGAGCAACGTGAGTACGAGCAGAATCGTACCGATGATACCGAGAATCATTCCTGCCTTGGCCAGGCCTTCACCTGCGGCCGGAGCGGCTCCCGCCGCGATCGCTTTCAGCTCCTGCGAACCGATGTACCAGGCCACAGGTGCAAGCAGGCCACAACAGATGATTCCCAGGATGCCGAGGATCAGGGCGATCGTCGGCTTGTTGCTGGTTGCGGGCGCCGAGCCCGATACTGGTTCACTCATATCAGGTCTCCGCTTCTAGAAACGATCGGCATACTGGCTGATGCCCGGAATCAGGAAGCGCTCGCCGTTGACGCCCTTGACAATGCAAATGATGTGGACGACTACGATGGCGATAAACAGGACCATCTGGACGATCGCGAGAACGCAGGCCAGCGGGCCGAGGACCATGCTCAAGACCGCGAAAGCCACCCAGAGGACGACTTCGGCGACCAGCAGGACCAGGCCGTGCTTGGCGTGCCACTGGACCTCCGCGTCGTCTTTCTCGACCAGGAGAGGGACCAGTGCGAGCAGCCAAAGATACGACAGGGCGACCATCAGCCCCCTGTTGGATGAGGCACCTCCTGAGCCGGTTCCTCCCGTGTCGGCGGTAGGCGGAGGCGGAGGGACTTCGGACCGGACTTCTTCTTCACTCATCGCACACTCCTTTTAAAACGATACGCCGAAGACCAGCGCAAACTCGTTAGAAAGCTGCAAGAAGTTTAGCCGACGGGCGCTCCCTCGGCAAGGGTGTTACGAGTCATCTGTCGTAACTCCATGAAAATGTCCTCATTGGAACTCGATAGGAATGTCCCCATAG
>JBHHWO010000007.1:0-58359 GCA_046756565.1 Thermoanaerobaculia bacterium | reverse complement strand
GGACCTTGGAGGGCAGCAGGCAATCGACGATCAGGAGATCATCGGCGCTGCGAGTTTCGCGATCCTGGGCGCGCGCAGAATCGCTGGCGGTTGCCGCGGCCAGCAGCGTGAGCATTGCGATGATGAACGGCGACGGCGCGCGCTCGTGAGCGCCGGCTGGGAGATCGGGTCTCAGGCGCATTAGCAATCAGGTTATTCTATACAGTGCCGAATCCAGGGTCGTTGGCGGTCTTTTGAGGCTGTGCCGCTTGGAGGATCTTCCGAAGTGTAGCGGCTTGGACGTGCGCCGCTACTCGGCGGAGACCCTGGCTCGGGAGCTCGGGCGATTGTTCAAGCTCGAGGAGGTCCGCGAGCAGATGCTCCGAACCCCGGCGGGCAACGGTCAGTCCTTCGTCTACGGCCGCTTCGTCAAGAGGATGAGCCCGGTGCGTCGGCCCACTGGCGCCCGGGCTCGGCCGGAAGTCGGGGACAGGCAGTCGACCGTCAGTCGGCCGAGCTCATCTCGAGCGCCTTCCGAGCGAAGCGAACCGGGTCGAGTCGGAGATCCGTGTAGTCCTCGAGGCCGCTCAGCTGGTGCTCCCACCAGGTTGGCGCGGGAGGAGTCTCGCCCTCCCAGAGAACCCCTGGCGCAAAGAGCATCCAGACGTCCCAGGCCGGAGAGCTCAGGTTGGCGATGTGCCCTTGGAACGCAGCGCCGATCCGCCTTTCGGGGTCCCAGTAATGTCGGGCTCTTGCGTCCTGCATCAATTCGGCGCCGCCCTTGACGTGCTTTGCCTTTGCCCCCGTCTGGCTCGACCAGACGACGTGAACGGATAGATTCTTGATCTCGACCTCGTCCAAGAGGCTCTTTTTGACTTCGGAGACCCCCCGAAGACAGACGCCTCAGGTCGGCGAGGCGAGGAGGATGGCTCGGACATCGCCGGGATCGGCGTTGAAGGCGGAGCGCAGTGGTTCCAAGTGTTCGGCGATCGTGGGGTAGCCGGCGTCCTGGTCCGTCTGTGACAAGACCGCGATCACACCGGCGATCACGAGAACAGCAGCGATCAGCAGAACGTCTAGTTGCAGCAGCCGTTTCATGATCCTCCTCATCGATTCGCGGCGGTAATGGTACTCCCGGAGCCCAAAGAGATCTCATCGATTCGGAGTGGTCGGCCTCGGGCCAGTAGGGGGAACGCTGGTAGGAGAGTTCCGGCGTCGGTCCATCGCCTAGCGAGGAGGCGAATCGTGGATGCGAAGGGGCCGGTTTCGAAACAGGTCATGGCTCTTGGATGGAAACGAGCCGCTCGATGGCTGCCTCACCAAGATCTCCGAGCTCGCCGACGAAGATCCGATCAATCCGGCCCGAACGATCAATGAGTACATAGCTGGGGAGCGTCACCGCGGCGTACTCGGGGTCGTTGACGGACCGGTCCGAGAAGACCACTGGCCAGTCAACGCCGTACTTCTGGATGAACTCCGCCGTGAGCTCGATCTCACGCTCAGGCGCGAGTCCCTTCTCGGCCCCGAAACTGCCCTGCAGGCTGGTGACGCTCAGGACTTCGAATCCCTGGCCCTGCCAACGGTCACGGAGCGCAGCGAGTGCGGGCCAGGCCGCCATGCACGGGGCGCACCACGTAGCCCAGAAGTCGAGGAGGACGACCTTGCCGCGCAGGGAGGCGAGAGTCAGTCCGGGGTCGGCATTGAAGGCTCGGGTGAAGTTGAAGTCGGGCGCCGACTCGCCAATCAGGTCCAGGTGGCGGGACGCAGCCTCCATGCGCGCCTCCAGGCCGTCAAAGAGGTTCTTTCGGCCGGGATTCTCGACCGCATCTCTCATTGAAGCGAATCGCGCCCGGTAGTCCTGGGTGCGGCGGCGCAACTCCTCTTGCGTGCGGCTGCCCGTCTCGAGGTAGAAGGGAATGGACAGAGCGATGAATCGCCAGGAGTAGTGGGGTACGTCGATCGTCAGGCCGGCGATCTCGTCTTCGTAGATCTCGAGGACTTTCTCGAAGTCGTTGCGGCTCGCGTAGTCTTCGGCAAGACGGGAGGCCGCGGCGTAGAGGTAGACGACTTCGTTGCCGTTGTCCCACCCCTTGACTCGCGACGTGGCTGGATAGCGACGCCTGAACTCCGCCATGGCCGACTCCGCCTGGTCGAATACTCCGGCATCCAAGGCGCTCTCGATGGCGCTCATGAGCTGAGTCCGGCCGCCGAGGTCGGGCGCGCCCTCCTCCGATAGTGCCGGGCGGGCTATGAGGCCGGCCAGCAACAACAGGGTCTTGGCGATTTTCATCTCGGGAACCGTCCTTTCGAGGCGCGCGGGCCTTCGAGGGGAAACGCGTTACCACGCCCGCCTAGAGAGACTACGAAGTACGGTCGGCGAGAGTCTTCTTGGATCTTGCTCTTTTGCATCGAGTCTCGAGGTGGTCGGAGCGGAGTCGTCCGGGCGAGACACCAAACCGCCTCTTGAAGCGAGAGCCGAATGAACCGATGCTCTCGTACCCGACCCGGTTGCAGATCTCAGAAACGGGAGAAGCGGTCCTCACAAGCAACTCTCGCGCTTGCTGCAATCGCCTCTCTGTCTTGTATTGGTGCGGAGTCTGGCCGAAAGCCCGTTTGAAGAGACGCAGGAGATGGTACGGCGAGAGACATGCGATCCGAGCGATCTCAGCCAAGGAAAGCTGTCCCCCGAGGTTTGCGTCGATGAAGTCCCGGGCCCTGCGCAGGCGGCGGTATTGCTCGACGCGAGTGGTTTGGCGGACGGCGGGCAACGCCTCGATTCGTTGCAGCAGCTCGGCGTGTCTGCTCAGCAAATGGCCGAGAAGAGCATAGAGATGCTCCTCGAGGCAGGCTCGGTCGTCAAGGCGAGCGTCGCTCTCCCGCCGGATTTCCAGAAGAAGACGCGAGAGCACCGGGTCTTTCGGGTACAGCGATTCAACAAGGTCGATAGAAGCCTCGCTTTGCCTGTCAGGGTCCTCCAGGAGGCGATCCGGCGAGTCCAACCAGCTGTGGAGCGCCCGCTGCGTGAACTTTCGCTCAAAGAATATGGAAAAAGTCTCCGTCTCTTGTTCCGGACCTATGCGGCTCGAGTAGCGCTGACCATGATTCAGCAGGAGGTAACTGTTCTCGTCCACCACGTAGGCCACCCCACCGACCTCGTGCACTTCCTGGCCTTGGAAGACGCATTTGATCGAGAGCGGCGCCTCGTGCGCCCGGTACTCTATTGCCTTTCCGCGGGCGTGAATCACGAGGTTTGGCCATCCCGCGGGGGGGCATGGTCGGGGGAAATGGTGAACGATCATGGTCACCAGGGTTTAGGCGAGCTCCCATTCGATTTCCTGAAAGAAGCCCGACCCGAGCTTCTGCAGGAACTCATGATCCGAGAGCCGGTAGTAGATCGTCTGGGCGTCCCGTCTGGTGGTAGTGAAGCCGTAGGCCCTGAGCTTGGCCAGGTGCTGAGAAACGGCCGACACCGAGACGCCGAGCATCTCAGCGAGATCGCAGACGCAGAGCTCCTTGAGGCGATCCAGAAGGAAGAGGATCTTCAATCGCGTTGGGTTGCTCGCAAGGTTGAAGAGCTCGGCCGCCTCCTCGAGCTCGGGCGCGAACTCGAGGCTCCTGCGGAGGGCGGCGATCTCGTCGCGGGCCAGGGTCGGTCCTACACACTTCATGTTGTCACCCCCATTTCGTCTTGGAGACACCGGATCGTCTCTCGCACCTCGCCGAGGCAGCATTTGCCTGAGGGGCTTCGCACCTCACAGGCGCAGTTGCCGGCCTCGACCTCGCTCTTGATCGACTCGAAGACGTCGGTTCGTCCAGTCTCCTCGAGCTGACGGGCGATATCGCTCTTGCGGTGCAGAAAGCAGTAGCAAACGAGCCCGTCGCCACGCTGCTTGAAGCCGGGCTGTGCGTTGAGATCGCCCGCTGTGAGTACCGCCCCCGCCGAGCCGTAGTAGACGATGTCGCACTCGGCGTCGAAGCAGAGCCGGAATTCCTGCTTCGCGGGAACGGGACCGGTAGTGAGAGCCGCGACCGTCATCCAGTCGACCGGCTTGCCGTCGAAGCCGCTCGCCGGACACTGTCGGACCTCGCCGCCCGCGGCTGGAACAGCGCAGCAGGGTTCGGTCACAAAGGATCTCTCATTCATTTAGCATATACGAAACTACGGTAGTAGAGGTTCACCCGGAAGCGAACCAGGTCGGCGTCACGATGCGTCTCTCGCCCGGGCGCTTTGCCTTCTGGTTCGTCGCGACGATGGCCTATGCAACGGCCTTCTGGCAGGCCGCGCGGGCCGTCGGGAACCAACGGTTCCTGCGCCGCGCGCGCTGGCTGGTGGCGGTCCAAGCGGTCCGGCCGGGGGGCCAGGCTCCGCTAGAAGCGGATGGTCAACGTGGCGTTGAGCTGAAAGCCGGGGTCGGCGCCGCCGGGCGAGACAGAGGGTCCGCCCGCCGACACGTCGAACGAGACCCGACGCTCTCCGGCGGCGGCGATTCCGCGAGCCGCGCTGATCGCCCTCTTGACCGGGGCGAGGTGCGGCGAGATCGCGTCACCGACCGCCGAGGCGTCGCCCAGGCTCACGAACCGCCGCGCTTCGCCGGCGATCGTACGAAAGCTGCTCTCGCCCTCGCGGAAGATCTCACCGAGCTGCGAGAGATTGGGCACTCGAGGCCCGCTCGGAAACGACAGGGTCATCGACCAGCGCTCGGCCGAAAGGCTGCCCGAGAAGCGCACGCCGCTGACTTCGGTGAAGACGCCGAGAGTGCCGCCCCAGGAGATCGAGCCGCCGGCTCGAGCGCCGCCATCCCTCAACTCGACCGTCGCGCCGGAGACCGAGATCTCGGCTCGGCCGTGCGGCCGTGCGACTTCGATCGACGTCGGAATCGAGAGCACGCGCCGGACCGCGTCGGCCAGGTCGCTGTCGCCGAAGGACGGCCCCGAAGCCGGTGGAACCTCGGCGACGCCGGGCAGGGCCACGATCGACAGGCGCGGGATCGAGAGCCCGCGCTCATTGGCCCACTGGCGGATGATCGACTCGAGCTGGACGTTGGGCATCTCGCGCGCCTCGGGCACCGCGCGCCGAATCCGGGCGATAAGGGCCGGCATCGCGAAACCGCGCACCGAGTCGGCGTTGGCATCGAGCCACGTGCGGACCGGCGCCGCCTCGCGCGCCATGTCGGCGCGGACGGATTCGCGCAGGATGCTCGCGATACGCGGATCGCTGGGACTCAGGCTGGGTGTGCGAGTACTGGCTGGAGTGCCGGTGGTCGGCGTGGTGGTGCGTTTGCGTCGTCCGCCTCGTGATCCGTTGCCCATGTTTCGATGCCTTCCTCTCTGATCGGCCTTCCTACTTCGGCTGCCCGTCGACTTTTGTCTTCGTCCACTGGCTCTTGTCGTTCAGAGGGCAGCACTTCCACTCCGTCGACAGCCAGTGATCCAGCTTGACGGCATTGCTCCATCCTCTCGGTGGCGTTTGACGCGTGGGCAGATTTCCCGAGTGCTTGTGTCCGTCCACCCAGCCACTCTCGGTCCCTTCGTTGTACCCGGGCAGAAAAGCCACTTTTCCGGTGGCTTTTCCCTTCCCCTTGCTCCCTACCTTCCCCCCGCTTTTCTTCTTCACCGACCCGTAGTCGATGAGGCCGTCGAATTGGTCGAAGCCCTGGTTCCGGGCTCGCTGCCTTACCCAGCCGGCATAGATCGTGGCGTTCTTGACCTCCCAGGCCTCGAAGAACTCGAGTGGCTTGAGTGGATGATGAGGGGTCGGAAGCTGGTCTCCGGCACAGGTTTCGAGAAGTGAGTAGTCCACGTGCACGTGCTGCACGACGGTTCCGTCTCGGGTCGTGGACGGCAGTCTCCACCGCACCTTGGAGAACACGCCACCGCAATCTCCGGTTTTCTGGGGTGGCGCCTCGACGCTGATCTTCAGAGGCGACGACGGCGTGCTCGGGCAGCGTTGGATGCTGAGCCCCGATCTCAGTCTGGGAATGGCGTTGCGCGCAATGTCCCTGGCCCTGGCGGCGGTCCTGCCCCACAGCGCCGCCGAGGCGCCGGCTGCGGCCCGATCCGCGTCTCGCTCGAGGGCGCCGGTCGCCGCACCGGTTCGCAGAGGCGCTACGGAGTTGCCGGCCACGCGCTGCTGAACAGTGTGTGCCAGCTCGTGGGCGATGAGCGCGTCGCCGACGGGGGTACCGGGCCGGTATTGGCCCGATCCGAAGGCGACGTGATTGCCGACCGTGAAGGCGCGGGCGTTGAAGCGGTCGGAGAGGCGGGAGGCGGTCGCATCGTCGTGGACCCGCACGCCGGAGAAGCTCCGGCCGAATGCCGACTGCATTCGGGAGCGGGTCGCTCCGGCCAACGGCTGGCCCGGACCGAGTCGTGCTCGGACAGCGCGCGGGTCGGTGTGGCCGCGCGGCCCGCCCTCCCGTGCCTTGAAGAACAAGCCGCCGAAGAGGCTCGCGGCCCCGGCCAGGAAGCCGATGCGGCCGGGCAAGCCCTCCGGAAGGCCGGTGATCTCGCCGGTCTCGACGAAGGTCTCGGCGCTTCGGCGAACGCGCTCTGCGATCAGCGGAATGTAGTCGCGTGCGCTGGTGGCGTTGGCCGCCTCGGGTGAGTAGCTCAGCAAGTCCCACTCGATGCGCTCGGCGCTCTTGCGCTCGTAGAAGCGCAGGGCGAGCTGGATGTAGGGACAGCCCTGGGTGGTGTTGTCGGTGCCGGCGAAGGCGGAGTCGGCGGCCCGGCAAGCGGCTTCGCGGGTCGCGGCCATGAAGGCGCTCTTGGTCATCTGGTCGGGTTCGACCTCGGTGGCGTCGTCCTCGACCAGGAGCCCTGGCGCATGGACCTCGCTCGCAGCCTCGCCGCCGGACTCCGGCGCCGCGGTCTCCGCCGGCGTTGTCTCCGCCGCCGCGGTCTCCCGCGGCGCTGTCTCCGATGCTGCCGTCGCTTCGGCGGCAGCCGGTTGCCGTTGCAGGACTGGCTTGCGCCGGGCGGTGAGCGGAGTCTGCTGCACGACGTGGGTGAGCTCGTGGGCCATGAGCTTCTGACCCGATCGAGTCTCGGGGCGGTGCTCGCCGGCGCCGAAGACGATGTCGCGGCCGACTGTGAAGGCGCGGGCGCGGGCGAGGCGGGCGGCGTCGGTCGCCGCCGGACCGGTGTGCAGCCGAACCGCGCTCAGGTCCTGACCGAACCGGGGCTCGAAGAAGCCGCGCTGGGCCGGGGAGAGGGGAGAGCCCCGGCCCTGGAGGGACGCGACGCGCGACTCGAGCGCCGGCGTCGCCCTGGCTCCAATTAGGCCGCCGGTTTCGCCGTTGTTGCCGTTCCGGGGGCCGGTCGGCTCGCGCTGCAGGGGCTCTTCCTCCTCCTCTTTCTCTTCCTCGAGCTCCTGCTCGCATTCGCTGCAGACTCGCTGGACTCGAGCCTCCGAGATGATGCCGAGGGGCCGCTCAGGCTCGCGTTGGAGCTCTTCGTCACAGCGCGGGCACAGGCGCTGGACGCTGGCAGGAGCGAGAGACCCGGAGGCGAGCGCGTCGCCGGATTCGCCCGCCATCACCCGTTCGGCCATCCGGTCCGCCTCGCGCTCATAGCGATCGTTGACCGGCCCGATGCGCAGGCTGGGCTGGAGGATTCCGGTTTGCAGCAAGCCGGCCGTCGCGCGGTTGCCAGGGCCGGTTTGAAGCTCCAGGAGCGCTCGACCGGTGCTGCGAGCCGTCTCGCGCGAGCTCGTTCGAATGGCCGGTCGGCGAACCGTCGAGCTTCCCGGCTTTGACGACGCCGAGGTCTGGCTGGCGCGCTGGCTCATCTCAGGTCACTCGAACAGCTCATGGGCGAGCCGCGCCTGCCTGCCTTCGATGGCCCAAGAGCCGCCGGCCTCGGGAGCGTCGGGCGGCAGAGGCGGATGCCGGATCGTGCCGAGCACCACCACGGTCCGGGTGACGGTCTCGTCGTCCCAGTCGGGAAGGTCTCGGACGTAGGCGAGGCCTCCGTAGAGCACCAGAATGGGACCGTTGCTCGAGCGGTAGGCCATACCTTCGATCTCGACCTCGGATCCCTCGCTCGCTCGCATGGCCGGCGCGGTGCGGATTCGGTCGTCAGACGGTTGGGGCAGCAGCTCGACCGTGGCACCGGCAAGCGCCAACGACGCGATGCCGGTGACCGGATCGTTGGCCTTCGCGTGCCGCGAGAGCACCCCACGGCCGCGAACCGGACGTTCGCGGTAGCTTTCGTCCCACCCGGAGAATCCGGCGACGGGAACGATCGCGTCGGTCCGATCGAGGTGGATGCAGGCGCGACCAGCCACGTCGAGCGCGAGGCCCTCGAGCACGACCGTCCGGTCTTCGTTGGTGGCCAGCCGGTTCGCCGTGCGGATGGTCTCCGGCACGGTCATTTGAGCGCGCTCCAGGCGACGCAGAAGACCTGGACGTCGGCGCCGAAGTAGGTCGGGTCGGAGAAGTGCTCCAGCGTGCTCTGGTACACCTTCATTCTCTCGCTCTTGTCATACGAGCAGCCGCTACCCCTTTCTACGGGATCGCAGTGATTGGCGTGCCACCAGGTGTCGTTGACCTCATCGTACCAACCGTAGTCGAAGTTGACCTCGCCGGGCGGCTTCTCGTTCTTGTGTCCGCTCATGTCCACTTTGCCGGTCGTCTTGTCCGGCGCGAAGGACTGACCCATGGCCCAGAAACGTTTGGAGAAGATGTACTGACTTTCGCCGGTCTCCTTCTCCAGCTCCTTCTTTCGCTTCTTTGCCTGGTCGAATTGGTCATAGCACTCGGAGTGCATCTTGCGGCTGCCGCCCAGGTTGAGAAGCGTGATCCCGACGCAGCCCTTCGCCAGGGTCTCCTTCTCCTCGTCGGTCATGCTGCGGTCCGCGGCCTTCTCCCAGAGCTCGACGTATTCGTTGAAGCTGTAGGATTCACTCTTTACGGACGGCTTGGCCGTAAGGCCCATCCCGGGCTCGCCCTCCACTTTCTTGCCCGTGCAGCGCTGGAGGCTCAGCCCGGAGCGCAGCCGGGGGACGGCATGGCGGGCGATCTTCGAGGCCGAGCCGTTCGCGTCTCGCCAGAGTGATGCCACCACTCCGGCGGCCGAGCGATCGGCGTCCCGCTCGAGCGCGGTGGTGGCTCCGGCCCCTGGGCGCATCGGCGCCAGCGAATCTCCGGCCCGGCGCTGCTGCTCGACATGCGCGAGCTCATGGGCCACCAGGGCGTCGCCGACCGGCGTCCCGGGCCGGTATTCGCCCGACCCGAAGGCGACATGGTCTCCGACCGTGAACGCGCGGGCGTTGAACCGGCGGGAAAGCGAGGAGGCCATTGCGTCCGTGTGAACCCGTACGCGGGAGAAGCTCCGGCCGAATGCCGATCGCATGCGCGAGCCGACAGATCCGGCCAGGGACCTGCCGGATCCCAGGCGGGCCCGGACTGCGTGGGGGTCGGCGGAGCCCCTGGCACCGCCGGCCCGGGCTTTGAAGAAGATGCCGATCGCATCGGTCGCGCTCTCGACCAGGCTGATCAAGCTGCTCGGCACTCCTTCGGGGATGCCGGTGACCTCGCCGGTGGAGACGAACGTCTCCGCGCTCTGGCGCACTCGATCGGCGATCAGTGGGGTGTAGGCGCTCGCACTCGCGGCTCCCGCGGCAGCCGGCAGGTAGGTCACCAGGTCTTGCTCGATTCGCTCGGCGCTGAGGCTCTCGTAGTAGTGCAGAACGAGCTCGACGTAGGGACAGCTCTGGGCCGTGAACTCGGTGCCCTCAAATTCGGTATCGGCGGCGGTGCAGACGGCGGCTCGGGTCGCCGCCAGGAACTCGGTGCGCGTCATCTGGCCGGGCTCGAGGTCAGTGGCGTCGTCTTCGACCAGGAGCCCGGGCGCCTGGACCTCGCGTGCCGCCTCCGCGTCGGACTCGGTCTCGGGCCCCGGCGCCCCGGTTTCGGGTGCGGCGGGCTCGGTCTGGGGTGCTGTGGCAGGCTCTGGGGCGGGCTCTTCGGCCGCTACCGGTTGGCGCTGGAGGACCGGTTTGCGCCGGGCGGTGAGCGGGGTCTGCTGGACGACGTGGGTGAGCTCGTGGGCCATGAGCTTCTGACCAGACCGAGTCTCGGGCCGGTGCTCGCCGGCGCCGAAGACGACGTCGCGGCCGACGGTGAAGGCGCGGGCGCGGGCGAGGCGCGCCGCCTCGGAGGCCGCCGGACCGGTGTGCAGGCGAACCGCGCTCAGATCCTGACCGAAACGGGGCTCGAAGAAGCCGCGCTGAGTCGGGGACAGGGGAGAGCCCCGCCCCTGGAGTGACGCGAGGCGCGATTCGAGTGCCTGCGTCGCCCTGGCGCCAGTCCCGGCGTTGTTGCCGTTCCAGGGGCCACTCGGCTCGCGCTGCAGGGGCTCTTCCTCCTCCTCTTCCTCGAGCTCCTGCTCGCATTCGCTACAGACTCGCTGGACCCGAGCCTCCGAAACGGCGTCGAGGGTAGGCGCCGGCTCGCGCTTGAGCTCCTCGTCGCAGCGCGGGCACAGGCGCTGGACGCTTGCCGTAGCGGGAGATCCGGAGGCGAGCGCGTCACCGGACTCGCCCGCCATCACCCGATCGGCCATCCGGTCCGCTTCGCGCTCGTAGCAATCGTCGAGCGGACCGATGCGCAGGCTGGGCTGGAGGATTCCGGTTTGCAGCAAGCCGGTCGTCGCGCGGTTGCCCGGGCCGGTTTGAAGCTCCAGGAGCGCTCGACCGGCGTTGGGAGCGGTCTCGCGCGACGGCGTCTTCGGCTCCGGCCGGCGGGCGGTCGAGACCTCGGGCTTGGCCGCTGTCTGTGACTGTGTCGTCCGCGGACTCATGTCATGGTGTCCAGACGTCGGTGATCGAGAGTCCGATCGAGCTCAGGAAGGAGTCGTAGTGGGGCTGGAAGGTGGGATCCGCATACCCGCGGCGGCCCACCGGCTCGAGCTCGCGAAGGATCGTCACCCAGACCGCGGCCGGCTTGTGCAGCCTGATCAGAGACCTCCAGAGCATCTGACCCATGAGCGACTTGACGGGGTCCGCGGCGCTCGAGAAGGCGGCGAGGATTCGGGTTCGCGCTTGAGCGCTCGTAATGGCTGGCGGTGTGACTCCCTTGGCGGGGGTGAAAGTGCCGGTGTTGATATAGGCGATGAACACTCCCTCGAGCCCCTGGCGCTGCTCTCGAGGCGTGAGCCGGTCGAGCCTGTCGAGGATGGTGATCTCGGCCTCGAGCTCCTCGGGCCCTAGCACACGCTCGCGCCGCGAGTAGGGCTGCATGAACACCTCCCAGGAGGGACGAGTCGCTTCGGGAATGGCCTCGTAGGCGTCCCAGAGTTGCCGGAACTGCCGCACGTGGACCAGCTCGTGGAAGATCAGGCCTTCTGTGTGGGCCTCGGTTTCGATCAGCGAGTCCGGACCCCATTCGATCCAGCGCCAGTAGTTGTCGGGGTTCTTGGGAACTTCCTGTTGCTTGGTCACGCCCAGCTCGGACAGAGACAGGTTGACCTGAATGTCGTCCGCCTTCGGTGCCAGTGGTGGGACGTCCTTCGGAGGCGTGGTCTTGGTCGCGACCTTCAGGATCGCGTGACCGTAGAGCCGCTTCGCGTCGTCCTTGGCCCCGCATTTGCGCGAGGAGACGGCGCCGGTGACCAGCGCGGGCCAGGGGCTGGTCGCTCCCAAGCCGCTGACGTCCGGACAGGTCATTGTCGGTGAGCTCGGCCCGGCGCTGGAGCGGCGACCGGCGCCGCAGCGCTGCAGCCGGAGTCCGGTCGATTGCCGCGGGGACGCCCTGGCGCTCTTGCCTGCGCCAAGATGCCCGGCGATCGCGGCAGCGGCGGACCGGTCGGCATCTCGCTCGAGAGCTCCGGTACCGGCGCCTGATCGCACCGGCGAGCCGGGCGAGCCGGCATCGCGCTGCTGGACGACGTGGGCCAGCTCGTGGGCAACCAGCGCTTCGCCGACCGGGGAGCCGGGACGGTACTCGCCAGATCCGAAGGCGACGTGGTTGCCGACCGTGAAGGCGCGGGCTCTGAAGCGGTCGGAGAGCCGGGATGCGGTCGCGTCGCTGTGGATACGGACGCCGGAGAAGCTCCGGCCGAAGGCCGACTGCATTCGGGAGCGGACCGCTCCTGCGAGAGGTTGACCGGACCCGAGGCGGGCCTGGACCGCCCGCGGATCGGGATTTCCGCGCGGTCCGCCCTCCCGCGCCTTGAAGAAGAGGCCCGCCAGGATCGAAGGGCCGCCGGCGAGGCGACCGAGGCTGGCCGGAATCCCGTCGGGGACGCCGGTGATCTCACCGGTCTCTACGAAGGTCTCGGCGCTCTGGCGAACGCGTTCGGAGATCAGCGGGATGTAGTCGCGTGCGCTGGTGGCACTGGCGGCCTCGGGTGAGTAGCTCAGCAGGTCCCGCTCGATGCGGCGCGCGCTCCGGCGTTCATAGAAGCGCAGCGCGAGCTGGATGTAGGGGCAGCCCTGCGTGGTGTTGTCGGTGCCGGCGAAGGCGGTGTCGGCGGCCCGGCAAGCGGCCTCGCGGGTCGCGGCCATGAAGGCGCTCTTGGTCATCTGCCCCGGTCCCAGGTCGGTGGCGTCGTCTTCGACCAGGAGAGCGGGCGTCGGAGCCCGGCTGGTTGTCTGTTCGTCGGGCTCCGGCTCGGGTACCGGCGCCGGGGTTTCGGCCGGCGCTGTCTCCGATGCCGCGGTCTCGGTCTGCGGAGCGGCTGCAGGCTCTTCGGCGGGTACCGCTTGGCGCTGGAGGAGCGGCTTGCGCCGGGCGGTGAGCGGGGTCTGTTGGACGACGTGGGTGAGCTCGTGAGCGATGAGCTTCTGACCCGACCGGGTCTCGGGCCGGTGCTGGCCGGCGCCGAAGACGATGTCGCGGCCAACAGTGAAGGCCCGGGCGCGGGCGAGGCGCGCGGCCTCGGAGGCTGCCGTGCCGGTGTGGAGGCGGACGCCGCCCAGGTCCTGGCCGAGACTCGGCTCGAAGAAACCACGCTGCGCGGGGGAGAGGCGAGAGCCCCGGCCCTCGAGTGACGCGACGCGCGACTCGAGCGCAGGCGTCGCCCTGGCGCCAATCACGCCGCGAGTCCCGCTATCGCTTCGACTGCCGGACCCGCTGGCGGCGCGCTGCAGATCGTCTTCTTCTTCGAGCTCCTTCTCGCACTCCGGGCATGCCCGTTGGATGCGGAGCTCCGAGATCGGCGAGGCGGCCGGTAGCGGCTCGCGCTGGAGCTCGTCCTGGCAGTGCGAGCAGACCCTCTGGAGAGACGCCGCGCCTGCGGCGGCCGGTGGAGTCGCCCCGAGCTGCGCTTTGGGCTCGTCTGCCATCACCCGATCTGCCATCCGATCGGCCTCGCGCTCATAACGGTCGTTGATCGGCCCAATGCGCAGCTCGGGCTGAACCAGCCCGGCTCCGATCAGGCGACGCAAGTCTCGGTTCCCGACTGCCTGGCCCAAGAGCGTCAGGGATTGGGTCGGCGCTACGGAGCCGGGCGTAATCGAGCGGTCGGCGCCACTCTTCGAAGATCTGGGCGCTGCGGCCGGCCGGCCGGTCCTCGGTGACACGGTCATCGCCTCCGGCCGTCGGACGGTCGCCGGCCCATCAGGTCTCCGGCGAGCTCGTTTGCTGTCGCTCTGCTCGGACCAGCAGGTGAAACAGGCCCGGTTTTCGACTCACCAGCTCACCCGGCTCGCTGGAATGCTCGAGTTGCAGGATGAGGCGCTCGAGGACGCGGGCGATGGGCGCGGTCAGACGATCGCCGCGCTTGGAGAGGCCGTAGTGATCCAGGGGACCATCTTCCTCCTCGGTGGTTCCCGCGGAGAGCTGGTATCCCTGCGACGTCGTACCGATCAATACCCGGCCGGCGCCATCGTCCCCGCTCGAGGCCTCCGCCGGGGTCCCGCCCAATGACCTGGTGGCGCGCAGAATTCGAGCGACCTCGTCCAGATGATGTGGGTGGAGGATCTCGTGTTTCGGAATCGAAGCCAGCCCCCTGCGGCCGGCGACTGCGACGGCGCCGATCGCCACCAGGCCGACGGACCCGACGTACCAGAAGTGGAGCGGCAGGTCGCCGCGAAGGCCGGCGCCTACCACCAGGCTCATCAGCAGGAGCGAGGTCCACTGGGCCTCGGAGAAGCCGCCGAGATAGGGACGGTCGGGGTCGCCGCGCGCGAACTCGAAGATGAATCGGGCGGCGCCGTAGCCCATGACGTAGAGGGCCAGGGCCTCCCCCGGCGCCCGGCCCTGGACGATCAGCCAGGTGCCCCAGAGTACCGCCACGAGAACCGCGACCGCCTCGACCAGCTGGATCGGAAACAGCCGGATTCCGGTCAGATGGGACGCGAAGCCGTTGCTGGCGTGGTCGGGACCGTAGCGCACGCCCCAGGTGTGCGGCCGGCCGTGACAGCAGCCGACCATCAGGCAGCCGACGCGCCCCCAGGCCAGGAACATGCCGACCGCCAGGAGGGTCAGCTCGAGATAGGGAAGCACCGGCTGGCCCAGGAGCCGGAGCGCGACTCCGGTGGTCAACAAGATGGCGACCTCGTGGTGGTAGTAGATGAGTTTCTCTTCACCGGTGACGATCTTGGTCGCCATCGCTAGCGCCAGGAACGTCGCACAGGCGGTCGCCGCCAGCGCGCCCAGGACAGGGAACGAAAGGCCTTGAATCGTCACCAGGAAGACACCCAGCAGAATCGCCGCGCCAAGCCCCGAGTAGCCCCAGACCTGAAACGAGCTCCGGGAGCGCCCGAGCACGCTCAGGCGCGGCCGGACGACCGAGTCGAACAGCCGGTTGATCGCGCGTCGAGCTCGATGGGCGAGCGGCGCGCGGGCCGCTGCCGGTGAGCCCGGTGCCACCGGCTGCCACGAGCTGGATGAATCGACGTCGGGCAGCGCGACGCCGCCGGTCCCGGATTGTTTTTCGGCAGGCGGCGCCGGCTCGTCTGCCACCGAGGCGGGCCAGTCCGGCTTCTCGAGATCGGGATTCGGAATCCGGCGATCGAAGTCTAGCCAGATCCTCGTGTCCTTGCGGCAGTCGTAGCCCCGGCAGACCCTGGGGCGGCTTTCGTAGATCGAGCAGCGACAGCTGCCGGATTCCTGATGAACGCAGCGCCCGTCGGCGCCGCGCGCGATCAGGTACGGCCGGCGCAGGTCCCACCGCACGATTCCCTCTTCGACGTCCTCTTGCGTTAGCGCGAAGCCGAGCTTGCAGCACGAGCCCTTGCACAGGTGCCAGCGGCTCTCGCAGTCGATCTCGGGAACTTCGGCCTGCTCGTACTTGCTGGGCTCGGCCTCCTGGAGCGCGACTCCCATGCCCTGGCTGCTGTAGTCGCGCTCGAGGTCGGCGCCGATGGCTGCGATCCGATCGTCGAGAGCGTCGCGGTCGAGGACGCCGCGCTCGAGCAGCAGCTCGGCGAGGGCTCCCGCGGTCGAGTTGGCGCGGTGCACCTCGCGGGTGTTGGCGTTGGCGCGGTTGTAGCCGTAGACGAGGGCGCTCCCCAGATTTTGATCTGGAGCCGCGCTCGGCTTTGGCGCACCCGGCGGAAACTCTTTCGGGTCGGGCAAGCGGCGTTACTCCTAGGACGGGGTTTTCCGTGTCGGCGTCCGCTTGCGGCGCACCTTCCGTTTCTTCGCCTTGGTCTTGCGCTTCGCCGTCTTCTTGCGCGGAGCCGTCTTCTTGACGGCCTTTTTCTTGCGCACGGGCCTCTTGCCGTCGCCCGGCTCGGGAGTCGCTTTGGAGGCGACCAGAATCGCGTTGCGCCTCTCGGCCAGCACGATCCCGTTCACCGTGGAAACCGCCAGCGTGCGCGCGCCGGGCTGTGCGCCGTCGGCCACCTTTACCGTCGCGGTGATGAGCTCCGGCGATCGCTCGTGGTAAGTCGCGACCGAGACGTCTTTCGCCGACAGCTCGGCGTCGAGGGGAAAGCCTCTGCCCTTGACGGCGATCATGAACTCGCGGCCGGCGATAGCCTCGCCTTCGACGATGTCGACCGAGTCGATCGCCGTCCCGCGAGCGGGCTGGCAGGCTTCGTCCTCGCATTGCCACCAGAACTCTCCGAACGAGATCACCATCCGCCGGCACGAGCAGTTGTCGATGCGTAGGATCTCGCCGTTGGGACCGATCTCGACCTCGGCCAGGACCACCCACGGGCACTCTGGGCAGGGCGGGCACGGCGGGATCGGACCCTGGAAGAGATCGTCGATGTTGGGCGGATCGCGATGGTCCTGGGGGCACTCGGGAAGAATGCAGATCTCGTAGCCGTCGCACCAGCGCGAGTACTCGCAGCTGGCGTCGTCGCAGCCGCAGCCGGCCGGCTGCACCGGTACCGGGCGAGCCAGGACCTCACGGTAGCGGACCGCGACGTAGATCGGACCGGCGTCGCGCTTGACCCAGACCTCGCTGCACCAGGGATCCTTGGCGTCGCTCGACGGCTCGCCGGTCGTTCCTTGGACGCAGGCGGAGCGCAGGTCGACCTTCTCGTCGGTGTCGATGTAGATCTCGTCGCCGCAGGGTCCGAGCAGGTAGCCGGGCTTGACGATAACGCACCACGGTCGCGCTTCTTCGTGTTGGTTGCCATTCTCGTCGACGACCTCGTCGAGAATCGGGCACACCAGGGCGCCGCAGACGGTGCCCCAGCCATGAAGCATCCGGTTGTGGAGCTTGTGGCGCTCGCGGAAGTAGGACTGCTCGAGGTTCATCTCCGCCGGCGTGATCAGCTGGCGTGGGAAGTAGCGGGGACGTTTGAGCGGAGCGCTCGGGCAGCAGGGACTCTCGCATGAAGATTGCTGTTTCACGGTTCTCACCTCGCTTTCACTTCTGTCGTCGATAGCTCGGCTTCTCGACCATCAGCGACAAGAGGAGTTGGTAGAGCAGGTCGTTGGTGAACACGATCGGCCGAACGGTGATGTCGACGCCGCTCTGATGGCAGCAGCAGTGACCTTCCTCGTCGGTCTCGACCTTGATCTCGGCAAGCGGAATGCAGGGATCGGGTGGGCAAGGTGGACACTCTTCGCTGATCACTTCGACCAGCCGGTCGTAGTCGAAATCACAGGCACGGAACTCGCCCCCCTTGATGACGTCGGGAATGCGCAGCTCGGCTCCGGTCTTGGGGACGCAGCCTTCGCGGAACTCGACCTTGTAGCGCTCCAGGATCACGCCGGCTTCACAGGGCTCGGGATCGTGGCAGCCCCCGGCCATGACCGGTGCGGGCTCGACCGGGCACTCGTGATAGCAGAGCAGTACCTGAATGTGCTGGTCCTCCTCGTCCTCATTGGGCTGGAGGAGGTGCTCCGGGATGGGGATCAGCGGTGTCGCCTCGCACACGATGACTTCGCGTCCGTGCTTGTCGATGGCGAGTCCGGATCGAATCACGATCGCCTTGCCGTCGGGTGAGAGCTTGACGTCGAGACCACAGACCACGCCATACCCGGTGACCAGGCGGTTCAGCAGCCAGCGCTTGCCGTTGTGGTACGAGGTTTCGAGCTCGAAGTGATCGGCGTCCAGAAGCTTGCCGTAGAAGTATCTGTTCCTGCGCGGCGAGTGCAGGTCGCACACGCACTTGTTGTCGTCAGGCTTCATGGCCATGGTTCCTCCTCTGGCTCGTTTGACATTCGGTTCCGGGGTCGACGGGCACGGCGCCCAGCCAGGTTTGCGTGCCGATGCGGCTGGTCGAACCCAATCGTCCGACGGGTGCGCCGCCGAGGATGAGGCCGCCGGTGGACTCGCCGCTGCCGAGGCTCGACGGCTCCGCCAGGTCGCCGCCGATTACCGCGTCCACCCCCAGGCGAGCCTGATAGCCGACGCGCAGCCGGGGCTCGACGACGCAGACGTGGTAGTGGGCGTGGGCAGGCTTCTCGCGCTCGATCACCTCGCGCACGTCCTCGATCTGGCCGGTGCCCGGGAGCTGGCGCGGGAACAGGCGCACGCTGAACTGATGTGCCGTGGCCTCGAACAGCGGCGCTCCGTAGTCTTCCCCGGTGATCAGCTGTGACTGATCCAGAACTGCGGAAGACCCCAGGATCGCGCCGGCCGGCTCGGAGGCGGCGAGCATCGTGGTGAAACCGAGCACCGAGGCCTCCGCGACCGGTGTGCCCGATTCGTCTTCCGGCGCCAGCGCCCACCACGACGACTGCAGCAAGGGCTCCTCGACCTGGGCGTCGAGGTCCGCGTAGAGGCGTAGCGCCTCGCGCAGGCCCCGGGCGGTGCCGCGCCAGCGGTGGCGGTCCCACGCTTCGGCGATCGCGCGGCGCTTCTTGTCGTCGGACCAGTTCTGGTCGACGTCCATGGCCAACCAGCCGGCCAGCCAGTCGAGCCACTCGCTCGGAGCGGCCTGGGGATCGAACAGCCGGTCGAGGTCGGCGATCTGGCTCTCGGAGTCCTTGAAGAAGCTCTCGAAAAGGCCCAGGAAGCGCTGCAGGCCGTCCAGGTCGTCGGTGCGGCTCTGATAGATCGCCGGCAGATGGCGCGCGTAGCCGGCGCGATCGAAGTCGACGCGGAGGTTGTGAAACGCTGGACTCGCCAGGCTGTCTCCCTCGATCAGCGCACCGATCCAGAGGTGGGTGGCCTTCGAGCCGATCCAGACGTCGGGAGCGTCCGGAGCCAGCGGCTGCCACGACGGGCCGAAGGGATTGACCGCGGCGTCAACGTCCGGGTCGGGTGGCGGAATTCCGTCTTCATTGGCGTGGACGAACCAACGCACGTGGACTCCCACCTCCGCGAAGCCGTCGCCCACCGGTCGCAGCTGCTGCCACAGCCGCGGTCGCTCACCGTCGCCGAACGGTCCGCCCCAGAGCAGACCGCGGGTGACGAAGGCGCCGTCTAGGCTCAGGACGACCGGCGATAGTCCACATCCCGGAGCCAGCCAGATGTCGCCCGTCCTGGCGGCGGCCAGCCCGGCGATGGGTCCTCGGTATCCGCTCGCCGCGCCGATGCGCTCGCCGTCCAGGTTGAAACGCAGGAGTCGAAGCTCTCCGTTGCTGCCGACGTAGATTCCGGTCGGGCCGACGATCAAGCCGCGCGGCTCCGTAACCTCCAGCGCCAGGCTCCCACGGTTGTTGCCGTCGAGGTCGAGGGCGTGAACGCCGCCCGCGGCGTCTAGCACCCAGACGCTCTCGCCGGAACCGGTGTCGCTGACCGCGACCGCGACCGGACGGTCCAGGGACGGCGTCGAAGCATATGCCGCTTGCCAGAACGACGGCACGACCTGTCCGTGGGAATCGAACTTCTGGACCCGGCGATTGCCCGCTTCGGCGATGTAGAGGTTGCCCGACTCGTCGGCGGCCAGCGACTCCGGGGTGTCGAGCTGCCCGTTGCCGGCGCCCGGCTGGCCCCAGGTGCCCAACCACTGAAGCGTGTCCAGGGAGTACAGGTCGATGCGGTGGTCTTCGGCGTCGGCAACCAGGAGAGTCCGGCGTGCTGCAAGCACCGCGAGGGCGACCGGTCGGCCGCGGTGCGGGTGCTCGCGGGATGCGTCCGTCAGACAGAACTCGGGGCGGGGCTCGCAGGCCGGTATCCGGTGGACGACGCCCCGATCCGGGTTCGACCAGAAAACGGTGCCGTCGCTGGCGAGCGCGATTCCCGCTGGTCCGCCCGGCGGGCAGTTCTCGGCGCCCGGACAGCCGTCCGGGGCCGCCAGCGGCAGGGACCGCAGCCGCAGGACGCCCGAATCGTCCGGCTCGAGGCCGTGATAGGCGAAGCCGGGCCAGTCGCCGCCGCGATTGAGGTGCAGGTACTTGGGTCCCGAGGCGCAACTCATCGCGTCAGTCGACTCCCATCCATTCGATTGTCCAGGGCGAGAACGCGGTCTCCGGGTTCTCGAGCAATGCTGCCGACACGCTGAGCGTCGAGACCACGAGGATCCTCGCCCGAAAGCTTCCCGCTGTCGGGTCCTGCACGCTGAGCAGTCCTTCGGCGAAGAAGTCGAACGAGGTGGCGTCGAGAAGGCCGGTCAACCGCCGCGGGCCGGCGATGCGCGCGGAGTAGCAGGGTGTATTGACGAAGCCCGCCGCCCGGGTCGACACCATGCCTTCGAGAACCAGCGCTTGCTGGTCGAACTCGACGCCGGGAGGGATCGAGCTGACGCTCCACCCGGGGCTCGAGCGTCCGCAGGCGATGTGCGGCTGGGTCGGTGGCCGCGCGTTCCGGCGCTCGGCGACGGACAGGCTCTCGAGCTGGCAATGGAACACTTCGAGGCGCGCCAGGATGATCTTGCGGCCGATGGCGATGTCGACGCGCAGCCGGTCGTCCTGAGGTCGCAGCTCGCCGCTGCCGTCGTCGATCAGGCGTACCCAGCAGAAGACCGGTTCTTCGCGCAGGCGCACCGCTCCGCGAGGCAGGCAGACCCCCTCGCGAGTCTCGGCAACCTCGAGGTCCTGGTCGTCGGGATAGGAGACCGTCAGGTCGTAGACCGCGGGTGTTCCGTCCGGGTCGCTCTCGACCGGCGGGATCGGCTCGGTCTGCTCGTGGGTCAGGACGATCTCGTGACCCTGGAAGTCGAGCGCGTAGCCGGGCCCGATGGTCACCTCTCGGTCGCCCTTTTCTCCGGTCACGGCGAAGCCGGAGCCGATCCCGGGCTGGTGCAGGCTGGCATTGTGGAGCTGCCGGAGCTCGCGGTGGAAGGCCTCCAGTCCCTGCAGGTCGGTCGCGAACAGCCGCTGACCGTCGAAGAACTGGAAGCGCTCCACGAACTGGGTCCGATCGAGAAGACTCATCGCTTTCTTACCTCCGTGAATAGGGCCCGAGAGCTTTCGATTCCGAGCCAGCAGACACTCCACTTCCGGCGAGCGAGCTGCTCGAGCGGAAGCGGGCTGACTGCCACCGAGGGTGTCGCCACGGGCGCGATCAGGGGCAGGATCCAGAGACTGAACACGAAGCTCCTGGGTGTCGCCTCGACGACGCGGTCGAATCCGACCAGCACCGACGAGTCGCCGATGCGGATCCAGGGGTCGCCACGGAGCGAGGCGAAGTAGCAGGGCGTGCGCTGAAAACCGGCCGCGCTCGTGTTGATGGTCACCTCGACACCCGAGGCGGTCCGGCGTCCGAAGGTACCCGCGAGGACTGTCCATAGCCGCCAGTCGGTTTTGCCGTGGACGGTCTCGCCGTTCGCCAGGCGGGGCCTCGCGACCGGCCGTATCGGGTGTTGCCGTCTCCGGTCCAGGCGGAGCTGTCCATCGCTCCAGGATCCGATAGCGATCGTCACGCCCTGGTCGGGCCGCTCGGTGACCGTCGCAGGCAGCCAGACGAACTCGAGCGGGGTTGGCGTCAGGAGCCGATTCGACGCCGCCCGGGCGACCAGATGCCAGACCACGCCGGGTTTTTCGGGGTCGTCCGGCGGGAGTCCCAGTGAGCGTGGCTCGAGCGACAGCAGCTCGCGGCCGAAGCAGTCGTAGGCCAGCCCGGCTCCGACGATTACTCGGTCAGCGTCGAGGCCGCTTCTGAAGCCGCCGACGATCCCGTAAGTGTTGTGGATGGAGCGGTTGTGCCACCAGCGAAGCGACGTGTCGTGCGCGAGCTGGTCGTTGAGGTCGCTGCTGCGCAGTGTCTGTCCCTGCCAGTAGCGGACCCTCTCGATGCTTGCTCTCGGGGTCTGCATCACACCACCTCGATCTCGTGGTCGGCGGCCTCGACCAGGCCGGTTGGCGGCAGGCAGACGTTGCCGCAGACCGACCCGCAGTCCCCGCGAATGAACTCGAGCGACACGACGTGATCGGCGCCCTCGGTCTCGTCGAGCACCTGCAGGACCTCGGAGCGATACACGTCCCGTCCGAACGGCCAGCCGTTGCCCTCCGGTCCTCCGGTCAGGGGATGGAGGAAGGAGTCGAGCGACTCGGTCAGCGACTCGGCGAGTGCTGCCAGGTCGACCAGCGGGCAGGCGCGGACCGTGGCGCGGACCCGCACCCTGATGTATTCGGGTCCCACCACCTCGATGCGGGTGCCGAGGACCCGGCGAGCGCTCAGCCAGGCCCGTACTTGACGGCGCAAGCCCCGGCTCGGCACGGGCCGGTCGCTCGGCACCGAGGGCAACACCACGACAGTGACCACGCCCGGCGCGCGCATGCACGGAAAGGCGGGATGCAGGTTGGCGATGGCGAACACCCTCGCCAGCCGGACTCCGGGCGTTTCGAGGGTCAGTGTCTCGATGTCGTCGAGGGTCACGGCGCGCTGCGGCGTTTCCAGGTCCTCGAGCGCGCGCGCAGCGGTTTCCGCCAGGCTTTCGCCGGCATTGCCTCCGGAGGCCGCTAGCGGCTGCTCGACCGAGTCGAGTTGAGCGAGAAGGAGCTCGAAGTCAGGCGCCAGAGCCCGGTTGTTGGCGTTGTCGGCGACGCTCGAGAGCGAGCCGGCGGGGAGATTCCCGGCAGCGCCGCCGGTTAGGTCATAGGTCGCGACCAGAAAGGCGTCGCGTGGCAGGACCCGCCCGGTCTCGCCGTCTCCCAGGGACACCTCGCCTTCGACCGGATCGACCAGGAAGTGTGCGTCTCTCCGGCTCGATCGGGTCCAGTCGGGTCGGCGCGACCACTCCTGCCAGGCTCCGGCCTCGAAGGAGACGACTCGTAGGCTATCGCCGGCGACCATCGGCCGTGGCAGATCGAAGCTCTGCTCGGGCTTGCCACTGCCGACTCCGAGGAGCGCGGCTTCGAGCTCGAGCCGGCCTTCGTGTTCGGCGGTGGGCGCCTGGTAGCCGAGCGCACGGAAGCGCGGCTCCGAGTCCACGAAGTCGAGGCTGTCGATCATGCCTCCGGCATCGACGCCGAATCGGACTCCCGTGTGGTCGCCGGCGGCGGGGATGGGACCGGTGACGGTCGCTCCCGGCGCGATCGGCCAGTCGGTGCTGACGGCGGCCTCCTGACGGACCACGAGTCCGTTGAGCTGGATGGCGCGGATGCGTGGCGGAGCGTCGAAGGCGCCGCCGGCCTGGCGGACTCGGAGATAGTGGAGAGGCTCCGCAACCTCGCCGAGCTGCAGCTGAGCCATCGGCACCGGCGGTCGAAGCTCGACACCTCCCGACAGAGTCAGCGAGCGCGTGCCGTCGTTGATCTCGCCGGCCGCGGGAGAGAGCGGGCGCCAGACCCCCGGCGCCACGGCGATCTCCCAGGCCAGCCGGGCGGAGTGGTGCCTCGGTGGCTGCCGGGGGGTCTCGGGCTCGGTCTCGGGATCGTCGGGTGCGGCCGCCGGCGGCTCGCCCTCGCACGGGGTGCAGTCGATTCCGGGCTCGGGCGCCTCGCAGGCCTCGCGCCTTGCTTCGGCGAGCGCCAGCAGCCGGAGCCGCTCCTCCTCGGCGCCGCCCTCGACGTCGAAGTAGAGGCTCGCGGGAGCTCCGGTTGGCAGCGGCGCGGTGAATGCCAGATAGAGGGCGGAGTCCGGCGTGGGATCCGAGCCCAGCGCCGCCAGCGTCTCGCCTCGGCGCCAGGAGGTCGAAAGGTCTTCGAGGCCGGTCGGACCCTGCACCTGGATCGCCGCCAGCTCGCCGGGCACGATCGAGATCTCGCGCTCGGTCCGAAAGAGCGGCCCCACCGGATCGGTGGTGACCTGAAGGCCGCCGGGCAGGACGGTGACGGGCGCGCCGCCGGCGAGCTCGAAGCCGACCAGTGCCCGCGCCCCCCGTGGCGGCTCCGGGCAGTAGCCGACCAGCTCGAGGAACTTGAGCAGATGGGCCGCCGGCACCCGATTGGCACGATAGATCCCCATTTCGGCGACCCAGGCAAGGAGCTCGATCACGGTGATGCCCGGGTCGTGCACGTTGTGGTCGGTCCACTCGGGGGCGTACACCGGAATCCGGGTCCGGCCCTCGTCCACCAGGTCGGCCCAGCGGCGGTCGTCGAGATTAGGAAGCGGCAGCGACATCGCTACGCCTCCTCCACATTGATTCGGATGTCGCCGGCGACTACGACCTTCTCGTCGGGCACCGGAACCGACTCATCCATCAACCGCGACTCCTTGAAGAGCTTGACCGTCGATACGTAGTCGACGCCCCGGGCGCGCTCGAGGGCCGCACACAGGTCGGAGAGATGAAGATCGCGCCCGGCCGGCCAACCGCTGCCGTCGGGACCGCCGGCCAGAGGGTGCAGGAACGTCGCGAGCGCTCCTCGGGCGGCCTCGGCGACCTCTCCGGCTGCGTCCGTCTCGGCCGGCACGACCGTGGCCTCGACCTCGATCGGCAGGTAATCGGGCCCGACCACCCGCAGGCCGGTGGCCGCCGCCAGGGTGGCGTCGGTGCGCTCTTCGATGTGCCGCCGCACCTTCTCGCGCAGACCGAAGGAGGGCGCCGGGCGAGGCTCCTCGCTGCGAGGAATGATGACCAGGGTGACCCAGCCTGGGCGGTGGCGTCCGTCCGGATCGCGACCGGCCTTGGCCCGAGCGACCGCGACCGCCGGCGACGCCTCCTTGGCCATGACCTCGTAGTCGGCCGGCAGGAGCGCTCGGCCGCGGTGGCGGAGCGATCGCGGACCTCTGTGGCGCACCGAGGCCAGCGTTTCCTCGTCGGCTCCGCCCTCGGCCGGCCGAGGGTTGAAGGCGGCGTCGACGCCCGGGATGCCGGCCAGCATCTGCTCGATCGTGCCCTGGGCGACGTTGCCGGTCGAGCCTCCGCCCGACCGGTATTCGCGTGCCAGGACGTCGGCGCCCAGAGGGGGAACCCGCCCACGGTCGCCGTCGCCGAAGAGCACGATGCCGGTGCCGCGGTCGAGCACGTAGTGCCGATCCTCCGGAGTCGATGCCCGCAGATGCGGCCTCGGCTGCCAGTCGATCCAGACTTCGGTGACCCGCTTGTTGCGATCGCGCCGCAGCCTGAGGCCCTCGGCCTCGATGTCCGTCTGTGGGCCCTCCTGGGCGAGCAGGCTCTCGAGGTCGCGAAGGCGCACGGCGTCGGCCGCGAGGACCTCCTCGGCCAGGGACCGCCACTCGACCTCGGCGCGGGGTCCGAGAAGCTCGCGGATCTGAAGGCGCTCACCTTCGAGCACCGGAATGTTGCGCAGGCTGAAGCGCTGGCTGGGCTGGCCACTGCTGGTGCCGGCGGTTTCGTTGACAGTGGTCTGCCACTGCGAAGCCCAGACCGCGTTGGTGTGCAGCGCGAGGATCTCGGGCTCGGCCGGAGGGCCGTCCTCCTTCTGCCGGGCTCGCAGCCAGTGGAGATCCTCGCCGAAGCGGGGCCTTGACTCAGCGTCGCGAGCACCGATGAACGACACGATGCCGGGGTGAAGCAGACGCTGGGTCCCGTCTTCGGTCGCCAGCGCCCGCCAGCGGAAGCCCGCCCAGTACTCCCACTCGAGCTCGGGCGCCCGCTCGCCGGTCTCCATCTCGACGGCGTCGAAGAAGAGGCCCAGGCGGTCGACGGGCAGCTTGCGGTCGAAGCCGAGATAAAGGGCCGGCACCGTGTCGGCCAGGTGATGATAGGGCTGGAAGGGGCTCCCGGGCCATTGCGCCTGCTCGGTTCGGTCGGCGAACGCGAAGTCGTTGTAGGCCAAGACGTGCTCGGCGTGGAAGGGACCCTGCTCCCACGTGTAGCTGACTCGGAGGTCCGCCAGCGCCGGCGGCTGCGGGATGACGTAGGTGAAGGTGTTCGTGACGGTCGGACTGACGCTGTCGTCCGCCCACGACACCTCCTGGGTGAAGCCGTAGGCACCGCTCACCAGCCGAGCGCGGAGCCAGTAGCCTTCCGTGCCCTCGACCTCGCGGGCGGCGAAATCGGGCGGCACCGTGAACGCGATGTCGCCCGAGTCCGTGAAGTCCTCGGGCGGGCCCGTGCTGCTGCTGGAAAGAGATGGCACCGGCAGCCACTGCCGGCCGTTCCAGTACTGCCAGGTGAGGGTGTGTGGCAGCTCGCCCTTGGGCGCGCCGCCGCCGACGACGTTCAGGTTGTCCTGCGGCGTCGTGGTGCTCCTGAGATGGAGCTTGACCTGCGCGCCGGGCTTGCTGAAGGCCTCGTCGACACGAAAGAAGAAAGTCGAGCCGGGCTGCGGGTGCTGGCCCAAGGGGTAGAACGGACGGGTGAGGTCGATCTCCTCGGCGTTGGCGAACGCCGAGTCGGGCTGAAGGCCGCCGAGCTGGAGGGTCAGCTCGAGCTCGAGGCTGTCCTCTCCCGCTCCGGGTGTCGGCGCGTACTGGATGACCCGCTCGAAGCTGACGTCGAAGATGCTGATCGCAAGCGTGTAGGAGGCCGCATTCGCCGACGGCAGCGTGAACGGAAAGACCGTGCCGTCGGACTGACTTTGCCTCGCAGCACCGACGCCCACGAGCTCGACCAGAACTTCCGGAATGCCGGCGCCATCGCCGTCCAGGAACTTGCACGTGACTTGGGGTGGTCCGCTGGCGAACTCCTCCTTGACGCCCACCAGCTGCACGTCCAGCGGCTGCTCGATGACCGTGCTCAGCCGTAGCTGGCTGACCTCGGGCAGGATCTGGCTGGGGTCCGGCGGCAGCGGCTCGTCGAGGCGGCCGCGGATCCAGAAGGTCTCAATGCCGTTGACCTCCTTTTTGGCTGACCCGGCGCAGTCGGTCTCGAGTCGCAGTCGACCGCTGGCGGTCAAGCCGTTGGTCGCGTCGATCTTGTCCGAGCCGAGCTCGGCGCACTCGGGCCGCTGGCTCCGGAAGGTACGCCAAACCTCGCCGTCCCAGTACTCCCAGGCCACATCGAGCTGCTCGCTGCCCGGTTGCGACAGCTCGAACTCGACCTCGACCCTCGCGGTCCCCGAGAGCTCGAGCAGCGCCTCGTGCGCGAGGTAGAGATGGTGCGGGGTGTCCTCGAGCTCGTCGCGGCGAAAGGGCCGAAAGGCCTCGCCGGCGAGCAGAGCCTCTGTGTGGTCGATGTACTGGTCGCGGCCGGGCCACAGGCTCACGACCTGTCGGATGCTCGCCGCCGACAGACCCAGGCCTCGCTCGGTTTCGAAGACGATCGGGCTGGAGCCTTCGGGCGGCGGCGGTGCGGCCACACGGGTCCCGGCCGGTGCGCGTGTGTCGGTCGCCTTGTCGCCGAGCTGGAAGACGATCGGCGCCCGCGCGACCTCGGCGGCGATCAGGCGCACGCCGAGCAACTCGAGAAAGGCGAGCTTGTTCTTATCGGGTGCCTGGTTGAGCCGCTCGAGCACTGCTCCCAGGTAGCGCGAGTCGATCTCGATCAACGCTCTGCCGGGCCCCCGCTCCGGTGGTCGCCAGCGGTCCAGGTAGCCGGGACGCCGCGCCAGGATCGCGGCGACCAGCTCACGCGCGCGCCTCGGGTCGAGGAGCAGGGTCCGCGCCGGGATCACTCGGGCGCTCCCTCGTCGAGGTAGAAGGGGTAGACCAGGTTGTGCAGCGTGTTGGTGGCGCGGACTCGGTAGTGGATGTCGATGTCGAGCCGGTTGCGCAGCGTCGAGGCGATGGTGACCTTGACCTCGAGCACGTCGATCCTCGGCTCCCAGTCGATCAGCGCGGTCTCGACACGCACCCGCACCCTCTCGGCGGTGGTCGCGTTGGCCGGCTCGAACAGGAAGTCATCCAGCCCGGCGCCGAAGTCCGGACGCATGACCCGCTCCCCGGGGGTGGTGCCCAGGATGACCCTCATCGCCTGTGCGACGTCCTCCTCGTAGACCGCGGTCGAGATCGTGGCGTCCGAGGCGAACCCCAAGGGGAACGCCCAACCGACGCCCAGGAAGGCTTTGCTGTCGCGAGGATCGGACACCGTCAACCTCCGATCAGCACCGTGGGATGCCCCATGATGATCGGCGCCCCGCATCCGGCCAGGTCGCCGAGGCGCGCCGCCGGCCGGCCGCCGATCAAGACGGTTGCGCTGCCCTTGACGATCGGCGTTGGCGGGTGGGGACCCGCCGTCGGCGGCATCGCGCAGGAGTGGGTGTCGCCGAGAACGGCCGCCGGCAGTCCCCCGATCAGAACGGTCGGAACTCCGGGACCGGAGATCATTCCGGGATGGCCGGTGGGGTCGGTGAGGCGAGCTGCCGGGGGCATGGCGGGCGCTCCTAGTTGATCTTCACGACCGGCGCGGTGACGTTGCAGACACCGGCGGACTGGACGTTGGTGGCGGTGGCGCCGTTGATGGTGATGTTGGGTGCGGTGATGTTGATGGCCGCCGTAGCGGTCAGGTTCAGGTTGGGCGTGCCGGTGACGGTGATGCCGTCCGGGGTCATGTTGATTACGCTGGCGCCGGTCTGGATCTGAATACCGGCCGGGGACATGACCACGGTCTGGCCCTGCGGCGTGTTGATCGTGATCGTCGGTGGGATGTCGGCGAAGGTGATCTGGTTGCCGATCGGGGTGCGGATGGTCCGGATCTGCGGCACCGGCGAGGGCAGCGGCGGCGGCGCGGTCGCGTTCCACAAGCAGCCCAGGATGTAGGGAGCGTTGAGCTCGCCATGCTCGAAGCCGACCAGCACCTCGTCGCCCGGATTGGGAATGAAGTAGGTGCCGTGCGCGACACCCGCCATCGGCACCGCCACTCGAGCCCACGGGCTCAGGTTGATGTCGTCGATGAACGGCAGCCGCACCTGCACTCGGCCGAGCGCCAGCGGGTCGACCGGGTTGATCACCTCGCCGACCACCAGGCCGTAGAACTTGCGCTGCAGGTCCTCCGCGTTCTCGGCGAGCTGCTCGAGCATTTCTTCCATCAGGGGATGATTTCCTTGAAGACGTCGAAGCTGGTCGTGTAGCCGCTGCTGCCGATCGAGTGACTGGCACTGGCTACTCGGTAATCTCCGCTGAAGTCGGGCCCCAGCCCCTCGAGCCGAATCACGGCGCCGGCACGAATGCGCGGATCGCCGATCGACGTAGCGCCTCCGGTGAGGCGAGCGTTGAGTTTCTTGCGCAGGTCGTGAATGATGCGCAGGGCGCTCGAGGCGACGTCGGCGGGGCTGGAGATGGTCTGGTCGACGATGGTCAGAGTCGGGCCGCTGACGCCCGGTGCCACCGCCGCGATACCCGGGACCACGGAGATGCCGAGTGTCTCGCGGTCGAAATCCCAGAACGCGGTCACCAGAAAGCTCAACGGCAGCTCGCGCAGCGTGAAGCGGTAGCCGACGCCGGCGACCTGGCCGACGTTGCTCACCCGCGGAGAGAAATCGAGCAGCGACTCACCCCACTTGAGCGTCAGGCGTGGCTCGTACTCCTTCAGGAAGCGAGAAAGGTAGAGCACGTCGCCGTCGACCCAGAAATCGGCGTCGTACTTGCCGGCGATGTACTGGAGTAGCTGTAGGTCGGTCTGGCCCTGTCCCGGCGCGGCCTGGACCTCTCCGCTGCCGGTGAAGATGACGTTGAGCGCAGTAAGGGCCGTCGACGCCGCGACGATGGTGGGGTCGATGAGTGGCACCAGCAGGTTCTTGGCGCCGACGATGGTTGCCACCAGGAAGTCGGGGAGGAACCCGAAGCCGCCCGCTCCAGTGCCCTGTGAGAAGCGGTGGAGCTTGTCGTGGGCCACCATCTTCATGGTCGGCATGCCGCCGTTGGGGAACGTGGCTTCGACCCCGGTGATCTCGCCGTCGAACATGGGTTCGAGCTGATCGGGGGCGTAACCGACCTCCAGGCTGAGCCGGTTGTCGAGGTCGAAGGTGCCGTCGGGAGCCGCGTCGAGAGCGCGCACGGGCCCGACCGAGATGCCGGTGGGGAAGGGCTGAAAACCGAGCCCGCGAATGTGGTTCTGGAGCCAACGTAGATCAGGGTTTGCGATGTCGATCTCGACGCGGTCGGCCGCGTTCCTGCCGTCCTGGTAGCTGACTCCGGTCACCACCGAGCGCACCGAGGCGGGCATTGCCGATCCGTTGATCTGGATCGCGAAGTCGGGAGCGTAGGTCGGATAGGACGCGCTCAAGACAGTACTTCTCCGGTCTCGGGGTTGACGTAGGGAAGCGACGGGATCCGCAGCGACAGGCCGGTCAGATCGGCCTGCGGATCGTCGATGCCGTTCTCGATGGCGATCGCTCGCCAGACGCGCGGGTTGTCGAGGAACCGCGAGGCCAGGCCGGCGAGGTTGTCGCCCTCGGCCGCGACGTGGACCTTGCTGAAATTGGTGGTCTGGCGGTTGACGTCGCGACTCTCGCGGCGCGGATCGACGAACTCGTTGAATGTAACGTTGATGCGCGCGCGCACCGGCCGGCCGTCGTCGAGGAACTTGACGAACTGTTGGCCGGCGCTGGCGAGCACACAGCGAAAGTAGAGAGACGCCCAGGAGACCTCGAGCACGGGCGGCGCGTGCAGCTCGGAGTCGATATCCAGCAGCCCGACCACCTTGCCGGTCTCTTCGCGTACGTCGATGCGCTCGGCGGTGGTGTCGAAGAACAGCTCCATCTCGAGGGTGCGCATGTTTCCGTTCACGAACTGGAGCACCGGGGCGCTCAGGCCGGGAACCGTCTGCGAGGCGAAGTTGTTGTCGTGGTTGATGCTGTACTCCTCGGGATTGAACAGCACCGGGATCTCGTCCCCAGTGTGCTCGACCCGGATGATCGCTTTGGCCAGGCCCATGCGTCAGATCCTCCCGGTCCGCTCGCGCCAAGCCAGGAAGCGCCCGTCGATTCGGCGCACCACCTGGTCCGTGAGGCTGTTGATGTCGATCTGTCCGGCCGCGGCGCCGTGCGGGGACCGGGCTCCGGCGGACCCGCGAGCGAGCGGTCCGGGCGACGGGCGGTCGGTGTGCGCCGGGTATGACGCGTCGGCCGGGCGCCGGTCGGATGCCGCGGGCCGCTCTTTCGATCGTTTTAAGATCCTGCGTGCTCTGACCAGGCTTCGCTCCTCGACTCGTTCGGTTCGGTGGACCAGGCGGCGCGTCCTGTAGGAATCGATTCGGTGCTCGATGCGCTCGTGGCGGCCGTGCACGCGTCGGACAGCCGAGGTGCCCTCGGCGGTGCCCGCACCGGGTGAGCCGAGCGGATCGTCGGCGTGGGAGCCCGTCGTTCTCGGCAGGATCCGGGTGGCGCCGAACCCAGCCTGGATCACGCGCTCGACGCGAATCGGAGGAGTGGGCGCCGCGGAGCTCCGAGTCCCGGTTCTCGCGAGCCTGGGGCGAACCACCGCCGCAGCCGGGACCTGCGGAAAGAACGCTCTCGGAAGGCGGATCACACCTCCCGCCTCGCGATGCACGCGGAGCTGAATGCGCGGTGCCAGGCGATGCACGACCGTGCGCAGCCGCTCGACGATGTGCTCGCCGGGCAGGGGCAGCGCCGGGCGCAGGAAGCGACGCGCGGGCAGCAGAAGCCATGCCGTCGCGCGCCGGTAGCGCGAGCTGATCGAGCGCGCCCAGGCGCCGAAGCCGCTGCCGATCGATCGGCGTGGACCTGGCGCGAAGCGCGGAAATGAGCTACGTCCGATTGTGTGCATGTCCTCAGTCGGCGTTCATCTGCCCGTTGATCGTCGAGATCTCGCGAACCCAGCGCTGCCGCTCCGGATGCTCCAGATTCATGACCTCTTCGAGCGACCAGTGGAAGTGATAAGCGATGAAGGCTACCTCCTCGTTCAAGGCGTCGAGGGGGTAGCCAAGGACCCCCCCAGGCCATTCATTTGCACCTCGAATCCGTGGTCGCACTTGGGGCAAACGGCGGGCATCGCCGCCGTTCCGTTCCGGTTGACCTGGTTGTAGAGCTCTTGGAGAAATGCGAGATCCGAGGCGTAGAGGCTCTCGATCACCTTCGGGTTGACCTGCTCGAGAGAGCCCAGCCGGGTGACCACCCGCGACAGCAGAATGACGATGAAGTAGGCTTCATTGGTCTGCACCCTGCCGTCCTTGAGCGGCAGGATCTCGTCTGCCGCGGTGGCCAGTCGCATGACGCCCTCGCGGTGGAGGTTGCCCTCTGCATCGACATAGCCAAGCGGCAGTGTGAACTCGTGTTCGGTCTGAAACATGGCGTCTCCTTTAGGCGCGCTCGAACCGCTCACAGCTGATAGTCAGGCTGTCGACGGCGACCTCGTTGCCGGTGGAGTTGAGGTCGGCGCCGTCCCAACCGCTGGGCCAGGCTTCGAAGAAGTTGTAGCGGACGCTCTCTTCGCCGACGTCGTTCTGGAGGATGATCGAGCCGTTCTTGCGCTCGATCTGTCCTTGGACCGCGGCGAGGTGCCAGTCGTAGAGCTCGCGCGAATCGGTGATGCCCCAGTTCAACGTGATGTCCGGGTAGCTGATCGTGCCGCCCAGCTTGCGGACCGTGCTGGGCTCGCCGCCTTCGCGGTATTCGACGACCTCGACCGTCGAGCCGAAACCGCTGCACTCCCGAAAACCGCCCTGCTGAATGCCGTCGATCTCGAGCACGAAGCGAAAGTTCTTGTATGGGTCGTTGCGCATGGCAAAAAGTCTCCTTATTTCGTGAGGGCTATTCCTCGATCGTGGGGCCGCCGGGCTGCTGGATCACCCGGAAGACGATGAACTCGGCGGGCGGTGCCGGATAGACCGTTACCTCGAAGGTGAGCAGCCCGAGGGCGATCTGGTTCGGAGGGTTGAGCTCTTCGTCGACGCGCACCTTGAACGACGCGTCGGGCGTGATGCCGACGAAGGCGCCGGTGTTCCAGACGGTGGTCAGAAACGCGGTGACCTGGCGCTTGACCGTTTCCCACAGCGCCTGGTTGTTGGGCTCGAAGACGGCGAACTCGGTGCCCTCCTGGATCGACTCCTCGATGAAGAGCAGCAGGCGCCGGACGTTGACGTAACGCCACTGGGTGCTGGTGGTGAGCGTCCTGGCGCCCCAGATGCGGAAACCGCGATTCGGCCGCCGGCGCAGAACGTTGACGCTGTTCTCGTTGAGCATCCCCGCCTCGGTCTCGTTGAGCGTCCGCTCGAGATCGAGCACGCCTCGCATCTGCTCGTTGGCGGGCGCCTTGTGGACGCCTTTGGAATCGTCGGTGCGCGCGAAGACCCCCGCGATGTGGCCCGACGGGGGCACCAGCATCGTGCCGTCGACATTGGGGTCCGGGTTGTTGATGCAGATTCGGGGATAGTAGAGAGCCGCGTAGCCCCGGTCCGAGTTGAGGTCCCCCCGCTGGCCCAGGATGCCCGCGGGATCGGTGGGATCGGCTCCGACCCGTGGATCCAGGATGGCAAAGCGGTCCTGCATCGTCTCGCAGTGGGTGATCATTGCTCCCTGCACGGCGAGACTGGTGTCGTCGGGCAGTGCCAGCATGGTCACCGCGTCGACGCGCTCCAGGCTGTCGATCGCCGGGCCGTACTCGGCGAGGCCGAGGCTGGTGGGATCGTCGGCGACCCCGTTTGTGGTCGGGCCGGCCGCCGCGGCGACGTCGGGGACGTTGGCCGGCGGCACGCTGGGATTCGGCGGATCGTCCGCTGGCGCTACCGAGACCATCGCCGAACCCTGAGCCGCGACCACCGCGCCGAAGTAGCGACTGTGGCGGGGGTCCATCGCCAAGTTCGAGAAGGTCTCGTCCGGCAGCGGATTGAGTGCCGCGGTGTCGGTCACCACTAGCGTGAACTCGAGGGTCTGGACGTCTACCGCTGCGTCCGCGGCCGCCATCGTGTAAGGATTCGCGAGCCCGCTCTCGAGGGTGATGACGTGATTGATGACGTCGACCGCTCCGACGACCAGCTCCTCCGCCGGTCCCCCCTGGGAGATCGCGACGTAGCTTCCCGGCTCGATACCGGTACTGTCGGCGACGCGGAAGGAGGTGGTTCCCGGAGCCAGGTTGGCGACGCGTATCGGCTGTCCGGCGGCGATCGGCGCTCCGAGATTGGCCGTGAGGGTGAGAATGCTGGTGGTGGTGTCGATCGAGGCGATCTCAGCGGTCGCGTCGGCGCCGCCCTCGTCGATGAGAACGACATCGCCGGGACGAAACTGGGTGTGATCGTCCACCTCGGCGGTGTTGTTGAGCGCTCCTCCACCCGCCAGGCTCGCGGCACCGCGCTGAGCTTCGGTGGCCGCGATCTGGGCGGCCTGCACCTCGACCTCGAAGTCGTTGGCGCGGGTGCCCTCCTCGAGGGCGGTCACCACGATGGTGGTGTTAGCGCCGTCGCTGAGGTCCCAGGAGGCGCGCACAGCCGTGCCGGCGCGCACGAAATAACAGCTCGCGCCCCCGTTTTCGAAGAAGCCCATGACGGCGTGGCTGGCGTAGAAGACCGGCGCCGTGAAGTGGCCCCCGAATCTGTCGTGAAACTGGGTCGGGTTGGTGACCAGAGTGGGGGCGTTGATCGGGCCCTCTCGCGCCGGACCGACGATTGCCAGGATGCTGGTGGCCACACCTGCGATGGGGCCCGGTACATCGATCTCGTCGATGTAGACGCCGGGCACTTTGTTTGCCGCGTTGAAAGCCATGGATGCCTCCTTTTGCTTGGACTCTCGAGCTCTTGTCTAGGGCGTCAGGGTTATCTGGTAGTCGCCGGAGGAGCCGGGAACGGTCACCACCTGCGTGTTCGGAGAGAAGCCAACCGCGACGACCCGTACGGTGCGGTCGCCCACGGGTACCTGCGGCAGGGAGAAGCGGCCTTCGTCGTCGGTGACCGCTCGCAAGCCGGCGTCGAGGACGTCAACGAAGGCGCCGGCAATGCCGTTGCCGCCGCCGTCGACCACCAGGCCGCCGATCTGGATCAGGGTCTCTTCCACCGCGGAGGTCCCGGGCGCGAATCCTGCCCGTTTGGTGGTGACCACCGGACCGGTGACGTCCGGGACCCAGGGCACGCTGATCGTCACGGTTACGGCGAACGAGGCCCGGAGCTGGTTGCCCATCGCCGTCCAGAATTCGGCCGCGCCTTTGAGGCTGTCCACCTCGGGCGCGATCATCGGCAGCGGTGGCTCCTGGCCGGCAAGCGTTCCCGCCAGCACCGCGGCCGGCATGGTCGGGTTCCTGCCCAACACCTGGAGGGTCTGCGACAACAACCGGTGCTCCTGAAGAAAGAGGTCGATGCCGCCTACCGGCCAGGCGGTCACGAGATATGAGCAGTCGATGCGCCGCGGCGGCTTGCGGCGGGTGGCCATGAAACCGTTGCGCACGATCTCGGGCTCGTTGTCGCGCAGCTCGACGTTCTCGCTGACGTCGAACAGAAACAAATCGACGGCGCTTTGGGCCGGGGTAAAGGTCGCGATCGGGCGGTCGAAAAGGATGTCGGCGGCCGCCAGCTCGGGGAACTCCGGTGCCAGGCCCGGATCGTCGAGCAGGTTGCGCAGGCTCTCGCTCAGATCCCGGATCATGCGCTCACCTCGACAGCGCGCTCGTGGCTCCAGCCGCGGCCGAGCTTCTCGTACTCCCGTCGGCTGGCGTCACGAATGTGCGTCATCGAAACCGCCCCGCCGTCAGCTGCCGCTAGGTATGCGGCGGCGACGCAGATGTTCTTGATGTTGCCGCCCGACAGGCGCACGTCGCGGGCGAGCTCGCCGAGGTCGAGCTCGCCGGCGAGCGGCACCTCCGGTGGCAGGGTCACCCGCCAGATGGCTTCGCGATAGTCCCTGGTCGGGAACGGGAACTCGATGACGAACTGCAGGCGACGAAGGAAGGCCTCGTCCATGTGGCGCCGGAGATTGGTTGCCAGGATCGCGATCCCCTCGTACTCCTCCATCTTCTGGAGCAGGTAGCTGATCTCGACATTGGCGTAGCGGTCGTGGGAGTCGCGCACCTCGGAGCGCTTGCCGAACAGAGCGTCGGCCTCGTCGAAGAAGAGAATCGCGCTGGCGCTCTCCGCGGCCGCGAAGACGCGGTCGAGATTCTTCTCGGTCTCCCCGATGTACTTGCTGACGACCTGTGACAGGTCGATCTTGTAGAGCTCGAGGCCGAGATCGTTCGCGACCACCTCGGCCGCCATGGTCTTGCCGGTGCCGGTGGGGCCCGCGAACAGGGCGCTCAGGCCCTTGCCGTGGGAGAGCTTGCGCCCGAAGCCCCACTCGCCGAAGACAATATGGCGGTAACGAACCTGTTCCGCAATGCACCGCACCTGGGTCATCTGGTGGTCGGGAAGAACGATGTCTTCCCATCGGTATCGCGGCTCGATCTTGCGTGCGAGACCCTCGAGCTCGGTGCTCGAGAGCCCGCGACAGGCGTGGCCGACGTCGTCCTCCGTCACCTCGATATCCGCGGGCGACCGCCAGGTGGCCCGATCGAGCGCCGCCCGCATGGCGTCGTGGACCTTGCCGGGGGTAAAACGGAACCGGCCGGCCAGCGATCGGAGGTCGAGGGCCTCGAGAGACGGGTGCATCGAGCCCGCGTGTCGAGACCAGGACTCGGCCAGCGTCGCCTCGTCGGAATCGGCGCAGTCATGCTCTGCGAACAGGACCTCGCCGAGCCGGCGGCCCGGGTGCCACGAGTGCTCGCCCATCAGAATGGTGCAACGGCTGAAGAGCTGCATGGCTTCCAGCAGGGTCTCGAGCGAGCGTTTGGCCTCGGCGTCACCCTTGGCGAGACTGTCGAATTCGCCGACGCAAAGAACCGCGGGGGCGAGCAGCGACTCCCGGGCGGCTCTCCAGAGGACCTCATGGCGCAGGTCGCCGGGCGGCAAGCTCGAGGCGTCCATTCGCAGCAGGGGCAGGCCCAGCTCCTCGCTGACCGCGGCCGCCCTCGCCATCCGGCCACTGCCGTAGGGACCGTGCAGGTGGAGGGCGATACTCGGTCGTGGCGCCGAGGAGCCGTCGAAGTAGGCGCGAACGGACTCCCTGAACTGCGCAAGAGCGTCGGCGTTGGCGATCGATTCGGCGACCGGCGGGCCCGGCTCGCGCCAGCGCACCCGCTCCGCGAGCACCGGGTCGGGGGCGCGGTCGCCCAGGAGCAGGCCGGCTATCCGGTCGTCCAGCGCCAGCTGGCGCGCCCGAAGCGGTACCGGCCCATCTGAGAGCTGTGCGAAGCGCACCAGCCGGAAGCGCATAAGCGGCGCCATGGGGTCGAAGATCGAGCGCAGGTCGAGGCGTTCGCGGGCCGTCGCGCAGGTCAGATCCAGCACCAGGTCGACGCTCGGCCGCTTTCGGGTGACGTCGTCGTGCAGGTATCCGAACAGCTTGTCGTACTTGCGGTCGATCTCGGGTGCAAGGCAGACGAGCAGGCACTGTTCCTCGGCTCGGGTCAACTGGAAGAGCCGCGTCATGTGAGCGAGTGGCAGATAGAGGCCTTCCTTGTGGCTGAGCTCGAGCCCGAGGTCGATGGCCTTGCGGAGCTCGCGAGCGCGGTTCTCGAGATCGCGGATCATCGAGCCGGTCTTCGCCCTCGGATTCTTCGAGAGTCCCAGTAGCTCGGCGACCTCGGCGTCGGTGATCACCAGCCCCTGAAGTTGGGCGAGAGGATCGCTGGGCGACCGTCGCGACCGCAGCACTCGGGCCTGAAGCAGAAGATCCAACCGAGTCAGCTCGTCCTCGAGGTGAGACCAGGCATCGTCGTAGGCGTGCCCGGCCGGGAGCTGGCGCTTCGGGGCCACCGGCACCGCCGTCGGATCCGCGGCCGAATCGATCTGCGCCTCCGAGGACCGCCGCCAGATCATTGCAGCTCCGCCGCGGTGTCGGGTGTCTCGGCCAGCGCTCGGCGGATCTCGTCGACCAGCCGCTGCGACGAGACCTCTCGGATCGGGAAGGTGGTGGGCTTGAGCTCCACCCGAAAGGCGTCCCGGCCGTTGGGCGTGATCGTGAAGACCTTCAGCAACGGGTGCCGTTTCATCAGCCGGTCGACCGCGGCCGGTGTCTCACGGGCGGGGCTGCCCAGGATCATGACGTCGGCTCCGGCCTCCTCGATCAGCGCCGTCAGGTCGGTCTGATCGGCATCGTGCGGAATGACCGAAAAGTCGTCCTCCTTGTTGAGTAGCGCACTGACGATCTGACCAAGCATTCGGGGAAGTCCCACTACGGCAATTCGAATCGGCACGACTTCGGACCAGGGCCACTTGCTTGTTTCGGTCAACGGACGGACGGCATTGTTCCGGTCACCGCCGGCTCTGGGAATCGGGCAAGAGATCGAAAAGAGATGGATTTCGGGATCGAGATCGGCGGACAGGCGGAATCGGTCCGCCGGCCCGCGAGTCGGCGGCGAGTCTCTGGTGAGCGGCGTGAGACAACTCGGCGCTGGCCTCCGTCTAATCCGAAAGGACCAAACCCTCCCAGCAGAGGATGTAGTCCGGTCGCCCAACTACCGGCTTACGACGGTTGGATTGTCCGATGATCTGTGATACCACCTTCGACAGGCATTCAAGCAGAGTCCGGGGGGAGTGGGTTAGCGAGCGGTAGTTGTGTCGGAACCCCAAAGCCTCAAAGTCCTGATCGTCTCCGACGTGCGCCTGTATCGCGACGGCCTGACGCAGGTCTTGAACCTGGACGGTCGGCTCGGGGTCGTGAGCAGCGTGGACAGCGCGCCTCTGGCGATCGAGCAGGTCGAGCGGCACCAGCCCGAATCGGTGCTGCTGGATGTGGCCATTCCGGAGGCCCTTGCCACCATCAACATGATCGCGAGAGAGGCGCCGCAGACGAAGATCATCGCGCTGGGCCTCAGCGAGTCGGAGGATGAGGTGGTGGCGTGCGCCGAAGCGGGGATCGCGGGCTACGTCTGCCGAGAGGGTTCGGTGGATGAGGTGGTCAGAGCGGTGAAGGACGCGGCGCGGGAAGAGTTCGGCTGTTCGCGGCGCATCGCCGCTGCGCTGGTTCGCCGGGTGCGCAGCTTGAGGGCCCATCGCGCCTCGGCCGTGTCACTGACACCACGCGAACAGCAGGTCGCGGAGTTGCTCGGAGACGGGCTGACCAACAAGGAGATCTCAACACGGCTCTTTATCGAGGTCGCCACCGTCAAGACCCACGTTCACAACATCCTGGAGAAGGTGGGAGCCAACAGCCGCGGTGAGGCCGCGGCCAGGATCCGGGCGATGGATAGGCCTCGCTTCCGCCCCCGCGTCGGCAGCCGTGTCGGCTCGACGGTTTGACTGTTGCCTATTGCCTCGGCGAACAGCTCGAGGTCGTCGAGGCCTCGCTCTTGGGTAAGCCATCTCTCGAAGCTTTGCCAGATGACTCCGCGCCGAACCCCGGCGACCAAGGGGCCGTCTTTCGTCTCCGGCCGGTCGGAGCTAGTGTCCTGTCCCAGTGATTCGCTACACAAATCTCGGGCCTTTCTGCACGCTGCCGGCGTTGCCACTCCTCAACATAGGCCCAGCTATGCTTGCGTCGTGGGCGCCTTGGCAGCGCACACCATGACCTCGAGCCTTATGCACCGAACCACTGGGACAGGACACTAGAGCGGTCGTAGCCGGTCTAGTGTCGCTTACCGCGCTTGTTCTTCTGGAGTTGGGCGCGATGTGGGTCTTGCCGTGGCTGATCGGGGAGACCCAAGCCGAGCTTCTGACGCAGGTCGCGCAGGTCGGCTTGAGCCGGTTCGGGATGTTGGCGGTCGTGGCGCTTCTCGTGACCGGGATTGTCGCTGCAGGCCGCAACGCCGCCAAGATCGAGAAGTCGTTCGCCATGCGAACGGATCTGTTCGAGAGTGTCGTGCATCACCAGAACGAGTTCATCGTGCGCTGGCTCCCTGATGGAACGCGCACTTTTGTCAACGAGGCCTACGTCGGCTACTTTCAGAGCCCGCGCGAAGAACTCATCGGCACGAGCTTCTTTCCGCTGATCGCGGAAGAGGACCTGAAGAGTGTTCGCGACGCTTCAAGGAAGGAGAAGCTGATCGAGACCGAGCTGCAGTGCATCGAGGCCGTGCTGGTCGAGGGATCTCATCTCCCGGGGTTCGGCAAGCTCTTCATCAACACGCGCGCCCGGTCGCTGTCGACCCCCGGTTTCGCCGGTGCCGTTCGTGGTCTGGTTCGTCGCCACGGGTACCGCCAAAGCGACATCGTCCTCGAGCTGACCGAACAAGAGAATGCGCTCAACTTGCGAGCGTTCGATGCTGCTCTGGAAGGACTGCACGGTCATGGCTTCGGCTTCGCTCTGGACGACTACGGAAGCGGATTTGCCAATTTGCACCTGGTTCAGCACCTGCCTCTGGACTATCTGAAGATCGACGGTCTCTTTTGCTGCGGCATCGACGCCGATCCGAGGAAGCAGGCGATCGTTCGATCGACCGTGGAATTGGCACGAGAGCTCGGCCTGGCCACTATCATGGAGCGCGTGGAGACCGAGGCCGAGCTGAACGCCGTGCGGGAGCTCGGAGTGGACTATGCTCAGGGCTATTACTTCTCCGCGCCGGTTCCGGGCCCGGAGCTCGCGACCTCGTTCCGGCCGGTCGTACCGACTGTCCGGCTCGAGTCCAGGGTGCCGGAATCGCGGCCGGCCATCTTGCCCGAAACCCTCGACCGGGAGAGTGACGACGTGCACGAGGTCGCCAATCTACTGACCGGCATCGCTCTAGTCGCCGGCCAAGGCATGAAGAAGGTGCCAGCCAGTGATTCGCTCTACGACGATCTGGAGCGGATCCGCGCCGCGAGCGAGCGGGCGGTCGAGTTGAGCCGAGGATCTCAAGCAGGCGAAGAACCGGGAGCGTTCAGTGTCGAGTAGGAATGTCGCTGTTCGGCGAGGGCATAGTACAAGTACCGTGTAACGCCATATGGCGGGCCCTCATGCGAACCATCTGCTAGCGACATTCCTCGTTGATTCACGGGCGAGTGCTGCCTCGGGATTCGGAGCGCGAAGGACGGCCGGCCGCCGCCTTGGGTTCCAGGGACCGGACGGTCCGACTCGACGGAGCCGCACTGGCGGTGACGCCGCTCCGCGAGACGCGGCGGGTCACCACTGCCTTTCGGCAGCGGTGACCCGGTTCAAGACAGTGAGGGCGCGGGATGGTCTAGAAGTCGACCGAGAACCGCGCGTACCAGTGGCCGCCGTTGAAGCCGAACGGAGACGTGAGCGAGCCGACGACACCCAGGAATTGTAGGACTCCATCTTGCTCGGGGTCCGGGTCAACATCGAAGACGTTCTCGCCGCCGATGGCAACCGAGAAGCGTTCGAAGTTGAACTGGGCCTCGACGTCGACCAGGGTTTCCGCGCCATAGGACGACGCGTCGCTGGCGTCGCCGGGAGAAAACAGCCCGCCGGTGGATTTCCAGCTGCCGTAGCGGTTGGCGCGAACGTAGCCCGAGAACATCCCTCCGCTGTCGTAGCTCAGAGTCAGGTTCGATCGCTGTTCAGGCACCTGGTTTTCGAGATCAAAGACCCGCGAGACGTTGATCGTGCCCGCCGGGACGTTGGAGACCTCCTGCTCGTTGTTGTTGTGACGAAGATCCACGGTCAAGAGGCCGGAGCCCACCGCGAAGTTGCTGACGACGGCGAGATCAAAACCGGTGATGTCCGAGTCGAATGCATTGCTGAAGAAGTTGGCGATGCTTCCCTCGAGCAGGCCGGCGTTGGCGACACCCGCGGCCTCCAGCACCGGGATATCGGCCGCGCTGACGATGTTGTTCTGCAGCGCCAGCCGGTCGTCGATCGAAATGTCATAGTAGTCCAGCGTGAAGCTGGTGGTGGGAGTCGGCGAAGCCACAAAGCCGACCGTGAAGCTGGTCGACTCCTCCGGCTGGAGCGGAATCGCGCCCAAAACGATCGCCACCGGATTGTCGACCGGATAGACGCCGCTGGGAATCAGGTTGCCGCTCGCATCCGCGCTGGTGGTGACGTTCAAGGTGTTGACCTGCCCCGGCGTCGGTGCCCGGAAACCGCTGTTGGCGGTTCCCCTCACGGCGAACTTGTCCGTGAAGTCGAAGCGTCCCGAGACTTTCCAGTCGAAGGTCGAGCCGAAGACGTCGTAGTCCTCGAAACGCAAGGCGAGACCGCCCGAGAATTGGTCGGTAAAATCGGCTTCGAGATCCAGATAGCCGGCGAAGCTCTCACTGCTGAAGCTACCGGCCGACTCGACCGGGAAGCCCTGAAAGCCGTCGGAGCCGACGCCGAAGATCGCGGCGGTGGGACCGGCCTCGATCGAGGCTTGATCGCCGGCGCCGATCTTGTAGGTCTCGTCCCGGTACTCGAACCCGAAGGCCAGGTTGAGCGGCGAGTCCAGCGAGCCGACGTCGACCGGTTTGACGAAATCCGCGTTGAAGCTGGTCTCCTCCTGGGTCAGTGTGCCGGGATTGAAGGAGGTCGGCGATAGCCCTCCCAGGCTCGGGTTGATGCTCTCCGAGAGTGTGTAAGCGACCTCACTTTCGGCGAGCCGGACCCGAGCGTCCCAAAACAGATCGCCGGCCGTCGAGCCTTTGGCACCGAAGACCCATCCGAAGTCGGTGAGGTCGGCACCGAAATTCGGGTTGTAGCCGCCCGGGAAGAAAGCGAAGGCAGGGTTGCGCAGCACGAAACCGCTCGGGCTCGAGGGGTCGGCGACCAGATAATCCGCTGGGTTCAGGCCCTGGGCGATGATGTCGTCGACCAGCGACTGCGGAGCGGGATCGGGCAGGAAATCGCCGTCGCTATCCGCCTGCAGGGTCGTGCGGGCGTTGAACTCATGCACGGGATCCAGCACCGGTCCGCGATAGAAGAAGTCCGAGATGGTCTCGTTCTCCGAGTAGCTGACGTGGGAGTAGACGTGGACGTTGTCGCTGACGTCGTTCCCGGCGTTCAGGAACAGCTTCCAGACATCCACATCCGGGTCGCCCCAGCGTTGCCCGAGACCATTGAGCGGCGTTTGATCCGCGCCGACGACGCTAGCCACGAACGCTGCATCGGGGCGCGCGACGCCGCGCGAGGTCGTCTCCGAGGTCGAGTTCTCGAAGGACGCATTCAGAAAGCCGTCGGAGCCGAGGCTGAACCCCGCGTTGAGCCCGACCGTGGTCCGCGCACCGTCTCCTTCGAAGTACTCACCGGTCTGTGCGTAGAAGGAGTATCCCTCCGAGGCGTCCTTGAGGATAACGTTGACCACACCGGCGATCGCATCCGACCCGTACTGGGCCGAAGCACCGTCACGGAGGACCTCGATTCGCTCGATGGCCCCCGCCGGCAAGGTGGAGAAATCCACCGCCTGGGAGCCCTGGTTCACGGTCCCGAGCGGTGCCAGCTGCAGGTTGACCAGCGCCGAGCGATGGCGGCGTGTGCCGTTGACCAACACCAGGGTGTGGTCGGGAGAGAGATTACGTAAGGTCACCGGGCGGATGAACGCCGTGCCGTCCGCGATCGGGAAGCGCTGGGTGTTGAAGGAGGGTGCGATCCTGGCAAGCCCGTCGGTCAGGTCGAAACTGGCCTGCTCGGCGATGGCTTCGGTAGGCAGCACGTCGATCGGCGATAGGGTCTCGATGGGTACAAGGCCCGCCTTTCGGGTACCGGTAACGACGATGGTTTCGCCGAACGGATCTTCGACGACCGGCTCTTCGGCAGCCTCTTCGGCGGCTGCCTCGCCGGTCGGTTCGTCCTGCTGCGCAAGAACAGCGGAGGGCGCCATCGCGATCAAGGCTACGACGATCCAGAGAAACAGTTTGCAGGTCAGGGTGGGGTGCTTCTGAAGAGCCATGGCAGTGCTCCCTTTCGATTGGTTGTTCTCGATGCCTCCCAGTGGAACAACAGACTACAGGTCGGACAGCCGACGTTCGCGATCTGTGCCGTCATGCAGCGACAAATTAGACAAATCGATTAGACCACAGCCTGGAGCGAGCGGGCAAACACTAGGCGGCTCACGAGGAGAGCGATCGGCGGAGCCAGTAGCCGATCCAGTCCCAGGGTCCGGAGAGGAAGAGCCACGCCACGAAGGACGCGACGAAGAGGGTGCTCAGGAGCCACGTGACGCGGTCGGTGCGCTGCCGCCAGATGAAAATGACCAGCGCCGCCGGTGTGACGATACCGACAAGGACCACGATGAGGCTGAGGAGAATCACGCAGCTATCGTTCGGGGAGGCTTTCTACGTCTGGTCCTTTGATTGGGCGCTCACTGCTCGGATGACGGCCGCGAGCCTCTGCGGCTGCTCAGAGCCCAGAAGGTAGGTTTCACCGTTGGCGGTCGTCAACCGAACGCCTGTATTGCCTTGCAGAAAGAAGGCCCTCATTTTCCGGTTGCGGCGGATACCGTATCCACCGAAATCGGCCAGTGGCGAGAAGTTGTGGACCTTGGCCTCAGCGATTTCCGAGAGCGGGAGTCTCAAAAGCGAGAATCCCAGGAGCCCTCCCCTGAGGGTCAGAGAGTCCCGGGTGATCGAGATGCGGAAACCGCCCGAGATGGCAAACGAGACCACCAACCCCATTGAAATGGCGAGCACCGCGGCCCACCGTTTCTCGTCCCACGTCGTGAGTCCGAGAATCACCAGACCGACGCCGAAGATCGGGATGTACCAGCGCGTGTAGCGCGGATTCTGAACCTCCCAGTAGGTCCATTTCTTGCCAGCGATGTCGCTGATTTCGAACTCCTCTTCTGCCGCGCCATCAGTCGGACTCGAGGCAGAGACGGAGAGCCGCAGGGGTCGCAAGAGCTCGAGGAACACAGCCGTCAAACCAGCGACCGCCATCAGACCGGCGGTCAGCCCCCACGATGACCGAATGAGGTACGGCTCCTCGGCAAGCGCAGCGACGTAATGAAAAGCGACCGCCGCGAGGAACGCGACCAACAGCTCGTCTGCCAGGGAAAACCAGTTGAAACGCTTGCGTCGCTCGGCACGCGCCCAGGTCTCGTCGACGGCAAAGGAGATCGCGACCGCGACCAGGATCACGATCGAAAGAACGCCCGCCATCTCCCACGGATAGCCCCAGCGATCGGGGAGGCCGTCACCTCCGAAGTGCACCGGTGAGGGATCAGGTGGGGGCCAGGCTCTCCAGAAGGCGACGAACACGAGTCCTGCGAGAACGACGACAGGGGCGTGGGTCCACATCGGGTGATGAAGTCGCATGGGTCTATTTCCTTTCCAATAGTCGCTGTCGCGATTGCAGGAGCCGGTCGACCAGCGCCCGGAAGTCGGTTGGGGAGAGTCCCAGGTGGGCCGCCTCGGTGATCAGTTCGTCCAGCCCTCTGGTCAGTCTCGCCTCGATCTTCTCGTCGCTTGCCGCGCGCGCCGGCGGTGCGGTGACAGTCGCGCGCCGACCGAGACGCAGGCTGATGACGCCTTCTTCCCGGAGCTTTTGATAGGCCCGGTGAACCGTGTGGAAGTTGATGTCGAGACTGGCAGCGAGCACCCGCACCGATGGAAGCTCTGTTCCCACCGACAGCAGGCCCCTGGCGATCTGCTCCTTGATCCGAAGTGCGATCTGCGAGTAGATCGGCCGGGAGTCCTGTTCGTCGAGGGCAATGAGCATACTTTGTCTTTCCGTTATAGAACAAGTATAACAGTTGGAATCGTCACCGTCAATCGACGGCGGCTAGCGGCACTCACGAGGTTGCCCTGGCGAGCTGTCTCGGCGATGGCGAGCCTGACTTCGGGTTTGTAGTCGATGCCAAGACCAGTTGCCGCACCTGGCCAATAGAATGTACCGGCCGCCAAGAATGTAGCCGCCATGGTCCAAGGCCGGCTTTGCACCGAGGCCATTGAACAGCTCTACGAATTCAGCAGCCAGTACCGGGCTTACTCGGGACATGGGCCTCGTGGGGCTGGCTGCGACCGGCATCTGTTCGATGCTGGGAGCCGGGATCAACGTGGTGCCGTTCATGATCCAGAGGAGCGTGCCCGGGATCGGCCCCTGGGTTCTGTCGACCTACGTATTCGCGGCATTGCCGGCGATCCTGGCGGCGATGGCCTACGCCATCCTGGCTTCCGCGATGCCGCGTGCCGGTGGCAGCTACGTCTACGCAAGCCGCTCGCTGAGTCCCTACCTGGGCTTCGTGGCCAGCTTCTCCCAGTGGTTCGGGCTGTCGATCGCGATCGGCGTGGTTTCCTATCTGATCGTGCCGTTCTTGCGTGACATCGCCGTGGCTCTCGGTCAGAACGCACTGGCCGCCACGCTCGAGACCGGTCCCGTGCGGGTCGGCGTGGCGCTCGCCCTCTTGTGGCTCTTCGCCGGAGTCAACCTCCTCGGAGTCCGGCTGTACGAAAGGACCCTGGTGCCTCTGATGATCGCGATGTTCGTGCTCGGCGGCATCGTGATCGTGGCCGGCTTCTCGTTCGAACAGGCGGACTTCGCCGCGGCGCTCCTCGAGCGAGAGGGCCGTACGCTGGCCGGCGTCGATCCACCGCCGCTCACCATGGGTGCCTTCCTCGCTGCGGGGGCGGTGCTGTTCGCCAGCTTCATCGGCTTCGACTCGATCGCCCAAGCCGGTGGCGAAGCGCGTCGGTCCGACCGCAACCTGCCGATCGCCATCGCTCTGGCGGTCGGCGTGGTGGGCAGCTTCTACATGCTCTTCACGGCCGCGGTTTACCACGCGGTGCCCTGGAGCTACATCGCGGAGGAGGCCGCCGTTCGTGACGTGACCGCTCCCGGCCTGCTCGGCTATCTGCTTTCGCCGGGCTGGACGGTGGCAATCGTCGCGGGAGCCGCGATAGCGCTGATCAATGATCTTCCCGCAATGCTGCTCGCCGTCTCGAGGCTGATGTTCGCCTGGGCCGAGGACGGCATCTTTCCCCGCGGCGTCGCCCGGGTGCATCCACGGTGGCACACACCTTGGGTGGCGATCGTGGCGAGCGCGGTCATGGCCTCGGTGGGAATCGTGGGGTGTCAGGTCGCGGGCGACTTCTTTCTCGGAGTGGATCTTCTGGTGACCTCGATGCTGGTGAACTTCCTGCTGATGGCGCTATCGGTCCTGGCGTTGCCGCGAGTGAACCCCACGCTCGCTGAGAGGGTCAAGGTAGCGAGGACCCGCACGATTCAGGTCCCGTTGATGCTCGTCTGCGAGGCTCTTCTCGCCACCTTCCTCGTCGTACACGTCTGGAAGGACCTGACGGCGCCTGGCGTCGCCTGGTACCTGCGCTCGACTTGCGTGTGGTTCGCGGTGATGGCGGTCGCGAGCGTCGTCTTCCTGCGAGAGATTCGGCAGTTGCGCCGGTCCGGCGCCGACGTCGAGGCGGTCTTCTCGGCGCTGCCGCCGGAGTAGAGCCCACGGAGGACCAATGAAACGTACCCAACTAGCGCCCGGCCTGTCCGTGTCGCGAGTTCTTACCGGTCTGTGGCAGATCGCGGACATGGAGCGCGACGGGCGCGAGCTCGATTCGGCTGCTGCAGCGGAAGCAATGAAGCCCTATGCCGAGGCCGGGCTCACGACCTTCGACATGGCCGATCACTACGGCTCGGCCGAGGTGATAGCCGGCATCTTCCGGGAGCGCTACGCCGGCGCAGCTGACTCGGTGCAACTCCTGACGAAGTGGGTCCCCAAGCCGGGGCCCGTGACACGCGACGAGGTGCGTGAGGCCGTCGAGCGCGCGCTCGAGAGGCTGCGCACCGATCGCCTCGACCTACTCCAATTCCATGCCTGGAGCTATTCCGACCCGAGTTACCTCGACTGCCTGTTCCATCTCCAGGAACTGCGCGCCGAAGGCCTCATCCGCCACCTGGGCCTGACCAACTTCGACACCGCCCACCTGCGGCTGGTGATCGAGAGCGGTATCGAAGTGGTTTCGAATCAGGTCTGCTTCTCGCTTCTGGACCGACGGGCGGCCCGGGGGATGGCCGAGCTCTGCCGCGAGCGCGGGATCGGGATCCTCGCCTATGGAACCCTGGCCGGTGGCCTTCTGACCGAGCGATGGATGGGTCGCCCGGAACCCGATATCCAGACCCTGGCGACCTGGTCCCAGATGAAGTACAAACGCTTCCTGGAGGCGGCCGGCGGCTGGGAGAAGCTCCAGGGCGTTTTGGGTGCGACCGCCAGCGTAGCCGAGCGGCTCGGAGTCTCGATGGCCAACGTCGCGTGCCGCTGGATCCTGGAGAACTCGGCCGTGGCGGGCATAATCGTCGGCGCGCGCCTCGGCGAGAGCGAGCACATCGAGGAGAACCTCCGGCTCTTCGACTTCGCGCTGGACGAGCGGAGCCGCGCGCAGATAGACGAGGCGCTGGATGCGCTCGAGGAGATCCCGGGCGACTGCGGCGACGAGTACCGCAGGCCGCCGTTCCTGACCGCTTCAGGTGACCTCAGCCACCACTTCGAGGACATGCCGGCCCCGTACGCGGTCCGGAGGGATGGCGATACCGCCTGGATTTCGAGCGGAACGCACTGGGAGGAGTTGGCCGGCTACAGCCGCGCGGTTCGCCAGGGCCGACGGATCCTGGTTTCCGGCACCACGGCGACCCACGGCGAGCGTTTGATCGGCGGTACGGACCCGGCAGGGCAGGCTACCTTCATCCTCGACAAGATAGAGGGCGCGATTCGATCTCTGGGCGGCCGGATGGAAGACGTGCGACGCACCCGCGTTTACGTGTCGCGGATCTCCGATTGGGAGGCTGTGGCCCGCGCTCACGGCCGGCGATTCCGGGACATACGACCCGCCAACACCCTGGTCGAGGCGCGTCTCGTGGGGGACCAGTATCTAGTGGAGATGGAGGCCGAGGCTCTGGCTTCGGAACCTTCGTAGGCGCCTGTCGGCCCAGACGAAAAACGGGCCCGCAATGTTGACTTAATCTCGTCAGAAAACGGCGTCCAGCGGACATTCTATTGAAGGGAGTGGTGCGGTCGTTTGAGGACCGCATCAACGATTCAGGTTCGTGAACAGTTCTGCTGAACAGCGGAGGAGCGCGCGTGCGACGGTCGAGGTGCCGGCGACGCTGCAGATCTCCGGGCGCCAGATGCAGGCCAAGACTGCAAATATCTCGGAGGGCGGAGCGTTCGTCGCGTTGCCCGATCCGCCGCCGGTGGGCACCATGGTGAAGCTCGCTCTCGACCTCGGAGACGGCGTCGTTCGTGCCTTCAGCGAGGTCGTCTGGATTCGTCTGCCCGGCTCCGGGCCGTCGCCCGGAATGGGACTCCGATTCCGCTACTTTCTCCACGACGGCCGGGACGTCCTTCGTGGGTTCCTGTGGGAGGCGAGCGCGACAGGCTGATGCCCAAGCTGATTGGCACCGTCGGGCGCCTCCTCGGCGTCTCTCACGAGGATCGGAGCTCCAAGCGACGCCAGGCGAGTCGGCGCACGATCGAAGCGCCGGTCAGGCTGACCATCTCGGGTTGCCACATGCAGGCCCGAACCGGGAACATCTCGCTGGGCGGTGTCTTCATCGATCTGAGCGAACCGCCGCCAGTTGGAACGCTTGTGGAGCTCGAGATCGACCTCGGGGGAGATCCCGTTCGCGCAAAAGCGGAGGTCGTCTGGATCCGGCGTATTGGCAGTGCTTTGGGGGCTGCCGGCGTGGGGTGCGAATTCCGCCGCTTCGAGACCGGCCGGAGCGAGCTCCGCCGCTTCCTGCGGTCCGACGAGCCCATCGATCGCAGTTCCTAGCTGAACCTCGTCCGCTCGGCCGGAGGCTGAAGTCGGCCCGGCGAGCCGCTAGTGTCCCGTGCGGCAAGTTCCTTTACATTCGAGCGGTGCTGCATCCCGCTGGGCGGCGTTGCTCCTCTGTCGAATATGCCCGATATTCTCAGTCGTCGCGCCTTGCCCAGCGCACGCTTCACCGCTCTCGGTGTGGCAACGAACTTACCGCACGGGACACTAGCGAGCACTCGTAGGCTCCACCAGGCGACTCAGAAGCAATACTCCCACCAGACCCGAGAATGGCGAGGTCCAGAGACCGGGAAAGTACCCGCCCTCGGCCAGGGCCAGTAACGGGTGGAGGACGCCGTTGACCGCGCAGCCGACGCCCAGAAACCAGATCAGGAACAGTATGCTGGGAGAGTCTTCGATGCCGTGCCTCTTGACGAGGATACCTCGGTATCACGGCTCAGCAGCCTGTGGAGGCAGTCGACTCGGGCTCGTGGTGGTCGGGGATCGACGGAATCACGATTTGGGCCAACAGAGAAATACACTCCTGCTGGTCGACGCCCTCAACCTGATCCGGCGGATCTACGCGGCGCAGCCTGGAGAAGACGGCCACGAGAGGGTGGAGAGGGCGACGGTCTCGAGTGTGCGGTCCTTGCAGCGCGCCCTACGCGAGTGCCAGCCGTCGCATGCCGTGTGTGTTTTCGACGGTGAGGGGCGCAGCTGGCGCCACGAGCTCCATCCGGGCTACAAGGCCGGACACACCGCGATGCCCGAAGCCCTCGCCGACGGGCTCGAGGGCTATCGCGAGGCCTTCGCCGAGTGCGGGGTCGCCTCGCTCTCGATACCGGGTATCGAAGCCGACGACGTTATCGCTACCGCCGCTCAGAAGGCTGCCGCGGCCGGCGCCTTAGCGGTCATCCTGTCCAATGACAAGAGCTTCCTCCAGCTGCTTCCCGAGGGTGTCCGGGTTCATGACCATTTCCGGCGAACCGATCTCGACGCGGCATACGTGACGGACAGATTCGGCGTCCGTCCGGACCAACTCGCCGACCTCCTGGCCCTGGCCGGAGACCGCGGGAACGGGATTCCCGGCGTCGACCGAGTGGGGGCGAAATCCGCATCCAAGCTACTCGACCAGTTCGGAACGCTCGAGGTCATTCTGGAGTCGGCCGACGTCATCGAGGGCAGGCTGGGTGAATACATCCGCAGTGCTGTGGAGACAGCCCGCCTCTGCCGAAAGCTGGTCGGTCTTCGCACCGATCTGGAGCTCGGCACCAACCTGAACGAGCTGCGATACCGGCCCCCGGTTGCCGGCTCCTAATCGGCTCAGGGCGCCGGCCATATGGCCTGGAGTGGGTGAAGCTTCCGCCATGGCTCGAGGCGGAACGCGAGAGAATCGAAGCCTCGTTGTCCGGGGTGAGCATGCCGAGGGCTCAGAGTCCGGCCCAGAGGCACCCGGACGGGCGGCAGGGTCCTTGGGGTAGCATCGCCCGCGGACGAAGTTGCTTCGAATTGCCCTAATCTCCTGGTTGTTGATCTGGACAGGGTCCGGATCGGAGCCGGCACGAGCACAGGTCAGCTCGCTCAGTCTCGAACGGCTGGTCGAGCCGTCGAGCGTTCTCAGCAACCGGGGCGAGGTCGTTCGGTTCGGTCTCAACTTCTTCATCGAGTTCGAGAGTCTCGAGGAAGTGTTCGGCTATGTCGACTCACAGGCCGGGCGCTGGACGTTCGACTCGGAGGCCGAGCGCAAGACGTTCGCCGACGACCTGCTGCGGCGGGGCGTGGAGAGTCGAGTTGTCTCCATGGCCTGGGAAGATCCTCGCGAGGTTCTGATCACCCACACGCGCGAGCAGCTCGTGGATGCGGTCAACGATCTTCGCCCCGCCGGCGCCGCGGTGTTCGAGGGAGAGCACTGGAGCCTCGACATGGCGACCTATCGGAGCGTGTTCGTCGAGCTCCAGGAGCGCTGGAAGGCTGCGCTCAATTGCTGGAGCGCCGCGCCTTCGGTTCCCGAGCGGGTGCTTTCGAACTGGTACATCATCCCCGAGGGCATCTCACTCTTCGGCGCCGACTACGACTCGACCGAGCATTTCTGGCAGGCGGTGAAGTACCACCCGGAGGTGCGACTGGACGATCTCTCGGAGACTCTGGACCGGATCGAAGCGGTTTCGTGGGAGCCCTGGCTGGAAGCGCTGGCGAACGACCAAGAGGTGTACCTCGAGCATGAGTACACCGTTGAATTTCTGCTCCGGAATCTGGCGCCCTCGAGGCTTGAGTTTTTTCGGGAGAGAGTCGACGAGATCTACAGTGCGCTCTCCGACGAGCCCGTACGGGCTCTCCAACAGCGATCGCCGGAAGAGCCCTGGCGCCTGCGTTTCACCGCTCTCGAGGAGAAGATCTTCTGGGGCGACCTGGCCGACGTCTTTCATTTGCTGTACTTCTTTGCGCATCTGGACGACGGGCGCTTTCGAAGCTCGGCGCTCGAGCCGGTGCTCCAGGTGCTCGAAACCCACCACTTCGACGGTATCTATCTCGATGGCTACCTGGACGGAAAGGTCGATTTCATAGGCACCGAGTTCCGCCAGTTGATGCTCGAGATCTGGAAGGTCAAGTTTCTCGAGATGGAGCGCTTCCGAGAGGTCATTCGCTCCACCGAGGGCTTTCGGCTCTTGCACTTCTTGAATGACGGAGACTCTCCCGACATCCCGATTCCGGTATACGTCGGATTCCTCGAGAAGATCCGCGAGCTGGCTCTGATCTCCTCATAAGATAAGCCGCCTGTCGATGTGTCTGCTGGTCGCCATTCACCGCGTGCACCCGGATGCTCCGCTCCTGGTCGCTGCGAACCGGGACGAGCTGCTCGCCCGGCCCGCCACGGCGATGACGGTACTGCGTGACCGGGGCCCTCGGGTTCTCGGCGGCCGCGACGAGGTTGCCGGTGGCACCTGGCTGGCGGTGAACGAGTACGGCCTGGTAGCGGCCCTGACCAACCGCCCCTCGAAAGCACGCAACCCAGCGAAACGCTCGCGCGGCGAGTGGCCGGTCTTCCTGGCGAGCTTCACTTCGCCGTTCGAGGCGGCGACGGCTCTCGTCGATCGGTTCGACCCGGCCGACTTCAACCCGGGCTGGGTTCTGGTCGGAAATGCCGACGAGCTGGTCTACGTGGACATGACCGCGGACGGGTGCGGACGGCTGGCGGAGCTCGATCCGGGGATCCACATTCTCGAGAACCGGCCTCTGGAGGCGGTGTCTTCGAAAGTGGATCTCGTGCGCATCCGGCTCGAGGCCATCGACGACACTCGGAGCGAAGCCCTGATCGATCGCCTGCAGAAGCTTCTGGCTAGCCACCGCACTCCCGCTGCTTCAAGTCGGCCCGCCGGCGCCGATCCGCTACAGCGGTCCGCGGCTGCGGAGGCGGCCTGCGTTCACCTGGGCGAGTACGGCACCCGCTCGGCCACGATCGTCCGTGTCGACCGCAAGGAGGAGCCACGAGTATGGTCCGCGGACGGGCGGCCGTGCACGCATCCATTTGTCGAGGTCTCGGGGCTGTGGCAAGCCTCCGGCGTCGGAGTGGCCAGTGTCTGAATCGGCACCACTCGATGGTCGCAAGGTCTTGCTCGGAATCTCCGGGGGGATCGCCGCCTACAAGGCTCCGGAGCTCGTTCGCCAGGTGGTGGAGCGCGGCGCCGAGGTCCGGGTCGTGATGACCAGGGCGGCGGAGCGCTTTGTCGCGCCGCTGACACTCCAGACGGTCTCGGGCCATCCGGTTCTGACCGACCTGTTCGAGCTGTCGGAAGGAGCCGAGGTCCGTCACATATCGCTCGCCCGCTGGGCGGAAGTGGGGCTCATCGCGCCGGCCACGGCAAACATCCTCGGAAAACTCGCCCACGGCATCGCCGACGATCCGGTGACGACCGTTTTTCTCGCGGTCACGGGGCCGACGATTCTGGCTCCGGCGATGAACGACGAGATGTGGCGGCATCCCGCGGTCGCCGAGTCGGTCGAGCGGCTCAGAGAGTGGGGATATGGCTTCATCGGACCCGAAGAGGGTTTTCTTGCCGAGGGCTATTCCGGCTTCGGACGGATGTCCGAGCCCGAGACCATCGCCGAGGCGCTCGCCTCTCTCGGCGGCGGTCCCTCGATCGCGCGGGCGCCGGCTGGCAGGTGAGCGGTCGCGACCTCGAAGGTCTGCGGGTCCTGGTGACCGCCGGACCGACCCGCGAGCACCTGGATCCGGTCCGCTTCCTGTCCAACCCGTCCTCGGGTCGAATGGGATACGCCCTGGCCGAGGAAGCGGCGTCGCGAGGCGCTCGGGTGGTACTGGTCTCGGGGCCGACCCGGCTTCCGGAGCCGGAGGGTGTCGAGACGCTTCGTGTAACCAGCGCCGACGAAATGCTGGATCTTTGCCGGAGGGAGTTTTCGAAGTGCGAGGTCTTGATCGCAGCTGCCGCGGTGTGCGACTTCCGACCGCGACAGCATCATGAGAAGAAGCAGAGCAAGAAGACCATGGAGCTGATTCTCGAGCTCGAGCGGACGCCGGACGTTCTGGCGACGCTGGCGGCAGAGAAGGGCGAGAGATTCCTGGTCGGCTTTGCGGCCCAGACCGGAGACCCGGTTCCGGCGGCGCGCCTGAAGTTGCGGGACAAGAGTCTCGATCTGATCGTCGCGAACGACGTCAGCGCCCCGGGAGTGGGCTTCGCCTCACTCGAGAACCGCGTGACAATTCTGGCCACGGATGGCTCGGCCGTGGAGCTGGGGCCGGCGCCCAAGAGGGAGATCGCGGCGGGAATCTGGAATCGGATCGTCGAGTGCTCGAGCGATCCGGCGAGCTGACTACGAGAAGGCCTTGATCCGGCATCGGGTGGGCCGCGCCGCAATCGGTGGCGACGTCTGCTACCGGACCGCCAGGTAGGCGAAGACCGTCGCCAGGTTGCCGGCCGAGTGCGCCAGCCACGGAGCGAAGATCGAGCCGCGGTCGCGAACCATCGCCCACCCGAAGATCCAGCCCATCACTCCGGGCAGAAAACCGCCGAAGAGGATCAGCATGACCCCCGGGTCCGGCTCGGCCGCGTAGACGATGGCGACGTGAAGGGCCGCAAACACCAGGGCTTGTGCCAGGTTGCCCGGAGTCGCGCCGAGCCATTGGATGAATCGCTTTCCGATAACGCCGCGAAACAGGAGCTCCTCCGAGAAGCCGGTCATGACAAAGGCATAGGCCGGAGCCGCGACCAGTAGCGATGCCAGAGGCCCGTTGGCGATCTTGAACTGGGGACTCGCCTTGACGATTTTTTCGTAGCCGGGAATCAGCCACTGGGCCAGGGCCGGAAGGACCGCGCCGACACCGAAGAACACTGCGAACAGGATGAGGCCCAGACGCACGGAAGGCGGCTTCGTCAATCCGAGCCACACGTGCCAGGCTTCGGAATCCCGCTTGCGCAGCTTCGCCAGTAGACGATGCAGGCTCCAGAAGAACGTGACCAGCAGGAGTACGACCCCGGCCTGGATCAGGCTCTTGAATAGAAACTGCATCGGATGCCGAGCGGGACTCTAACATTTGCGAGTCGGCCGGCGATCGGCTCGCGGGCCTACGTCGACGCCGACGAGACGGCAACCGTTGCAACCGGCGCGGCCTCGAGCAGATCGAATAGAAGCCGTTCGGCATGCCTCGGCTCGATGATCGAAGCCGGGAGATAGGCGACCAGCCACGCCCGTTCCGTCCTGGGCCCGACCTTGACCCGAGCGCTTCCGGTGATCGGCGAGTCGCAGGGACCGGCCGCGTCGACGAGCACCGGCCTGCTCTCGAGCCGGAACGGACCCTTGAGCGATTCGTAGAACTCGTTGGTGCTTCCGGCTCGCAGCTCGAACGGCGGCTCGATCGCCTGCTCGTCCATCACGCAGCAAGGAGCGGGCAAGAGCGCCGAGAGACAGTTGTTGATGTCCACGAAAGGGTGGAGAGCCGGTAGCTCGCGGCCTTTGAGGAGGCGGCGAAGCAGAGCCTCCGAGGAAGGGCGGTAGCGGGTCGGGTCGGTGCCGGCCGACCGGAAGAGCCTGCGAAGCTCGGCGACAGCAGGCTCGGTAGCCAGAGAGTCCAGCCGAAGACGTTTCTTCACTTGATCGGCGGTCCTGCGCCTGAGCTCGGCGAGGGTGTCGCCCGTGGACTCGGCTGCGTTGGGTGCCGGCTCGAGCAACGCCCAGTAGAGCGCCCACCCGGCGAGCTCGTGCCTGACCTCGAAGGGCAGCTCCGACATAGCGCGGATTCGATCACGCTCGCAGGGATGCCGCAAACGAGTCGGATGGCGTCGGCCGCTCCTTAGCTGATGCCGGCCGAGTCCATCTTGCGCACGAAGATCAGCGCGTAAGCAGCCAGGCCGAGTCCGCCCACCAGGGACAGGATACCCAGCCAGAGCGTCAGGAGGTCCTTGGTCTGCTGGTAGTACCAGAGCTGCCGCATTCCGAAAAGCTCTGCGCTGATGATGACGATCAGGATGAAGATCAGGTGAAAGGTCTTCAGCGACACGATTCTCACCTCCTTTCGCGTTCGAGCCAGCCGTCGTTTTGAGCGTAAGCGACAAGGCCGGCCTGCGACCGAGCTCGAGTACCACGCTCCCGGGATCGGCACCTTCCTCGAGGTCGGCGACAAGGAGATCGTGCGGCTGGTGTCGTGCAATATGGATCCGCGCTGCGACGAGCTTTTAGAGTAGACCGGGGCCGCTCTTGTGCTCACGGACTGGTAGCGTTGCGCGATGGATATCACCGTCGGCGGTCTCAGCATCGGGCGACTCGAAGAGTCGATCGCCGCGGCCGCGCGCGGCGCGCCGATTGCCGGTATCGGGTTCGCTTCGTACGATCCGGCGGCCGACACCGCCAACGCAGGTCCGAGTGTGGTTCGGCGCTTGGTGGCAGGAGTGCTCGAAGGACTCGCGGCGGAGCCCGCGCAGAAGGGAGCCGACTCATGAAGATGCATAGCCCGAGTACCGGCCGACCGGCCGGGCTGCTCGTGATACTTGCGCTCTCGTCGGCGGTAGCGCCCGGTTGCGCGCAGGCTCGAGCGGCGGACTATTCGGATCTCCTCGAGCTCTTCGAAGACTGGCGGCGTCTCGAGAGCCCCGGCTTGCGCGACGGCGCTCCCGACTACACCTCAGAGGCGATGAAGACCCGGCACGCGGAGCTTCGCAAGCTCCAGACTCGATTGCACGCAATCGATCCCAGTTCCTGGCCGGTCGAGCAGCAGGTCGACTGGCATCTCGTGCGGGCCGAGATGAACGGCCTCGACTTCAACATCCGCGTGCTGCAACCGTGGGCGCGAGACCCTGCGTTCTACCAGTCGGTCTGGACCTACCAGAGCGACACGCCCGCTCATGAGGGACCGACGCATCACGCCCTCGTGGAGCTCTGGGCGTACTCGTTTCCGCTCTCGAGCGACGACGAGGCCAAGCTGGCGGCCGAGCTCGGATCCATTCCGCCGCTGCTCGCCCAGGCTCGCGAGAACCTGGTCGGCAATGCCCGCGAGCTCTGGGTGGCCGGCATCGTAAACCTGCGCGATCAGGCGAAGACTCTGGGCGGACTGAAGGGCAAGGCCGCCGACGCCGGCGAGGCGCTGCGCTCGGCGGTGAACGAGGCTCACGAAGCCACGGTCTCGTTCGTTTCATGGCTCGATGCGCGAGCGGCGACGAAGACCGGACCGTCAGGGATCGGCCGCGAGGAGTACACCTGGTACCTCAAGAACGTTCACCTCGTTCCGTTGTCCTGGGAGGACGAGGTGCGGCTTCTGAAGCGCGAGCTCGACCGGGCACACGCGTCGCTCAAGCTCGAGGAGCACAGGAATCGCAAGCTCCCGCTGCTGGTGGCAATCTCGAGCCCAGAGGAGTACGACCGGCGGGCCAACGAGGCGGTCACACGGTATCTCGAGTTCCTTGAGAGCGAGGACATCCTGCCGGTGCGCGACTTCATGGATTCGGCGCTGCGCGCCCGGATCGGAAGCTTCGTGCCGGAGGAAGACCGGAACTTCTTTCGCACGGCGATTCACTATGAGCCGATGACGCTGTGGACGCACTTCTACCACTGGTGGGATCTCGCCAGAATGCAGAAGGAGCCCCACCCGAGCCCGATTCGCCGCGGCCCGCTGCTGTTCAACATCTTCGACAGCCGCTCGGAGGGAATGGCCACCGGTGTCGAGGAGATGATGATGCACGCCGGGCTCTACGACGACAATCCTCGCGTGCGCGAGATTGTCTGGATCATGCTCGCTCAGCGGGCGGCCCGCGGCCTGGGCTCTCTGTACGTGCACTCGAACGACTTCACGATGAAGCAGGCACGCGACTTTCACGTGGCCTGGACGCCCCGAGGCTGGATGCGCGAGGATCTCGATCTCCTCGGCTTCGAGCAGCTGCTCTACCTGCGGCAACCCGGCTACGGCACGAGCTATGTCACCGGCAAGTATCTGATCGAGCGGCTGATTGCCGAGCGCAGCCGGCAGCTCGGAGACGACTTTACTCTGTCGGGCTTCTTCGAAGAGGTGGACAAGCTGGGAGTGATCCCGGTCTCGTTGATCGGCTGGCAATTGACCGGCAACGACGACGAGATCCGGGCGTTGATGGAGGACGGGACATGACCAAGGCTGCGGACGCGGTGGATCTGTCGGGTGAGCCCGGCTGGGAGCCGATCGAGCGTCTCAACGAGGATCGAAACGCGGAGTCGTACGTCTCCGGCGAGCCCACGGGGCGCCGGCTTCGAGTCCAGTACTTCCGGCGCCGGTCGGACGGAGCGCTGATGGGGAAGGTCTGGTTCGGACCCGGGACCCAGGGCCCGCCCGGGCATTCTCATGGCGGTTCGGTGGCGGCTCTTCTGGACGAGGCCATGGGCTTCAGTGCCTGGACGGCCGGCCACCGTGTGCTGGCGGCTCACATCGAGGTCGACTTCCGGGCCATGGTGCCACTGGGAACGATCGCCTCGCTCGAGGCACAGGTCGTCGACAAGGACGGCCGCAAGGTCCAGGTTGGGGCCCGACTGGAGCTTCCGGACGGTAGCGTGGCTGCTCAGGCCACTGGACTGTTTCTCGAGATCCGCGCCGAGCACCTGAAAGCGCTGGCCGGATTGGCCGCCGACGCGGGAATGGACCCGGAGGCCTTCGGCTAGTGTCCTGTCCCAGTGATTCGCTACACAAATCTCGGGCCTTTCTGCACGCTGCCGGCGTTGCCACTCCTCAACATAGGCCCAGCTATGCTTGCGTCGTGGGCGCCTTGGCAGCGCACACCATGACCTCGAGCCTTATGCACCGAACCACTGGGACAGGACACTAGCAGCCCGTGGCAGAAGTCGAGACGGTCGCGTTGCGA
>JBHHWO010000006.1:0-61563 GCA_046756565.1 Thermoanaerobaculia bacterium | reverse complement strand
CGATGTCGCAGGGTGTTCGGTTCGCGATTCGCGAGGGCGGACGCACGGTCGGCGCTGGAACCGTCACCGAGATCATCGATTAGCGAGGCGCAAGCCGAGCAATCCTGAGGAGCGTCAGCGACGAAGGACCCCAGCGAGAACCTGATAAATCATCGAACGCAACCGCAACGCTCCAACAGAACCGAGGCAGTAGCCAATGACCAACGACAAGATTCGAATCCGACTCAAGGCATTCGACTACCGGATTCTGGACGCATCGACGACCGAGATCGTCGACACCGCGCGGCGCACGGGCGCCCGCTGTGTAGGTCCGATTCCATTGCCGACGCACATCTCGCGATACACCGTCAACCGCGGTCCGCACGTGGACAAGAAGTCGCGCGAGCAGTTCGAGATTCGCACGCACAAGCGTCTCTTGGACATCTTTGATCCGACCAGTCAGACCGTAGACGCATTGATGAAGCTGGAATTGCCGGCCGGCGTCGACGTCGAGATCAAAGCATTCGGCAAGTGATTCAGGAGTTCTAATGATGGAAGGCTTACTGGGCAGAAAGCTCGGCATGACTCAGATATTCGCGAATGATGGCCGGGTGGTCCCGGTCACGGTCGTGCAGGCAGGCCCGTGCCTGGTGGTTCAGCGTCGAACCGCGGAGGCCGACGGCTACGAAGCCGTGCAACTGGGTCTGGTCGAAGACAAGCAGGTGCGCAGCACGCCGAAGCCCATGCAGGGGCACTTCGGCAAGGCGGGTGTGGCGGCGATGCGCAAGCTCGAGGAGTTCCGGATTGCCGCCGATGACGAGTGGAAAGCCGGCGATCAGGTCAAGGCCGACATCTTCGAAGCGGAAGATTATGTCGACGTGGTCGGCACCGCGAAGGGCAAGGGATTCCAGGGCGTCATGAAGCGTCACGGCTTCAGTGGCGGCCGAGCGACCCACGGCTCGATGTTTCACCGTGCTCCGGGCTCGATCGGGCAAGCTTCCGACCCGTCGCGGGTGTTTCCGGGAATCAAGCTGCCTGGCCGCATGGGCGGCAAGCCGGTGACGGTCAAGAACCTCCGCGTCGAAAAGGTCGACGAGGAGAAGAACCTGATCTACCTGCGCGGCTCGGTACCAGGCCCCCGCAACGGCTACATCTCGATCCGCAGGGCGAAGAAGAGCTAGGCCATGAAGATCAAGGTACAGAGCCTGAGCAAGAAGAGGAGCCGGTCGATCGAGGTGCCGGACGAGGTGTTCGCCTATCCCTATAAGGAGCACCTGATCCATACCGCAGTTCGAGCGAACATGGCGGCCGCCCGATCCGGGAGTGCCAAGACCAAGGAGCGGAGCGAGATCCGAGCCTCCAACCGCAAGCCCTGGCGTCAGAAGGGCACCGGGCGAGCCCGCTCCGGGCGCGCTTCGTCGCCGATCTGGCGCGGTGGCGGCACGGCCCACGGGCCTCGACCACGCGACTACTCGATGAAGCTGTCGACCAAGGAGAAGCGCAACGCGATGAAGTCCGCGCTCTCCGAGAAGCTGCGCGAGCAGGGTCTGATCGTGCTCGAGAACCTGGACCTCGAGACCCACAAGACCGCCGAGCTGGCCAAGCAGCTGGCGGGTCTCGGAATCGAGGGCAAGGCGCTTCTGGTCGACGACTACTTCAACACCAATCTGGGTCTCGCCGCGCGCAACAACCCGGAGCTGACCGCGGTCGACGCCATGCATGTCACCGTCTACGACATCGTCGACAAGGACACGGTCATCGTCAGTCAGAAGGCGCTGGACCGCTTGGTGGAGGTGCTTTCCCGATGAGGATTCAGGACATCATCCGCCGACCGCTGATCACCGAGAAATCGACCCTGCTCAAGGATGAGAAGGGCATCGTGGCTTTCGAGGTCGACCGGCGTGCCAATAAGATCGAGATCAAGAAAGCGGTCGAAACACAGTTCAAGGTGAAGGTCGCCGAGGTCCGGGTGGCCAGCATGCACGGCAAGGTGCGTCGCCAGGGCCGCTACGTCGGCCGTCGCCCGGACTGGAAGAAGGCCTACGTCAGGCTGGCTCCGGGCGAGAAACCAATCGAGTTCTTCGAGGGCGTCTAATGGGTATCAGGAAATACAAGCCGACCAACCCGGCGAGCCGGTTCGCGACGGTTTCGACCTTCGAAGAGGTGACCACCTCGAAACCGAACAAGAAGCTGACCGAGGGCAAGCCGACCAAGGGCGGCCGCAACAACAAGGGCCGCATCTCGGTGCGTTTCCGCGGTGGCGGCCACAAGAAGCGCTACCGCGTGGTGGATTTCAGGCGGGAGAAGTCCGGCGTACCGGCGAGGGTCGTTTCGGTGGAGTACGACCCCAATCGCTCCGCGCGCATCGCCCTCTTGAACTACGCCGACGGCGAGAAGCGTTACATCCTGTGGCCCAACGGGGTTGCGGTCGGCACCGAGCTGGTCTCTGGGCCCGAGGCTCCGATCAACCCCGGCAACGCGCTGCCGCTCAAGAACATCCCGGTCGGCACCTTGGTACACAACATCGAGATGAAGATCGGTAAGGGCGGCCAGCTGGCCCGCAGCGCCGGCGCCAGCGCCCAGCTGATGGCCCGAGAAGGCGTCTACGCTCTCTTGCGCATGCCGTCCGGCGAGACCCGCAAGATCCACGTCAACTGCATGGCAACGGTGGGCCAGGTCGGCAACCTCGATCACGAGAACCGCAAGTACGGCAAGGCAGGCCGCCGCCGTTGGCTCGGCCGCCGGCCGCACAACCGCGGTGTGGTCATGAATCCGGTCGACCATCCGATGGGCGGCGGTGAAGGCCGCAGCTCGGGTGGCCGGCACCCCTGCACTCCCTGGGGTGTTCCCACCAAGGGCTACCGGACCCGCCGCAACAAGCGCACCGATTCAATGATCGTCAGACGCCGCAAGAAGAAGTAGAGGGGGCTCGAGGTAAGACATGTCACGTTCGCTCAAAAAAGGCTTTTTCATCGACGAGCACCTCATGAAGAAGGTGTCGGCCGCGGTGGATGGTGGCGACCGCCGGGTTCTGAAGACCTGGTCGCGTCGCTCGACGATCATTCCGGACATGGTCGGGCTGACCATCGCCGTTCACAACGGCATGAAGTTCATTCCGGTCTACGTCACCGAGAACATGGTGGGACACAAGCTCGGCGAGTTCGCGTCCACCCGCACCTTCCGGGGCCACTCCGGCGGCCGGGAGAAGTCGGGCCGGCCGCGCTAGGAATCGAGGAGTCTGGGAAATGGAAGTAACAGCACGACTTCGGTACCTGAGGGCCTCTCCGCAGAAGGTGCGCCTGGTGGCGGACCAGATCCGCGGCAAAGGGGTTCAGGAGGCGAGCGACCTGCTGGCATTGAGCAAGAAGTCCGCGGCACGGGACATGAGCAAGCTCCTCAAGTCGGCGGTGGCGAACGCCGAGAATCGCGAGGAGGGCGTCGACGTGGACCGTCTGTTCGTCAAAGAGGTATTCGTGGACGGGGGACCGGTGTTCAAGCGGATTCGCCCACAGCCGATGGGGCGGGCGTTTCAGATTCTGAAGCGGCAGAGCCACATCACCATCAAGCTCGATACTCGCAAGGGCGAAGAGGACTAAGGAGACATTCGTGGGTCAAAAGACACATCCCTACGGGTTCAGGCTCGTCTACAACAAGCCCTGGCACTCGCGCTGGTTCGCAGACAAGGACTACTCGAAGCTCCTTCACGAGGATCTGGACCTGCGCTCGAAGTTGAAGAGTAGGCTCGGTCACGCCGGCGTCAGCGAGATCGACATCGAGCGCGCGGCTGACAAGCTCCGGGTGACGATCTACACGTCGCGACCGGGCATAATCATCGGCCGCAAGGGCGCCGAGGTGGACAAGCTCCGAGACGACCTGATGAAGCTCATGGGCCGGCCTGTGCACATCAACATCCAGGAGATCACCCGGCCGGAGCTCGAGGCGCAGCTCGTGGCCGAGAACCTGGCGCACCAGCTGCTTCGCCGGATCGCATTCCGGCGCGCCATGAAGAAGTCGATGGAAGCCGCCTTCCGCTTCGGCGCCAAGGGCTTCAAGGTCATGGTCTCGGGCCGCCTGGGAGGCGCCGAGATCGCCCGCACCGAGTGGTACCAGGACGGAAGACTCCCGCTCCATACCCTCAAGGCGGACATCGACTACGGCTTCGCCGAGGCGCGCACCACCTACGGTGTGGTCGGCTGCAAGGTTTGGATCTACAAGGGCGATCTTTTGAGAGAGAAGACCCGCCGAGCGGCGGTCTAGGCAAGAGGAGTCGACACCATGTTGATGCCGAAGAAGGTCAAGTTCAGAAAACAGCAGCGAGGTCGGCGGCGTGGTCGCGCCAAGGGCGGCGATTACATCGCATTCGGCGACTACGGCCTGCAGGCACTCGAGGCCGGCTGGGTAACCGCCCGGCAGATCGAGGCCGGTCGTATCGCGATCGCCCGTGGCGTAAAGCGCGGCGGCAAGATCTGGATCCGGATCTTCCCGGACAAGCCGGTCACCAAGAAGCCGCTCGAAACCCGAATGGGTAAGGGCAAGGGTGCTCCCGAAGAGTGGGTCGCGGTAGTCAAGCCCGGCCGCGTCCTGTTCGAGCTCGAGGGAGTCGACGAGGCGACGGCTCGCCACGCCATGCTGCGGGCTTCGTACAAGTTCGGCATCAAGACCCGTTACATATCGCGCGCCGAAGAGATGCAGGGCTGAGGGTAGACGTTATGAAAGCCGCGGAACTGAGAGAACACACGGTAGACGAGCTCAGAGACAAGGAAGTCGAGCTCGCCGAGCAGCTCTTTGCCCTTCGTTTGCAGAAGGTCACCGGGCAGCTCGACAACCCGACCAGAATGACCATGGTGCGCCGTGACATGGCGCGCGTGCTGACGGTTCTTCGCGAGAAGAAGGCCGCGGCCGAGACCAAGAAGGCCACGGACGAGTCGTAGGAAACATCGGAAATGAACGAGCAAGCCGATACCGAAAGCACAGCCCAGGCCGAGCCGGCCGCTGCCGTCTCCCAAAGCGGGGGACGCCAGACGATGGTCGGCACCGTGGTCAGCGACAAAATGGACAAGACCGTGGTGGTCTCGGTCGGAAAAACGACCGTCCACCGTCTCTACCGTCGCTATCTGAAGCGGACGAAGAAGTACTACGCCCACGACGAGCAAAACCAGTGTGGCGTCGGCGACGTCGTCGAGATCGTCGCCTGCCGGCCGCTTTCGAAGCAAAAGCGTTGGCGGGTCGGGCGGATCGTAGAGAAAGCCGAGGGATAGACCGATGATTCAGATGGGAACCATCCTCGAGGTGGCGGACAACTCGGGTGCCCGCAAGATCGCCTGCATTCGCATGAAGGGCGGCTCAGCGGGGAAGACCGGTGGCATCGGTGACGTCATCACCGCTTCGGTCAAGGAGGCGACGCCCGAGGGCACGGTCAAGAAGGGCCAGGTCGTTCGTGCCGTGGTGGTTCGCACCCGACGCGCGCAGCGGCGTAAGGACGGCACCTACATCCGGTTCGACAAGAACTCGGCGGTGTTGATCAACGAAGCGGGGGAGCCGATCGGCACCCGCGTGTTTGGTCCGGTGGCCAGAGAGCTACGCGAGAAACGGTTCATGAAGATCATTTCCCTGGCGCCAGAGGTGCTCTAGAAATGCAGAAAGTCAGGATAAAGAAAAACGACGAAGTGCTGGTGATCACCGGCAAGGACCGAGGTGTCAAGGGCAAGGTGCTGAAGATCTTCCCGAACAAGGGCACCGCAATCGTCGAGCGCATCAACATGGTCAAGAAGCACACTCGGGCGAATCCGCAAAAGCAGATTCAGGGTGGAATCCTCGAGCGCGAAGCACCGATTCGGCTCTCGAAGCTCAAGGTGGTCTGCCCGGAGTGCGGCAAGCCGACCAGGATTGGAAAGAAACGGCTCGAGGACGGGTCCGGCGCGCGAGTGTGCCGGAGCTGCGGCGCGACGTTCAACTAAGTCCACGCGACGGCGATAGACAGCTGAGGACTCAAGGTAATGGCTAAGAAGAAGAAGACAGACGGCGCCGTCGCCTATGTGCCCCGACTCAAGAAGCGGTACCGGGACGAGGTGATGCCGGACCTGCAGAAGGAGTTCGGCATCGAAAACGTCATGGCGGTGCCCAAGATCGAGAAGATCGTGCTCAATGTGGGCCTCGGCGAAGCGAGCCAGAATGTCAAGCTGCTTGATGACGCGGCCGACGAGCTGACCCAGATTGCCGGCCAACGAGCGGTGATCACGCGAGCCCGAAAGTCGATCGCGGCCTTCAAGCTGCGCGAGGGCATGCCCATCGGAACCCGGGTAACGCTTCGCGGCACGCGGATGTGGGACTTCCTGGATCGTCTGATTTCGACCGCGCTGCCGCGAGTGCGCGACTTCCGGGGGGTTTCGGACCGCGCCTTCGACGGCCGTGGCAACTACACGCTCGGCATCAAGGACCACTTGATCTTTGCCGATCTCGACTACAACAAAGTCGACCGCAGCAAGGGTTTGAACGTGACGATCGTGACCAGCGCCGAGCATGACGAGCAAGCACTACACTTACTGCGCGGTCTGGGCATGCCGTTCCGACGCAGAGAAGCCAGCTAAGGCCAGGATCAAAGACACCCAGGGAGATATCTAGTGGCTACGACGGCAAAGATGGCGAAGATGAAAAAGAAGCCGAGGTTCGCGGTCAAGCACCGCAACCGCTGCCAGCGGTGCGGGCGCCCGCGCGGCTACATGAGGAAGTTCGGCTTGTGCCGGATCTGCTTCCGCAACCTGGCACTTCAGGGGTATCTCCCCGGAGTGATCAAGGCGAGTTGGTAGGAGTACGACAATGACGATGACCGATCCGATCTCGGATCTTCTGACCCGGATCCGCAACGCCCAGATGGTCAATCACGACCAGCTCACGCTGCCTGGATCGAACCTCAAGCTCGAGGTGTGCCGCATCATGCAGGAGCAGGGCTACATCGAGGGCTTTGCCGAGGAGGGCGACAGCCCGACCACCCGGAAGATCCGAATCCGCCTCAAGTACAACAAGGACGGCCAGCCGGCGATTCGCCGCATGCAGCGTGTCTCGAAGCCGGGGCGCCGCGTCTACAAGGGCGCCGATGACCTCAAGCCGGTCCTGAACGGTCTGGGCGTCGGAATCGTGTCGACGTCTAACGGCCTTTTGACCGACAGCCAGGCGCGCGAGCAGCGCGTCGGTGGCGAGGTGCTTTGCGAGATCTGGTAGCGACCGAAGATCTGCAGGAGTGAAACAAGATGTCTCGAGTAGGTAAAGAGCCGATTCCGATTCCCAAGGGAATCAAGGTCAAGATCGAAGATGGTCTCTTTGTGGCCGAGGGGCCGAAGGGCAAGGTCTCCGAGAAGCTCATCGACTTGATCCAGGTCGAGGTCGGTGAGACGGAGGTCCAGGTCAAACGAGCCGGCGACACCCAGGACGAGCGTGCCAAGCACGGCCTGGTGCGCGCTCTTCTGGCCAACGCCGTACAAGGAGCGCACGAGGGCTTCTCGAAAGTTCTCGAGGTCAATGGTGTCGGCTACCGGGCCGAGGTCAAGGGCAAGGACGTGCACCTCGCGCTCGGCTACTCGCATCCGATCGTGTTTCCGATACCGGACGGCATCCAGATCGAAGTGGACAAGAACAACGGCATCACGGTGCGCGGAGCACGCAAGCAGCAGGTCGGCCAGGTGGCCGCCGAGATTCGCGCGTTGCGCAAGCCGGAGCCCTACAAGGGCAAGGGCATCAAGTACGTCGACGAGGTTGTTCGCCGCAAGGTCGGCAAGGCCGGCGTGGGCGGTGGCTAGAGGCTCGAGGGAGATACCACGTGGATAGAGCACAGAAGAAACGAGAACGACGCCAGCGCGCTCACAAGCGCGTGCGGCGGACCGTCAACGGCACTGGCGATCGGCCGCGCCTGGCGGTGTTCAAGAGCCTGAAGTACACCTACGCTCAGGTCATCGATGACCTCAAGGGTGAGACGCTGGTTCAGGCCAGCTCGTCCGAGAAGGACATCCGGAAGGCCGCCAAGACCGGCAAGCGCCTCGATGCGGCCAGGCTGGTCGGCGAGGCGGTCGCCGAGCGCGCGAAGAAGGCCGGGATCGAGCAGGTGGTGTTCGACCGGGGCGGCTACATCTATCACGGGCGTGTGCGCCAGGTCGCCGAAGGCGCTCGCAAGAAGGGACTGCAGTTCTGAGCTGTAGAGGAGGCCAAGTTGGCTAGAGATTTCGAAAGAGACAGCGAGTTCTTCGAGCAGGTCATTCACATCAACCGCGTGACCAAGGTGGTCAAGGGCGGCAAGAACTTCTCGTTCTCCGCGCTGGTCGTGATCGGCGACGGTAACGGCCGGGTCGGCTACGGCTCGGGCAAGGCCAAGGAAGTCCCGAGCGCCATCCGCAAGGGCGTGGAGATCGCCAAGAAGAAGCTGACCCGCGTACCGATGGAAGACACCTCGATCCCTCACGAGTCGCTGGGCATCTTCGGCTCGAGCCGCGTGCTGCTCAAGCCGGCCTCGCAGGGTACTGGCGTGATCGCCGGCGGCGCCGTGCGCGCGGTCGTCGAGGGCGCGGGCATTCAGGACATCCTCACCAAGTCGATCGGCTCGAAAAACCCGCACAACGTGGTCAAGGCCACCATGGTCGCTCTCGAGCAGTTGCGCAAGCGCGAAGACGTCTTCCGCGAGCGTGGCATCGAGATGCCGACCGCGACCGAGGCCTAGCGCTCGGAAAGCACTGACTGACAAGAAGATAGGACAATGGCCAAGAAGAAAGCGAAAACGCTCAAGATCCGCCAGACCCGGAGCCCGATCGGGCGGCCGCCGAATCAGCACGAGGTTCTTCGGAGTCTGGGCCTGCGCCGGATCCGGCATATCGTGGAACGCGAGGACAGCCCCGCGGTCCGAGGAATGGTCGCCAAGATCCCCCATCTGGTCGAGATCGTCGAGGAATAGGGCCGAGGAACAGGACTATGAAGCTACATGATCTGTCGCCGGCCAAAGGTAGCCGGCATTCTTCGAAGCGAGTCGGGCGCGGTCTGGGCTCGGGCAAGGGCAAGACCGCAGGGCGCGGTCACAACGGCCAGAAGTCGCGCTCGGGCTACAGCCGGCGGCGCGGCTTCGAGGGCGGCCAGATGCCGCTCGTGCGCCGTGTGCCCAAGCGGGGCTTCACAAACATCTTCCGCAAGGAGTACGACGTCATCAACCTCGATCGCCTCGACGGCTTCGAGGGTGACGTGACGCTCGAGACCCTGGTCGAGAAGGGCCTTGCGCGCAAGGGCGCTTCCGTCAAGATCCTCGGCTCGGGCGAGATCAAGAAAGCGGTCAACATTCAGGCCCACAAGTTCTCCAAGTCGGCCCAAGCCAAGATCGAGGCCGCCGGCGGAAAGTGCGAGGTCATCGGCAAGTGATCGTCGATAGCTTCCGTAACCTGTTCGCCATTCCGGATCTCCGGAAACGGCTGATCTTCACCTTCGGCCTGCTGGCGGTGTACCGGGTAGGGTGCAACATCCCGACGCCGGGCATCGATCCGCAGGCGCTGCTCGAGTTCATGGAGGCCGTGCGCGGGACTCTGCTCGGCATGGTCAACACCTTCACGGGCGGCAGCCTCGAGCGGGTCGCGGTATTCGCGCTGGGCATCATGCCCTACATCACCGCGTCCATCGTGCTGCAGCTCCTGACCGTGGTGTGGCCATACCTCGAGAAGCTGTCGAAGGAAGGTGAGCTCGGACGGCGCAAGATCACCCAGTACACGCGTTACCTGACAATGGGTATCTCGATTATCCAGTCAACCGGCATCGCGATCTGGATCGAGCGCGTGACCACGCCGGGCGGCGCCTCGCTGGTGCCGAACCCGGGCTGGGGCTTCCGCCTGATGACCGTGCTGACCCTGACCACGGGTACGGCGTTCGTCATGTGGCTGGGCGAGCAGATTACCGAGCGCGGCATCGGCAACGGGATCTCTCTGATCATCTTCGGGGGCATCATCGTGGCCCTGCCGGGAGCGGTCGCCAACACCTTCCAGGGCGTCCAGAGCGGTAACCTGAGCGTTCTGAAGCTCGTTTTCCTGTCGATCTTCATGCTCCTCGTGATCGCCTTCATCGTCTACATGGAACGGGCGCAGAGGCGGATTCCGGTGCAGTACGCCAAGCGGGTGGTCGGCCGCCGGGTCTACGGTGGACAGAACACGTATCTTCCGCTGCGGGTCAACACGGGTGGCGTCATCCCGGTCATCTTCGCGAGCTCGGTGGTCATGATTCCGTCGACGATCGCGGGTATGTTCCAGAACGAATGGCTGCAGAACATCTCGAACTATCTCGCCTGGGGGCAGCCGCTCCACTACCTGCTCTACGTGGTGGCGATCCTGTTCTTCTGCTACTTCTACGTGTCGATCATCTTCAATCCTGCCGACACCGCCGAGAACATGCGCAAGTACGGCGGATTCATTCCGGGAATTCGCTCGGGCAAGCGCACATCCGAGTACATCGACAAGATCCTGACGCGCCTGACTCTGGTCGGCGCGGTGTACCTCGCTGCGGTCTCGGTGCTGCCGGAGTTTCTGCTGAGTGGCATCCAAGTGGCGGGACTGCCGTTCATCGGCGACGCCCTGGACGCCAATCTGCCCAACTGGGTCACCCAGGGCATGGGTATCAACTTCTACTTCGGTGGCACGTCGCTTCTGATCGTGGTCGGCGTGGCGATGGATTTCGTCCAGCAACTCGAAAGCCAGCTGGTGATGCGCAACTACGACGGCTTCATGAAGCGGGGCCGTATGCGAGGACGCCGTGGCTAGGCCCGTCCGGAGCGTGATTCTGGGGGCGCCGGGTTCCGGTAAGGGAACCCAGGCCGAGCGAGTTGCAGAGCGTCTGGGGATCCCTGCGATCTCGACCGGCGAGATGCTGCGCGCCGCGGTGTCTGCCGGCAGCGAGCTGGGCCAGCGGGTCGCGGCAGTTCTGAATTCGGGTGCCCTGGTGGACGACGAGACCATGGCCGAGGTCGTGAAGAGTCGCCTGGCCGCGGACGACGCCCAGGTCGGCTTCCTCCTGGATGGATATCCGCGTAACCAGGGCCAGGCCAACACCCTGGCCGGCATCCTCGACGAGCTGGAAGAGTCCCTCGACATCGTCTGGTTCATCGACGTGCCGGAAGAGGAGCTCATTCGGCGCGCCCTGGCCCGCCGGCGGGAGGACGACAAGGAAGAGGTCATCCGGCACCGGATCGAGCTCTACCGCGAGGTCACCAATCCCTTGGTGGCCCACTACAGTGAGATGGGGCTGGTGGAGTCGATCGACGGCGATCAGCCGATCGAAGACGTTACCGAGGCTCTGATGGCCGCCTTCGACGCGCGCTTCGCCGCCACGCCCGCTGGGTCGGGTGCCGAGCCGACCGCGTCTGGCGAGGAGACGGTCTCCGGTGAGGAGACGGTCTGATGGTGTTCAAGACGCCGGGCGAGGTCGATCTCATGGACGAGGCCAACCGGATCGTTCACGAGGTGCTGGATCTCATGGCCAAGACTGTTGCGCCCGGGGTGACCACCAAGTCACTCGACGCGATGGCCGAGAACCACATCCGCTCGTCGGGCGGTGTGCCGGCTTTTCTCGACTACCGCGGCTTTCCGGCCACCCTATGCACCTCGATCAACGACGTCATCGTACACGGAATCCCGAACGAGGACCCGCTCAACCCGGGCGAAATCATCGGGATCGACTGCGGGGTCCTCTACAAGGGCTACTACGGTGACGCCGCTCGGACCTTCGCGGTGGGCGAGATCAGCGAGGAGGCCACTGACCTGATGCGCACTACCCGCGAGTCCCTGGACAAGGCGGTGGACGCCATTCAGCCGGGCCGGTACTTGTCGGACATCGGCCACGCGGTCGAGCAGCACGTCTCGGCACGGGGTTATACAGTTGTGAGAGAATTCGTCGGCCACGGGATCGGAACCAACCTGCACGAAGAGCCGCAGGTGCCCAACTTCGGCAAGCCGGGGAAGGGCCCGAAGCTCAAGGCGGGGCTGGTGCTGGCGGTGGAGCCGATGGTGAACGTGGGCTCGCCGGACGTACGCGTCGACGCGGACGGCTGGACGGCGCGCACGCGAGACGGGTCGCTATCGGCCCATTTCGAATACTCGATTGCGGTGACCGACATCGGAGCGAGAGTTCTGGGAAGAATGCCGGAAGCGGCCTAGAGAAGAGAAAAGGACAAGTTTGTCGAAGGAAGACGCAATAGAAGTCGAAGCGCAGGTCGTTGAGCAGCTGCCGAACGCGATGTTCAAGGTGGAGCTCGAGAACGGACACGAAGTCCTGGCCCACGTCTCCGGAAAGATGCGCAAGCACTTCATCCGGATTCTCCCGGGCGATCGGGTTCGCCTGGAGCTTTCGCCCTACGACCTCAACCGGGGACGAATCACCTACCGCTTGCGGGATAACCAGAGAGACAAGTCGAGACCATAGAGATGAAAGTACGAGCCTCAGTCAAGAAAATGTGCTCGAAGTGCAAGATCGTTCGCCGCCGCGGCGTGGTGCGGGTGATCTGCGAAAACCCGAAACACAAGCAGAGGCAGGGGTAGCAAGTCATGGCACGAATCGCAGGCATCGATCTGCCTCCGAACAAGCAGATCTGGATCGGGCTGACCTACATCCACGGCATCGGGCGCACGCGCTCCAAAGAGATCCTGGCCCGCGCCGGGGTCGAGGAGACGGTCAAGGTCAAGGACCTGGCCGAAGACGAGGCTCGCCGAATTCGCGAGGCCGTTCAGGACGGAGACCGCCTGGTCGAAGGTGATCTTCGCAAAGACGTCACCCAGAACATCAAGCGGCTGATCGAGATTGGATCGTATCGCGGCATGCGACATCGCCGGGGTCTGCCCACACGCGGCCAGCGCTCGCACACCAACGCTCGTACCCGCAAGGGGCCCAAGCGCAGCGCGGTCGCCGGCAAGAAGAAAGTCAAGAAGTAGGGACGAGGAGTAGAAGCATATGGCGAAAGCGAAATCGAGCGGCAAGGCCAAGGGCGGGCGCAGGAAGGAAAAGCGAGTCGTGCCGCACGGCGTCGTCCACATAAAGGCGACATTCAACAACACCATCGTGACCATCTCGGATCCCGACGGTGGCGTGCTTACATGGTCGTCGGCCGGCCGCATCGGCTTCAAGGGCTCGCGCAAGGGGACGCCGTTCGCGGCCCAGGTCGCCGGTCGAAACGCCGGCCAGCAGGCCCGGGATTACGGCGTGCGATCTGTGGATGTCGAGGTCAACGGTCCCGGCGCCGGTCGTGAATCGGCCATTCGAGCGTTGGCGGCAACCGGTATCGACGTGAAGTCGATCCGCGACGTCACTCCCATTCCACACAATGGCTGCCGGCCGCCCAAGAGGCGTCGCGTCTAGAGCGCTTTCAGGATTTGGAGGATTAGGAATTGGCACGTTATACAGGTCCTGTCTGCCGGCTCTGCCGGCGTGAGCGCATGAAGCTCTTCTTGAAGGGCGACCGCTGCTTCAAGGAAAAGTGCGCCATCGAACGGCGCGGTTATCCCCCGGGCGAGCACGGCCAGCGTCGCGGTCGCCGCAATCTCGGCTACGGCATTCAGCTGCGAGAGAAGCAGAAGGTCAAACGCACGTACGGAGTTCTCGAAAAGCAGTTTCGCAGCTACTTCAAGCAGGCGGAGCGCAAGAAGGGCATCACCGGCGAGAACCTGCTCGCGATGCTCGAGCGCCGTCTCGACAACGTCGTCTACAGCCTCGGCTTCGCGTCCTCGCGGGCCCAGGCGCGCCAGCTCGTGCGCCACGGCCACGTGCAGGTGGGAGGCAAGAAGAACACCATCCCTTCCTTCCAGGTGAAGGTCGGCGACGAGGTGTCGATCAAGGAAGCCAGCCGGAAGAACGACTTCATTCGAGCCAGCGTGGAGACGGCCCGGGGCCGCGGCATTCCGAGCTGGCTCGAGATGGATCCGGACAACTTCACCGGTTCCGTCACCGCGCTGCCCACGCGCGAGGAGATCAAGCTGGCGATCGAAGAGCAGCTGATCGTCGAGCTCTACAGTCGATAGCACCAGAGGCCCGAGGCGTGTTCTGCGGCCTCGCGGTATTCGAGAGACATAAGGAGTCGGTTATGGAAACTCAGATTTTTCAGAGGCCCAAGAGCCTCGAGGCAGACCAGAAGTCGCTTACCCCGACGTACGGCAAGTTCGTCGCCCGCCCGTTCGAGCGTGGTTTCGCCAACACTATCGGCAACGCCATGCGTCGATGCCTGTTGTCCTCGATCGAGGGCGCGGCGGTGGCGGCGGTTCGGATCGAAGGCGTGCTGCACGAGTTCTCGGCCATCCCGGGCGTCGTCGAAGACGTCACGGACATCATTCTGAATCTCAAAGAGATTCCGTTCCTGCTCCACAGCGACGAGCCCAAGGTCATCACCCTGGACGCCGCGGGTGACGGAGCGGTCTCCGCCGGCCAGTTCAACGCCGACTCGAATGTCGAGATCTGCGATCAAGACGCCGCGATCGCCACGCTCAACGAATCCGGGAACCTGAAGCTCGAGGCCCAGATCAAGAAGGGCCGCGGCTACATCAGCGCCGAGCGCAACTTCGACGAGGCACTCGGACTCGGCTGGATCCCCGTGGACTCGGTCCACAGTCCGATCAAGCGGGTCAACTATCGCGTCGAGGCGGCGCGCGTCGGCCGGGCCACCGACTACGAGCAGCTGCTGCTCGAGGTTTGGACGAACGGCACGGTGTCGCCGGAAGACGCGGTGTCTCAGGCGGCCGACCTACTTCGCAAGCACCTGGGCATCTTCATCGGATCCGAGGAGAGCCTGATCGAGGAGGCGGAGGCCGAAGCGCCGTCTATGTCGAGCGCGCTCGACTCGATTCTCACCAAGCGCATCGACGAGCTGGATCTCTCGGTCCGCTCGACCAACTGCTTGAAGAACGCCAACATCATGACCCTGCGCGACCTGGTCGCGAAGAGCGAGCGGGACATGCTCGAGACCAAGAACTTCGGCAAGAAGTCACTCGACGAGGTCCACGCTCTGCTCGAGAGCTACGGCCTTTCCTTCGGGATGGACCTCGAGGGCGGAGCGTAACTAGGCGGTAGCCGAAAGGCTCTGGAGGTCAGTCATGCGACACGGAATACAGGGGCGCAAGCTCAACCGGACCACCGCGCACCGCAAGGCGCTGTTCCGCAATCAGCTGGCTTCGCTCATTCAGAGCGAACAGATCCGCACCACCCTGGCGAAAGCCAAAGAGCTGCGGCCGGTGGCGGAGAAGATGATCACCCATGGCAAGAAGGACACCGTGCACGCTCGCCGCATGGTGCGCCAGTGGGTGCCCAACCGAACGCACGTCAGGAAGCTGTTCGACGAGATCGCGCCGCGATTCGCGGACCGCGCCGGCGGCTACACGCGCATCACCAAGCTCGGTCCGCGCAAGGGTGACGGGGCCGAGATGGCGATTCTGGAGCTGGTAGAGAAGGGCGACGAATAGACTCTCGTGGTCATTCTGAGCGAAGCGAAGAATCCCTCGCTCCGCCGCTACAAGCAGGTGCGCCGGCTAGACGCCGGCGACTTGAAGAGGTGAAAGCCGGGCATTGCCCGGCTTTTCCTTTGGCACTGTCATCCTGAGCGGAGCGAAGGATCCCTTCTTACTGGCGGCCGCTACTCTGTGGATCCGCCTTCCGATTGAAGGCCGCCGGTGCCCTCGTCTCGCTCGCGCCCGCGAAGACGCGGGCAATTGCTCGCTCGCACGAGGCACGCCGGCCCTTCAGGGACGGCGCCTACTTCGCCTCGGGTAGCCTTGGGTCCCTGCGCCCGAGATCGCGATCTTGGCGGGCCTCAGAAGGGCCACCACCACCTTCGAAGGAATACTGAACTCCACGAAAGCCACGATGCGGCGGCTACCCAAAGCAACGCTGCCAAGGCGAGCCGCACAAAGTGTCTCTCTCTGAACGAGCTCGACACCCAGCTTGCGGAAACATGGACTACCCCGCCGGCCAACAATGGGTAGGTGAGAAAGTAGACTCTACTAGAGCGCTCGGGAAGCCACTCAAGGAAGGATTCAGGGTGGATGGGTGTGAGTAGTATGACGTGAGGCGCTGCTGCAGCACACACGACGAGCCAGTAGGCCTTCATCGGCACGGGCCGTACTCGTAGTCCGAGCCAAGTAACCGCGGCCAATACCGTCACGTAGAGAGCGATCTCGAGTGCACTCGGATTCTCCATCCCGTCGAGTTCACTCAGCGAGCCGTAGATGCCGAGGCCAAGGAGTGTGATCCCCAGGCTGAAGACGAGTGTCAGGTCTCCCGATCGCAGGCCCCGGATTCTCACCGCGGCGCCGGGGCTGTAGAACTCGTCGGCTAGCGCCAGAGCCGGCACCATTGCTACAAGCAAGATCCAGCTCGGATAGAAGATAAGAGCGACTACATGGATATCACTTGCTGCAACTAGAAGCTCTCGAACGTCCACCCCGAAGAGTCCGATCACGGTAGCTGAAGCGAGAGCACACCAGCCGACTCTTCGCAAGAGCTTCGGCTGAGCGTCGTGGGCTAGAAGAGCGAATGGTCGCGGCACTCTCGATAGCCGCGGTGGCGCCTTCCCGGAGATCAAGGCCAGTGCCAGGGCTCCCAAGAGCCCACCCACGCAGAGCAGAACTGATCCTGCTGAGTTCGGTGTCCTCTTCAGCGACTGTCGTTCGGCCTCGTCGCAGTACTCATCGACAACTTCTCTCCTGAGTTGTGTCGAGCGAACTCCCGAAAGGCTCTTGACGCTGAGCGAACTAGCCTCGATCAGCTCTGCGTTTCGCATATTGAATAGGAGGCTGTGCCCATCGAACCACGGCCTTCCGGCATTGGTCGGGAGATCTACCACCAGGTAGGGTGGTAGTCGATCAAAGCGGTGATACCAGGAGCCATGTGCTCGTATCTCCAGACCTTCGGGCAGGACGAAAAGTGAGCCAAGGCAGTCAGGTAGCCGAAGCTGGTGGCCCCCGGTCTTGATAGTCACACGGGGAACGGTGGCGTCACCGTGAGACTCGGGAGCCACTACCTCGATCGCCGCGGGCCCGTAGTCCTCGGGATAGTCCAAGAGGGTGCCATCAAGCGCGACCGGGAAGTCCGTGTCCTCGTGTGCGATGCCCGGCAGGCTGCAGAAGAAAAGCAGAAAGAGCGCGGCTTCAGCCACGGCACCTTTGGATCGAAACCGCAAAGTAGTGGATCCCCTGGGTACTTAGACACTCAGGCACCTCAAGAGGTTCCACCTCAAGAGGTTCCTGCCTCCTAGTATCGAGACCCGAGACTAGCGCCCCACCACCTCCCTTTCAATCTCCGCAAGCACCCCCACGCTGAAAGCGCGGGCTCAGCAGAGCCGTCCGGGCGCCTTCACGCCCGCTGCGTCGACGCTTCACTGCATCACCGCGACGACATTCCCATCCAGGTTCAGCTCCGGGGAGTCGGAGAAGCTCGGGATGCCTTCGGTGATGAACACCCTGTGCTACCCTTTCGCGCGACATTAATCTCGCTCGAGAGCAAGGAGGCTGGCTATGGCGAAGCGAATGGTGTTTGTGTCGATAGCGGCGTGTCTGGTCCTGGGCCTGGCCCGGGCCGAGATAGCCCAGGCCAAGGCGCACGTGCCGCTGGGCAAGGGGCAGATCTGCAAGGGGGCGGGTACCGTCCAGAACGTCAGCATTCGTCGTCTCCAGGCCAAGATCAATGCCGGCGCATGCCGGTTGACGGTCTGTGTGTTCAACGAGGTCGACAGCAACGACAACCTGATCCGGCAATTCATCTTCTTGCCAGGAGACGACTGCGATCCGACGGACGCCAATGGCGACGGTTTCTGCGACGCCACCCTGTCGCCGCGCCAGATACCGAGTCGGATCAGCGCAGTCAACGTCACGCCGGCCTGCACGGACCCGTTTTAGGGAGTTCGCAAGGCCGCTCAGTCGAGCTCGCAACTGAAAGCGGCTCGGTAGCTTCCCCGAAAAACGTCATCGCAGTTGGCGCTCGAGGAATGGCTGCGCCGTCCAGGGCTCTTCTTTCCGGGACCGGCTCGGCGCTGTGATAGCATCCCGGCTATCCTTAATCTGATTTGGAATCAAGGAGGTCAGCTATGGCGAAGCGAACTGTTCTTTCGTCGATCGTTGCGTGTCTTGTCCTGGTGCTGGCAATGGCCGCGATCGCCCAGGCCAAGGCGCATGTGCCGTTGAATCGGGCGCAGATCTGTACCACCGATGGCATGGCCAAGAACGTCACGACGAGGAATCTTCAGAGGCGGATCGGGGAGGGTGCGTGCCGGCTCACGGCCTGTGTCTTCAACGACGTGGACAACAACGACAACGTGGTCCAGCAGTTCATCTTTCTGCCGGGTGACGACTGCGACCCGACCGACGACAACGGGGACGGCTGGTGCGATGCGACCGGCGCGCCGGGCGATATCAAGAAGAGGCTGAAGGCCGTCAACGTGACGCCTGCCTGTACGTTCCCCTTCTAGCGGGAGCCAGAGTCCAGAGATCCGGGAAGCGGGCCGGCTACTCGATCAGTCGAGCTCGAAGCTGTAAGCCGCCCAGTGGCCTACCCAGGCGGCGTCCGCGCAGTCGGCCTGCGAAGCGGCCGAGCACGGGACCAGGTGGACGAGCCTGAGGAGCCACCGTCCGGCCCGATCCAGCTGGAAACGCGCGACGCCGTCGGCGTTGGTTCGCTCCCGGTGGACTCCGGCCGGGCCATCTCCGCCGATGCCGTAGGCCGTCAGGATCCTGCCGGGAAGCGGCTCGCCTCGAAACAGCAGCTGCACGTCGAGGTGGTCGCCCGGATCGAGTTCGTAGGGGCTCCGCTTCAGGACGATCTCGAGCGGCTGTCCGACTGGCTGCCTGTGGACGGTCGGCTCCTTCGTCTCACTGGGCCCGGAGTGAACCAATAGCTTGAGGCTCCGGCCGTAGGCCTCGGTCTGCACCGTGCCCGATTTCAGGCGGGGCTCATACTCCTCTCGAGGCAGGCCCTCGTGGTCGAGGTAGTCGAGGAACTCCTCGTACGTGTGCTCGGTGTAGATCAGGGCGTGTTCCATGGCCACCAGGGCCGGACCTTGAAAATCCACCTCGCGTGCCAGAGCCGGCTTCGTCGAAAGCCCAGGTCCCTCCTGCTTCAGTAGGTCGAGCTTGCGGGACTTCGAGATCAGGGTGAACCGAGATGTGAGGTCTCTCAGCACCGGCAGCTCCCGCACGCGATCGGGCCTCGATGCTGAGCCCACCAGCTGGCGAACGACCAGGGTGTCGCCCTGCTCGAGCCTGAATGCGTCGGCCTGGAGCCAGAGGTCGTGTCCGGCTGCCGGCGCCGCCCAGAGCATGACGATTGCCGACTGAATCAAGCACCTGGCTCGTCCACCGTGACACACTGCTCCGGTACCTATCGTCATTGAAGCTCGACTGGTATCGAGGCAATCTAGCACGGAGAAGCGCTTGCGGACGGCCGTCCGGGCGGTCGAATACAATCGCCGCGTTGTACTTCCGATTGCATCACTTGATCGTGCTCGCGATGGTCTCGGTGTCCGTTGTCGCCACTCCGGTGCGTTCGCAGGGCAGCGAAGCGGCCGAACCCGGCCTGCACCCGCTGGACCCGCTCACCGCTTCGGAGCTCGGCATCGCCGTCAACGTGCTCCGCGAGAAAGGCCATTGGGACGAGAACACCCGGTTTCCGATGATGACCCTGCACGAGCCCGTGAAAACCGAGGTTCTACGTTGGCAGTCCGGTCAGAGCCTCCCGCGGCGAGCCTTCCTCGTGGTCAAGAAAGAACGCAAACTCTTCGAGGCCGTGGTCGACGTTCAGAAGCGAACCGTCGACGCCTGGGAGGAGATCGAAGGCGTCCAACCCGGGATTCTTCTAACGGACGAATGGCTCACCGCGCAGAGGATCGTTCGAAGACACCCCGGCTGGCGCGAAGCCGTCGGCAAGCGCGGCTTCGAGGATGTCGAGGACGTCGAGCTGGTGCCCATGACCGCCGGCTACTACGAGAGTCCTCTGGAGCGGAATCGTCGGATCGTCAAGGTAGTTAGCTACGACGCTCGAGATGCCGAGAACTACTGGAGCCGTCCGATCGAGGGCCTGATCGCAACCGTCGACCTGGACGAGCGGAGCGTCGTGAATCTACAGGATACGGGCGACGTGCCGGTTCCGAGCGGGCCGGTCGATTTCGGCCGCGAGCCGCCCGAGGGGCAGCAAGGGGGAGCGAACGTCGCGCCGGCTGGCGAGCACGTCTTCGTCCTCGACCACCACTGGGTCACCTGGCAGGGATGGCGCTTCCATTGGCGCGTCGATCCGCGGCTCGGACTCGTGGTCTCGCTGGCGAGCTTCGAAGACGGAGGCAAGCGACGGGCGGTCCTGTACCAGGGATCTCTGTCGGAGATGTTCGTGCCTTACACGGATCCCGATCCGGCTTGGTACTTCCGTGCGTTCATGGATGCCGGGGAGTACGGGATCGGGAGACTCTCGTCGCGCCTCGTACGCGGGCTGGATTGTCCCGCGAACGCCCGGTTCTTGGCGGCGGTGTTCTCAGACGATTGGGGAAATCCACACCTGAGTCCCGACGTCGCGTGCGTTTTCGAGCGGTACGCGGGCGACCTCCTCTGGCGCCATCATGAGGGAGTCGGCGGAGCGACCAGAGGGGAGGTCCTGACCGAGCTGGTGCTGCGCCAGGTTCCGACGATAGGAAACTACGACTATGTGCTCGACTGGGTCTTCCGGCCCGAAGGATCGATTCGAGTTCGAGTCGGCGCGACCGGCGTACCCGCCGTCAAGGCGGTCACGGGCGCCGGGCTGCCTGCCGGAGAGGATGCCGAGGCGTCCTACGGCCGGCGGGTCGCGCCGAACACGGTCGCGATCAATCACGATCACTTCTTCTCGTTTCGGCTCGATCTGGACGTCGACGGGCCGGGCAACAGCCTGCTCGTCGACCGCCTGCGGCGAATCGAGCTCGACGACGATGAGCTCAGAGACACGACCTGGGTGGTCGGCTCCCTCAGTCCCGCAACCGAGAAGGGGGCTCGGCTGAGGATCGATCTGGACAAGCCCGCACTGTGGCGGGTCGTCAACCCGACAGTCCGCAGTGCCCAGGGTCTACCGGTGAGCTATCAGCTAAGGCCCGGACGCAACGCGGTCTCCTTGTTCGGTGCCGAGGACATCCTGCAGAAACGGGCCGGCTTCACGGACTACCATCTCTGGGTCACGCCCTACGCTCGGAACGAACGTTACGCCGCCGGTACCTACCCGAACCAGAGCCGCGGCGGCGATGGGCTCCCCGGGTGGACCAGCCGCGACCGGCCGGTTCGGAATACGGACATCGTGCTCTGGTACACACTCGGCATGCACCACGTCGTCCGAACCGAGGACTGGCCGGTGATGCCGACAAGTTGGTCGGATTTCGAGCTAAGGCCGTTCGACTTTTTCGAACGGAACCCGGCGCTCGAAGGCGACTGAATCCGAGCCTAGCTCGCGCGGCGGACCAGAGCGGCGCCGCCGACGTAGGCCAGGAACGCGCTGCCTAGCATGGCCTCGCCGAAGAACGGGCCGACGTAGACCAGCAGCACGACGATATCCACGGCCAGAACCGCCGCCGCCAGGCCCAGAATCCATGGCGTCGCGGGGGCTGCGATCTCGACGGCCACCACCGCGAGCACCGCGATGAAGAGCCAGTGCACCGAAGCGTAGAGCCAGAGTCCGCCGATCGCGCCGGAGAACATCCCCTCGATATTCGATTCGGCAACCGCAGCTGTGACGTCCCGGTAGCCCGAACCGTGGAGGGCCGCCGTCGCCGCAAGGACGATCGAGCCGACCCAGACCAGGCGCTTGGCGTTCATCACGACCCCTCCTCGGTGGCCGGCAGGAACGATTTCAGGTGCTCGATGTAGTCGTCGGGGAATCCGAGCTCGCGCCCCGGGTCGACAATCCGGCCTACGTAGTCCGCACTCGCCGGTGCTTCCGGCAGTGAGTCGGCGACGTAGCAGAGCGCGGCTTCCGTGCCCGACTTGGTCGACACCGGGACCAGCCGCGGCTCGTAGACCCCGCCCAGGACGTTGCGGGCGTGTGCGTACAGGCGGTCGAGCTCGTCCTGCGTGGCCGAGGCCAGAACGCCCCAGACCACCTTGCCCGGAGCTTCGTGCACGTTCGCCAGCGGTCCGATCGAGATGTCGTAGCCGTCGAGACGGGCGACCTCGAAGCGCTCTGGCTGGAGCTCGACCTCCCTGAGCACGGTCCGGTTGATGTACGAGCCGTAGAAGAAGACCAAGACCGTCGGCTCAGTCATCGCCGGCGCTCTTACCGATCAGCCCCAGACATTTCACCTCGAACCCCTCGAGGGACCTGAGAGGCGCAGGAAGAGGCGGACCTGTGGGTCGAGTGGCATCCTTCGCTCTCCGGGCTAGCCGTACTGTGCCTGTGGATAGAGGAGGTTGACCGCGAACAGAAACACCGGGTGATAGATGTAGTCGAAAAGCCTCCAGGCCACCAGGATACCGATCCAGCCGATCATGGGCTGGCTGCTGAACCCCCGGTAGGCCTCGAGTGCGGATTCGGGCAGGATCAGCGGCAGCGCCCCGTAGCCGTCGAGCGGCGGCACCGGGATCAGGTTGAGGATCAGAAGCACCAGATTGAGCGAGAAGAACACGCTCAGCACGAACGCGACCGCCTCTACCGGCCCCTCGCCGGCGCCCGCGGTCACCTGGGAAAAGAAGACCGAATCGGGTGCGGCGAAGAAGCCCGACCCGACTCCCACGAAGATCACGATCGCTGCGAGGACCACGAGAAGTAGGTTCGCTCCCGGTCCCGCGAGCGCCATCCAGGCGGCGCGCTTGGGGTGGCGCTGGGCCCAGATCGGGTCGTACGGTGCGCTCGCGAACCCGAAGGGCCAGCCGATCAAGAAGACGCTCAGAATCGGCAAGATCACCATGCCGAACGGTTCACGCCGGATGTGGGGGATCGGGTCGAGCGAGACCTGGCCGCCGTAGTAGGCGGTCAGATCACCTCCGAGCTTCGCCGCCCAGGCGTGCGCCGCCTCGTGCAGCGTAACCGCGAAGACGAAGACGACGTAGAAGACCACGCCTTCCGGGAGTTGATCGGGCATGTTGGGAATTCTAGTCCGAGGGTGGCCGAGACAGTCTCTACGGGAGCAGCTGAGCGCCGCGCTCGGCCAGCAACTCACGCAGCACCGAGCGATGGCACTTCGTCTCGTCGTCGCAGTAGCAGCCTGCCGAGAGGTTGGTCCGCTTCGACAGCGCGGCCAGGAGCTCGATCAGCCTCGCCTTCGCAGGGTCGGCCATCTCCTTGCGGTACTTTCTGGCGAATGCTCGCCAGTCCTCGGCCGACTCGGCACGCTGAGCGTCTTTGACCAGCTCGGCGCTCGGGGCGAGCTCGGGCAGCCAGACGTCGTACCAATCGTCCTTGGCATGGCGCTCTTTGGGAACGCCCCGCGGTGGCCTTCGGACCGTGCCGATACGCAGGCCCTCGCTTTCGTGTCTCGGCGAGCCGAGTTGGACGACGCGGAGGGTCACCGGTGCGCCTTCAGTTCCTCGTTCCGGCCGCTCACCCGTGACAGGTAGACGAGCCACAACGTGCCGAGACCGATCGCCAGCGAGAGCGGCGTGTATAGCCGAGTATCCCAGAACGCGAAGTTGGTTTCAGTGATCGATTTGAAGAAGCCCACGAACCGGAAGTCGCCCACCGCGCGAAGAACGAAGACGGAACCGAGCACGCTTCCGGCAACAGTCCGAAGTCTCCTTGACACCCTGCTCAAGATCACGTCGGCGCCGGAAAGAACGACGACGGCCGCGAGCGTCAACGCCACGGCGACCGCGAGACAGGAGGCCGCCCGAGGGGTGGGAACCGGGCCGCCGGGAACCGACGGCACGACCTGGACCCCGGTCGGAACGCCGGCGATGGCCCAGAGGACATGGAAGCCGGCGAGGACGACGAAGACCGCTGCCAGAATGATCCCGAGGACCCGCGCCCGAGTGGATGCCTGGCCGGCGGCGTCTTTCATGTGCGCTCGAAGCCCTCGACCTGCCAGACGTCGGGCCCTTCGCCTTCCCGACCCTGCGCTTCCCTCCGCACGGCGTCGAGCTCATCTTCCAGGATATCTCCAAGGTGAACAGGTCCCTCAGAGTCTACCCGGTCGGAGAGCCCTCCTCGGGAAGAAGCTTCTCCAGCTTGACGCAAGCTCTGCGGATTTTCACGGCTCCTGACAGAAGGGCCCCGATCGCGGGCGCATCCAGGCGGGCGGGCTCATTGCTCAGACGGAGCCGGCGGAGAACAAATGCCGACGAAGGTACCCTCGATGCTGCGGACGTAGGAAACCGTCTGGCCCCATGGCGTCTCGCGCGGCTCGCTGATCGCTGTTGCTCCGGCATCCACCGCTCGCTGGAAAGCGGCCGGCACGTCCTCGACGTAGAAGGCGATCTCGACGCCCAAGGGTCCGCCTGCCGGTGGTCGTTCGTATTCCGGCATGAACAGGGCGCCAAGCGCGTGGGTCGCCAGGTGAAGCTCGCCGCCCGGGATCCGGAAGGTAGCGAACGCGTAGCGCTCTTCCGGGCGCCGCCCGGGCATTTGCACGTCCAGGTCAATGTGATTCGGCTCCAGTCCGAACGCCCGCGCATAGAAATCGAGTACCGGTGGTACCGAGTCGACATAGAGAACGGTGCCGGCAAACCTCATCGGACCGTCCCTAGATCCAGACGTCGTTCTCGGCAGTGCGGTCGCCGGCTTCGAGATCGCCGGTGTTGACCACGCCGCGAGGCTCGATGAGAAGGAGCTTGACTTCGGAGGCGGCGAACGGCTTGTGCTCGACGCCCTTGGGCACGACGAACATCTCGCCGGGCGCAAGCTCGACACTGCCGTCGCGGAAGTCGAGTCGCAGGATGCCGTCGAGGATGATGAAGGTCTCGTCGGTGTCCTCGTGACTGTGCCAGATGAAGTCGCCTTCCAGCCGGGCCAGCTTGAACTGGTAGTCGTTCATCTCGGCGATTACCTTGGGCTGCCACTGTTCGGTGAAGACGGCGAACTTGGCTTCGAAGTTGAGCGGCGTGTAGTGCACGGAGTCCCTCCTCACGCAGCGAGCCACACCAGAACGGCTATGGCGAGAAACGCGACCCATGCCAAGTGCCTACCGTGGGAAGCGATTGCGGCAACCGCGGCCGTCAGCAGGAAGGTCGCGGCGATCAATTGCAGGAGAGCGACGGGGCTCGGCGGTGCATCCCGCGCCAGCAGTACCAGGAGCGCGGCGAAACCGACCCAGGCCAGGGACGTGATGTGCCACGTCCAGCGCAAGGTGCGCTTGGTAAACCAGTCGCTTCCGAATAGGCGGGGCAGGTTGTCACGACGGAAGAGCCGCATGAGGATATAGCGCTCGCCGAGGTACGAGTGGGCGATGCCACAGAGAATCAGGACAGCAGCGGCGATCAGCAGTGGGGCACTCATCGCGGCTGCTCTAGTCGTGATCCGGCTTGAGACGCGGCTCTTGCGGGCCAGCCCATCGGTTCGCGAGCCATGTGGATCTGAAGAAGAGGAAGGCGCCGATGGCGAGCGACACCGACTCGTATAGGACGCTAAAGAAGGTCTCGCTCGAGAAGAAAGCCTCTCTCTCGGCCATGGCTCCCGCACGCAGTACCCAGAAGAGCTTGACCAGGTGTATCGCAAGACCGGGCAGTGAGCCTGCGATCAGGACGATGCCGATCACCGATATCGCGACCACCTGGATGGATCTGGCCGACGAAGAGACTTCGAGATCATCCGCGCTGCTGAACAGCACTCGCGAGACCTTCCTCGTGTTGATGAAGACCAGGCCGGCGACCGCCATGATCGCGAGCTGACCGAGGACCTGGGATATCCCGACGAACCGTGACTCCGGATTCGTGGCATTGGTGTATCCGAGCCACGAGAGGGAGGTCAGAAAACCCAGCAGTCCGGTGAGCAGCAGCCACAGGGCGACGAGGCGCAGAGCGACGAAGCCGGCTTCCTCGGCGAGTTGCCCCGTAGGTTCTCCCCCTTTGAGCCAGCAAATCTCCAGAAATGCGGCTCCCAGAACCAGATTGTAGAGAAGGAAGAGGAGCATGCCCGCTCCTCTGACCGGCAGCACGACGCCAGCGCCGACGAGTCCCAGGTAGACGGTGAACGCCAGCCAGCCCTGCCAGGCAATGGGAAGACCCCATCCCCAGCCCAGCTTCTTCGCGGGAAACCAAGGCGACCCCTGACTGTCGCTCATATCCCGTCAATCCTACCGGGCTAAGGAGAGACGGCTACGAAAACCAGTCCGGAAGGGGACACCAGGGAAAGGTGTCCCCGATTACCCGTTCTCTTCCTTGGCCTTCTGGGCTTCGGCCACGATCTTGTCCTGCACGTTGCGCGGGACTTCCTCGTAGTGGGAGAACTCCATGTGGAAGCGTGAGCGGCCCTGGGTCATGGCGGTGAGCGCCGGATCGTAGTTGAGCATCTCGGCCATGGGCACGAGGGCGTTGACGATCTGCGCGCCGTTCTTGGTGTCCATCCCCTGGGGGCGGCCGCGCCGCTGGGCGAGGTCGCTCATGATGTCGCCGGTGAACTCGTCCGAGGTGTTGATCTCGACCTTCATGATTGGCTCGAGCATGACCGCCGCCGCATTGGCCATGGCGTCCTTGAATGCCAGCGAGCCGGCGATCTTGAAGGCCATCTCGGAGGAGTCGACGTCGTGGTACTGGCCGTCCTTCAAACGAACGCGGAAATCGACCACCGGGTATCCGGCCAGGAAGCCGCGGGCACGGGCTTCCTTGATGCCCTTTTCGACCGCCGGGCGGTAGCTCTGCGGGATCGAGCCGCCGAAGATCTCGTCCACGAACTCGAAGTCGCCGCCCCGCTCCATGGGTTCCATGATGATCTTGCAATCGGCGAACTGGCCACGGCCGCCGGACTGCTTCTTGTGGCGCCCATGGCCGTCGGCCGGTCTGCGTATGGTCTCGCGGTACGGGACTTTGGGCGGGTGGAGGACCACTTCCACCTTGAAGCGCTCCTTGAGCTTGGCGACCGCGATCTCGATGTGGAGCTGGCCGGTCCCGGAGAGCAGGTACTCGCCGGTCTCGGCATCGCGGTCGGCATGGAGCGTGATGTCCTCTTCCATCAGCCGGTGAAGCGCTTCGCCGATCTTCTCCTCGTCGCCTTTCGCCTTGGGCTCGATCGCATAGGCGATGGCGGGCTCGCGGACGTTGATCCAGCTGAGCTTGATCGGCTTGTCCTTGGCGCACAGTGTGTCGCCGCTCGCGGCGACCTTGAGCTTGGCGACTCCGCCGATGTCTCCGGTCTTGAGCTCCGGGACCGCCTCCCCGTTCTTGCCCTGCATGGACAACAGGTGCCCCAGACGCTCATCGGTCTCTTTCTGAGTGTTCCAGAGCGGTGTGTCGGATTTGACCGTGCCGCGAACGACTCGAAACAGGGTCTGCTTGCCCGAGAACGGGTCGCTCAGGGTCTTGAAGACCAGGGCGGCCGGCAAGCCGTCCGGGGAGGTTTCGACTTCTACTTCTTCGTCGCCGATGTTGTAGGCGGGGAATGTCTTTGGCTCGAGCGGGTTGGGCATGCACTCGACGACCGACTCGAGAAGCGCGCTCGGTCCTATGCCGTGCAAGGCGGCGCTCATGGTGAGAGGGAAGACCTCGTGATTGCGGATGGCCCGGCGCAGGCCGTTGAATAGTTCCTCCGGGGAAAGGCCGTCGTCGAAGAACTTCTCCAGCAGAGCGTCGTCGCTCTCGGCCACCGCCTCGATCAGCTGGGTGCGATAGGTCTCGAGGGTGTCGGCCATGGAGTCCGGAATCGGGACCTCCTTGCCGCGGCCGTTGCCGTCCTTGGCGAACTCGAAGGCCTTTTCGGTCACCAGGTCGATGATGCCCCCGAACTCGTCCTCGCGGCCCATGGGCAACTGCACGGGCACGACGTTGCGGTGGAAAGTCTCACGGAGCTTGCCGAGAAGGTCCTCGAGGTCGGCGCGCTCTCGATCCATCTTGGTGAGATGAAACATCACCGGAGCGCTGATCTCGTCGGCGTAGTCCCAGACCTTTTCGGTCGAGACCTCGATGCCCGAGACCGCATTGACGCACAGGAGCAAAGCGTCCGCAGCGCGCGCTCCGGCCCGGGTCTCGGTGAAAAAGATCGAGTATCCGGGCGTGTCGATGAGATTGATCTTGTGGTTCTTCCACGGCACGTAGCAGGGCGCCAGGCCGATGGAGATGCCACGCTGGATCTCCTGGGAGTCGAAATCGGTGACGGTATTGCCGTCTTCGACTTTGTTGAGCCGGTTCACCACCCCGCCGGCGTAGAGAAGCGAGCTGCAGAGCGTGGTTTTACCGGTGTCGCTGTGACCAGCGACCGCGAGATTCCTTATTCTTTCAGGGCTTTCGACCTGCATTCTTGGGTGCCTCCTTCGATTTTCGGGCAGACGATCGTAGCACAGGATGCAGGCCGCCAGACCCGCCTATGGGGTAGGAAAACCGGGGGTTTTTGAGCTCGGGGACACTTTTTTCAAGGTGTCCCCTCCCGACTGGTAACCGACCTCAGCGGTCGTCTGTGCCGACCACCGTCACCGGCGCCTCGAAGCGGTCTTCGAGGTCGCGCCGTAGCTCGTCGGCAGGTCCCACGCAGACCACCAGGGACCGGTCTGGAGCCAGCAGCTCGCGGGCGGTGTCCAGGAGGTCCGCCCCCGAGACGGCTGCCACCGCGGCTGGAAAGCGGGCGTAGTAGTCGTCCGCCAGATCGTAGATTGCGAGATCGCTGAGGCGGCCGGCGAGGCCTCGCATGGTCTCGACCGAGTACGGGAAGCTGCCGATGAGGTAGTCGCGAGTGTCGGCAACCTCGGCCTCGTCCGGTTCCTCGGCGAGCAGCCGATCGAGTTCGCCGAATACTTCGTCCAGCGCGGCGCCCACGTGCTCGTTGGCAAGGGCTGTCGATATCACGAACGGGCCCGGTCCGATTCTCTTGTCAAAGGAGCTTCGCACGCCATAAGTGAAACCACGCGTCTCGCGCAGGTTGAGCATCAAGCGGCTGGTGAACTTCCCCCCGAAGAGGCTGCTCAGTACCGACGCCCGCAGAAAACGGGGGTCACTCCGCGGTATGCCGATCTGCCCGACTCGAAGCTCGGTCTGAGCCGCGCCCGGGCGATCGACGATCTCGAATCGGAGCTCTCGGGCCGGGCTGACTTCGATCGCCGGGTCCGCAGGGGTCTGGCCCAACCAGTTCGAGAACGCAGTTTCGGCGGTCTCGTAGAGTCGCTCCGGTTCGACGTCGCCGACGGCGACCAGAGTCGCACCCACGGCAGCAACGTGGCGGGAGTGGAAGCCGACCACCGTGTCTCGATCGGCTCGGTCCAGGGAGTCCCCGGTGCCGATCAACGGTCGGTCGTAGACGGTTCCACGGTAGAGCACGCGCGCGAAGTGTTCAGAGGCGACGGCGGCCGGATCCGTACGCCGATGCTCGATCTCGGCCTGAAGCTGGCGGCGCACCCGACCCACTTCGTGGTTGGGGAAGCTCGGTTCGCGAGCCACCTCGGCCATGAGATCGAGGCCGGTCGCGAGGTCCTCGACCAGTACCTCGGTCTCCACCACCGCCGCATCCCAACCGGCGCCGGTTCCGAGATAACCGCCCAGGCGTTCTATCTCCGCCGCCAGCTCTGGGCCCGATCGCCGCGCGGTGCCTTCGTCCATGAGCGCCGCCATGAATGAGGGCAGACCGGGCAGATCGGCAGGTGCGTGGTGCCCGCCGGCGCCGATTAGAAGTCTGAGATGCACCAGTGGCAGGTTTCCGGCGTGGATGGAGAGCAGGTCGGTGCCGCAGGACAGCCGCCGCCGCTCGAAGGCGGGGAAGACGAACGGCCTCGCGGCGCCGGCGGCTTCGGGCGGCCGGCTTCGATCGAGACCGCCGGAGGCTTCGGTTGAGGTCACGCCGCCTCCCGCGGAAGTACCCAGAGGGTCACGCACCGCTCCGGTTCGAGATAGCGACGCGCGAACGCCCGCAGGTCCGCGGGCTCGACCCGGGCGTAGCGGTCGAGCTCGGTATCGATCAGAGCCGGGTCGTCGTGGTAGGTCGCGAATTGGGACAGGAGATCCGCTCGGCTCTCGAAGGACTCGATCTCATGAAGGTAGCCGACGCTCGCCTTGTTCCGGGCCCGCTCGAAATCCGTGTCCGCCGGCGGTTCGGCCTGCCAGCCCGAGAGCCGGTCCAGCAGGATTCGCTCGGCTGGGGCCGGATCGACTCCCGGCCGGAGCGTCATCGCTACCAGGACGGTCGATTCGAGCTCGAGCGGCAGTAGGCCCGCGTAGATGTCCTGCGCGATCTCGCGCTCCAGGACCAGATCCCGGTAGAGGGGGCTGGACTTGCCGCCCGACACGGCGAGGGAGTAGAGGTCTCCGGCCGGAAAGTCGGGAGCGGTCAGCCGGGGCCCGCGAAAGCCCAGATACAGTCGCGGCAGGCTGACGTCGTCATGCAGCTCGTGCCGTTTCGCGGATGTCGGCTGGTCGACGGCGGTCGCCGGAGGCGGAAGCGCGCCGTCCGGCAGATCGCCGAAGTACGTCTCGACCAGTTCCAGCGCTTCGCCCACATCGAAATCGCCGACCAGGGTCAGGACCGAGTTACCGGGCCGGTAATGGGTACGAAAGAAGTCGTGGACTTCATCGACCTCGGTTGCCGCGATGTCGTCCATGTAGCCGATGACCGGCCAGGAGTAGGGGTGGCCCTCGGGGTAGAGTAGCTCGTGGAGCGTTTCGAAGGCCCGCCCGTAGGGTTGATTGTCGACTCGCTGCCTGCGCTCGTTCATCACCACGTCTTTCTGGTTCGCGAGCTTGGCCCCGTCGAGAGCGGGCAGCAGAAAGCCCATTCGATCCGACTCGAGCCAAAGGCCGAGCTCCAAGCAGTGTGACGGCAGGGTCTCGTAGTAGTTCGTGCGGTCGAAGCTCGTCGAGCCGTTGGCCACGCCGCCGACCTGCTGGATCAACGCGAAGTGGTCGTTGGTATCGACGTTCTCACTGCCCTGGAAGAGCATGTGCTCGAACAGGTGGGCGAAACCTGTGCGCCCCGGGCGCTCGTTCTTCGAGCCGACGTGGTACCAGACGTTGACGGTCACCAGCGGTCGCGTGCAGTCCGGTAGCAGAACTGCTCGAAGGCCGTTGTCGAGCCGCCGCTCGGTCAGCCGGCTCGCGAAGTCGAATCGATGTGCCACCCGCCGCTAGTGTCCTCTGGGGTACTAGACCGGTCGCGCCTGGAACAGGTACTCCTGCCGCCCGTGGCGGAGGAGGTACGTGGAGTCGACTACAAAGTCGGGCATGAGCCGGGCGAGCTCGGGCTCCTTGCGCAACGGGGCCGGGCGTCGCAGCTGGGACTCGGGAGCGTAGAGGATGGTCTTGGAGTCACGGATCTCGTAGCGCACCGGGCGGTCCGGGATGTCCTTGCGAAACGAGACCAGACTGTGGAGTAGCGTCCTGTCGCGACACGCAGGCCGCAGCCGAGCGCTCAGGATCCGGATCTCGGCGTCATCCAGATAGTCAAGGAGGTCCCAGAGCAGAACCAGGTCGAACGTCTCGTTGACGGGAATGTCGCGCGAGAGCGTCTCATCGAGTGCCTCAGCCCGGTCGACCGGGCTGGCGGTCTCGAAGATCGAGCTGCTGAGATCCGCGATGAAGAGCTTGCAGCAGAGGCCGGCGAAAAACGAGACGTTGGCGCCGGTCGCCGGCCCGAGGTCGAGCACGAAGCCGCCGTGAGGCCGGACCGGTGCGATCGCGTGCTCCAGCGCGAGCGAGGGATGCTCGGTCGGACCCGAATCGCTCCCGGCCGAGGTCGCTGCCTCGAACGTGCTGTCTCTTTCAGCCTGCGGCGAGCCTAGACGGTTCACGACTTAGGTTCGGTTCCCCGCTGCGGGTGTGCTGGAAGGTTTTCCGGCCTTGCCCGCCGCACCTCGTGCGCCGGCTGGCGGCTTCGCCGTAGCTACGCCGGGCGACTTGGCCGGGCCGGGAGCAGCGACCGCCGGCTTGGCAGGGATCTCGGTCTGGGCCGGGCTCTCGGGTGTCTCGGAAGCCTGCGGAGCCGCGGCCGGCTCCATGTCGATCGAGCCCTTGAAGTTGGATCCGTTCTCTAGCACCACCCGCGGCGACACGATATCGCCCTGGACCTTCCCCGAGGCCCGGATCACGACTTCCTGCTTGCCGAAAAGATGGCCCTTGACCTCTCCCTCGACGTAGACGCTCCGGCCGTAGATATCGGCGCGGATGCGGCCGTCCCGGCCAACGGTGACGTTGTTGGCCTTGAGCTGGACTTCGCCCTCGAGCCTGCCCTGGATCACCAGGTCCTCCTGACCGGACAGGTCGCCCTTGATGAAGATGCTCGGTCCGATCACCGACGCCGGAGACGCCGCCCTTCGCGACGGCGCTGTCGGCGCGCGCTTGGGAGTCGTGGGCTCGGGCACCGGTTCGTTTTTTTTCCACACGTTAGATTCCTCTTGGAGTGACGGTTTCAAGGTATTGACTGCCCGGGCGAAAGTCAAGAAGACCTTTCGGTGCGTGGATTTAGCGGTTGACTTGCGCCCGACTTGCGCCGTACCATGCGCCTATGGCCAAATACCTGACGGAACGGCAGAAGCAGATTCTCGATTTCATCCGCGAGTCGATCGAGGCCAGAGGCGTCTCGCCGACTCATCGTGAGATCTGTGATCGGTTCGGCTATTCCTCTTACGGCACCGTCAACAAGCACCTCAAGCTGCTCGAAGACAAAGGCTTCCTGCGCCGCCACTGGAACCAGAAGCGCGGCGTCGAGCTTGCCGAGCCCGAATCGACGGAAACAGGCGGTCTGTGCCAGCTGCCGTTTTTGGGGCTGATCGCGGCCGGCCAGCCGATCGAGGCGGTTGCCGACCATGACCGGGTGGATGTGCCGGAGCACTTGCTCACGCGGCGGAACGGAGACAACCACTTCGTTCTGAAAGTGCGTGGCGATTCGATGATCGACGAGGGCATTCACGATGGGGACCTGGTCGTCGTCCAGCGGCGTGAGGCCGCAACCGCCGGCGAGATGGTCGTGGCGCTCGTCGGAGCCGACGCGACGCTCAAGCGCTTCTATCCCGAGGGACCGGAGGTCCGGCTGCAGCCCGCAAATCACACCATGCAGCCGATCATGGTGCCGGCCGCCGACGTCAGAATCCAGGGAATCGTCGTCGGCTTGATGCGGCGATTCTGATCGCTCCGGATCCTCTGACAGGCGCCAAGACCCGGTGTGCGGGCGTCCCCCGCCGGAAAGATGCGCTACGATGGGCCGACGAGACCCCAAACGCCGTTATGGAAGAGGCCATAGCCGGGGGAGTGCACATAGGGGAGTCTAGTGCAGCCCGACCTTTAGCCTCGACCGACGCGGGCAGCGCGGAATACGCATGACAGAGCCATTCGGAAAGCCTCACAGCGGGCCGAGTCAGCCGTCGGGCGCCACGGCCCATTTGGACCAGCTCCTGCGGTTGATGACCGACAAGGGCGCTTCCGACCTGCATCTCCGGCCCAAACGGCCGCCGCTGTTGCGGGTACACGGCAAGCTCATTCCGGTTGACTCCGAGCCGATCGGAACCGAGGTCATCAAGGAAATGGTCGCCATGATCCTGACTCCGGGTCAGAAGGTACAGCTCGAAGACAAGATGTCGGTCGATCTCGGGTACGGTGTCGCAGGGCTGGCCCGGTTCCGCGGCAATGTGTTCCGGCAGCGCGGAACCCTGGCGGCGGTCTTCCGGAGGATCCCGTACGAGGTCCAGAGCCTGGAGGATCTCGAGCTGCCGGAAGTCCTGCGCGAGATGACGCATATCAAGTCCGGCCTTATTCTGGTGACCGGGCCGACCGGGAGCGGCAAGTCCACCACGCTCGCGGCGATGATGAAGTACATCCTGGGTCACCGGCCGATTCATGTGATCACGATCGAAGACCCGGTCGAGTTCCTGTTCGCGGACGATCTGGCGACCGTCTCGCAGCGCCAGATCGGAACCGACACCGTCAGCTTCCCGGAGGCTCTCCGCAACGCCTTGCGCCAGGATCCGGATGTGATTCTGGTCGGCGAGATGAGAGATCCCGAGACCGTGGCAACGGTCATCACGGCCGCCGAGACTGGCCACCTGGTGTTCTCGACCCTGCACACCAACAGCGCGACACAATCGGTCGACCGCATCCTGGACACATTCCCCGGAGATCAGCAGCGTCAGGTCCGCCTGCAGCTCGGCCAGATCCTCAAGGGCGTGATCTCCATGAAGTTGGTGGACCGCCAGGACGGCAGCGGCCAGGTGGCCGCGCTGGAGATCATGCGGGCCAGTCCCAGGATCAACGACCTGGTCGAAAAGGGCGAAACCGAGCCGCTCCTGGAAGAGATTGAATCCTCGGTCTCCTATTACCGGATGCAGTCGATGAATCAATCGCTGCTGTCCTTGATGGTGCACGGCACGATCTCCTACGAGGAGGCGATGCACCAGTCGATCGACCCGGAAGACCTGTCTCTGAAACTACGCAAGATGTTCCCCAATCTCGAGGAAGCGGGAGACGACATGAGTCCATCCACAGCCGATTTTTCACAGATCACAGAGCTGCAGCAGTTCCGACGGCTCTATGAGGAGCAGGAAGAAAAGCAGAAACTGTTGATGGCGGAGAAAGACGAGGTCATCGCCGACTTGGAGCGGGCGGTCGAGGAAAAGGACGAGGCGATCGCCGCAAACAAAGCGCAGATCGAAGAACTGGGCCAGCAGCAGACTCAGCTCACGAGCGAATACAACCGCTTGCGCCAGGAAGCACAGGGAAAGATCGACAAGTTGTCCGAGAGGATCCGCGAGCTCAACCAGCGCTTGATGGCGACCTCGAAGTAGGGTCGCTCGCGGCGCCGGCGCGCCGCCTCAAGAACTCCTCGGCTTCAGCTCGCGTGCGGATCCGGCCGAGAATCTGCGCCTCGATCAGCGCCCGAAGCGCGCGCCCGACCTCGGGTCCCGGCTCGACACCGAGGATGCGAGCCGTGCTCGTGCCGTCGACCAGCGGCGCGGGGGCTGTTCGCAGATCCGGGCTGTCGTCCAGTGTGTGCTCGATCCGGCCGGCGAGCTCGTCGACCTGTGCCACGCTCAAACCGGCGCGGGCCGCGGCGAGAGCCAGGGCTAGGCCCCACCGTTCGCCCTGATCGGCCAGGAAGAGCCGCCTGGCGTCGTCGTCGCCCGGGATGCGAGCCTCGCACAGCCGTCCGGCAGCCCGGGCGTCGCCGCGGGTCACGTGCCCGGTTCGCTCGAGCTCCCCTGCCGCTTCCGAGGGGTCGCTCGATCCCGAGCCGGCGAGCAGTCCGACCGCGGCCTGCCAGCGGTCCAACTCGTCCCACTTAGCGAGAGAGGGTCGACGGCCGAGGGCGCTGAGTGCTTCGTCGAGTCCAGCCGCCCGCTCGATCAGACCCTCGGTCCGGCCGGCGAGACTGGGGAAGAGCACGGGCAGTAGGCCGAGCTCGTCGAGCGCATGGAACCCTCGCGCGGCTCGCGCTCGCGAGAGGATCAAGCGCAGTTCGTCGCGAACGCGCTCTTTCGCCACCGAGGTCAGCCCGGCTCGAGCCGCGCGCGCCGCGGAAGCGGTCTCTGCGCCGATCGAAAAGCCCGCGAGCTGGACTCGAAACCTGGCCAAGCGCAAGACCCGAAGCGGATCCCTCTCGAAGCAGTCGAGCCGCGTCGCGCGCAGGAGTCCGGCTTCGAGATCGGCCCGTCCGCCGAAGGGATCCTCCAAGGCGTCAGCACTCGCGAAGTCGACGGCGATCGAGTTGATGGTCAGGTCGCGGCGCTCGAGATCCGCGCGGAGACTCCCTCCCAGACGATCCCAGATGTCGGCCTGAAACTCGCTGGCGACGATCCGATACGAGGCAAAGCGATCTCCGCCCAGCTTGATCATGCGACCGGCGCTGGCCTGCCCGAGGTCTCTCGCGATCCGTTCTCCCTCTTCCGAGACCGACACGTCGAGGTCGCGGGTCGAGACGCCGAGGAGAGCGTCGCGGACGGTGCCGCCCACGGCGTGACAGGCCACGCCTCTCAGCTGATCGACCAGCCGATCGGCGAGGGGATGTTCGAGGATTCGCCTTCGAATGGACATCGTTCTGCGACGAGATTGTGGCAGGTTCAGGAGGACGCCGGCGCGGCCTGGTGACGGTAGATTTGCCCGCGACCTTCGCCAAGGATTAAAATTTCACTTTAGGATGCCCGGTCTAAATATCGACCGGAAAAGACTTTTCTTTTTCGGGCATGTCCAAGCCGGCCATGTGGCCGGAGGTCTGGCGCTGTTCGCCCTGCTTGTGGGAGCGAAGCCGGCCGAGGCGTCGACGCATCGAGCTGCGATCGAAGCCGGCGTCAAGGCGTCTCTGACCGCCGAGCGCGAGCTGTTTCTGGAGGCCGAGCCACGCCGAGGCGAGGGTCTCCTGGGCTTCACTCTTCGGTTCTGCGGCGAGCGCGATCGCATGGAGCTGATCGCGAATACCAACGGCGGATCGGGCCGACTTCTGATCGGGCACCGCTACCGAATTCCGTTCGCGAGCCTGCGCCCGGAGTGGCAGCTGCGTGTGCTGCGCTCGCTGTTCAAGCATGACTATCCGGCTGCCAACGGCTGGTACCATGAGGTCGGCGATCCCGACACCTATGGCGCGCCGAGCCTCTGGCACGTGGCCGAGTGGTTCACCGGCCGGGGCGACAACTACCGCGCGATTCGTGCTGCCAACGAGCTTGCCGACGATGAGCTGCCGCCGGGTCTCGCGGTGCTGATTCCAGCGAGGTTCCTGCGCCCTGCGCTTCGTTCCGCATTGCCTCCGGAATCACCCTTCTACCTGGAATACGACGCGGACGGGGCGGGCGACTTCGCGCTCTATCGGCTCAAGCCCGGCGAAGCGCTCTATTCGAGCGTGGTCGTCCGATTCACCGGCAGCGTCTTCGCCGACGACGTCAACGCGCTGGCGAAAGTGATCGCCGAGCGCAGCGGCATCGATCGCGTCACCGCGATCCCGGTCGGCTACGGAGTCAAGATTCCCTTCGAGCTGCTGGAGCCGGAGTTCCTGCCGGCCAAGAACCCTCGCAGGCGGGAGTACGAGGCCGGGCGGGTGGCGAGCTCCCAATACCGCAACAGTGTGACCGCACGGCAGCTCTCCGGCATCACGGTCGTGCTCGATTCGGGGCACGGGGGCTCCGACGTGGGTGCCTCTCACGGCGACGTCTGGGAGAGCGTCTACGTCTACGACGTGATGGTGCGTGTCAAAGAGCTGCTCGAAAAGGGAACCGCGGCACGCGTGCATCCGACCCTCAGAGACGGCGCGAGCCACCGGACTCGCGACAAAGACGTACTGCCGGCCTCGCGCCAGCACACTGTGCTGACCAACCCTCGCTATCTGATCGAGGACTCGACCATCGGCCTGCACCTGCGCTGGTATCTGGCAAACAGCTTTCTGCGGCAGGCACTCGATGCCGCCAGCGATTCGGAGAAGGTGGTGTTCCTGTCGATCCATGCCGATTCACTGCACCCGTCCCTGCGGGGCGGCATGGCGTACATTCCCGGGGCCCGCTATGGCAAGGGGGCATACGGACGCGAGGGACTTGCCTATGCGTCCCGTCGCGAAGTGCGCGAGCAGCCGAAGGTCAACTTCAGCTCCAAGCAGCGAGTCAAGAGTGAAGGGCTCTCGCGCGACCTGGCCGAGCACCTGATCGACGCCTTCGATTCGAGCGGCCTGGCGATCCACCCGGACAAGCCGGTACGGGAAAAGGTGGTTCGGAACCGCCGTGAATGGGTGCCTGCGGTGCTGCGCTACAACGCCGTGCCGGCCAAGGTCCTTCTCGAGATCTGCAACCTGTCGAACCCCGAAGACCGGGCGTTGCTTCAAACGCGAGCCTTCCGGGAGCACGTGGCCGAGGCCATCGTCGAGGGCATCGTCGCCTACTACGGCGACGACGCTGCCACCGAGGCCCCGTGGGCTTCCACGACGGCTCGCTGACGGGCTCGGCCGTACCGCCGGCGGCCTGGAACTTTCCGTGCAAAGCTGGGGTCTCAAGTATGGGAGGCGAACGACACCAGCCCGGGTCCCGGAAATCCATGGCGCTATCGGCATCAGCTAGCTTGACGGACGAGGCGACCCTCCTGGAGCGCCATCGGCAGGGCGATACGGAAGCGTTCGGCGAGCTCTACAGCGAATTCGAGACGATGGTCTACAACCTGGCACTGCGCATGAGTGGAAACCCGGCTGATGCCGAAGACATTACCCAGGAGACCTTCGTCCGCGCGTACCGGCACCTGAAGAAGTTCAAGGGACGGTCGTCTCTCAAGACCTGGATATTCCGGATCGCGCTCAACTGCAGCAACACCCGGCTGCGGCGCCGCGGCCGGCGATTGGCACGTCAGATCGATGACGGCGAGGCTGAGCTGGAGCGCACGAGCGACGAGAATCGTTCGCCCGAGGACTGGATGGTGGCGACGGATCTCTCCGCCGCGGTACGCGACGGCCTGACACGGCTGCCTGGCCACTACCGCGAGGCGGTTTTGCTCAGGGACTTCGAAGGCATGAGCTACGCTGAGATCGCCTCCGTGCTCGGTGTGCGGATCGGCACGGTGCGGTCGCGGATCGCGCGCGGCCGCGAGCAATTGCGCAAATGGTTGGAGACAAGGATATGAGCGGCCATCTCGCACTCGAATTGCTGTCCAGCTACCTCGACCAGGAGGTGACGCCGAGACAACTGCGGCTGGTGGAGGATCACCTCGAAGAGTGCAGCCAGTGCCGCAAGACGTTGGCCGGACTGCGCTCGGTGGCGGACACCGTCCGCCGGCTGGAATCGGTGGCTCCGCCCTCCACGCTCGGAATGGCAACGGAGCGACGGATTCGCCTCACCTCCCTCGAGGAATCCCGCGGGCTGGACATCGAGCGCAGCCTCGGGCGCTGGCTGCGGCAGCCGGTTTTGGCGCCGGCGTTTGCTGTGGTTCTGGCGCTCGGAGCGATTCTCTACCTGTTCTCGTACGGCCTGGCCGAGCGTGACGCTCGGTCGACTCGCGTGGTGGTGGCATCACTGCCTGCCGAGGAGGCCGAAACGGCTCCGAGCGAGGAGACAGCCGGTGAGGCTCGCGCTCGGAAGGAGATTGTCGGTGGGGCCGCCGACGAACGAGTTGCGGAGCTTGACTCGGAACGGCAGGCCGGAGAGCGTGAAAACGACGCCAATGCGGATGCCGGCCTCGAACCGGCGAAGGTCGCCGAATCCGAAGCGAAGCTCGATGAGCTGGCGAGACGCCGGTCGGTGGCGGCGCCTGCCCTGGCCGATGCTCCGGCCGATACGGAGGCTCTCGTGCGATCGATCGAGGGCCGCACCTTCGTCGAGTCCAACGGTATCTGGATCGAGCGCGGGCTCGAGGAGACGTTGCCCGACGTACTGGTCCGATTCGGGGACTCGGAGTCCGGCGATGAGCTGGAGCCCTTTTCCGAGCTCGGCCGGGTTCGCCTGCGCCTACGCGAGCGAGTGGTCGAAGTCGTCTATCCGGAGTAGTCCCCCCCCCCCCCGACTAGGCCGGGCTCTTCCAGGGCTCAATCGACTCGATCCGCCAGCGATCGCGCCCCAACTCGATCTGATCGCCCGAGCTCTTGCCGAGCAGGTTCTGTCCGGCGTCGGACTCGTAGGAGAGGATTCCCAGGTCCGGATTGCTCTCCCAGGGGCCCAGAACGGAGATCTCCCGGGTCGACCCGTCTCCGTCGGCGCTCGAAAGCACGACGGTCGCGCCGATTCGCACCTGCGAGCCATCGATCCGATCGAAGGCGATAGGTTGGGCCCGCGCGAGGTCGCGCTCCAGGTTTCCGACCCGCGCAGAGAGGTACTCGTGGCGCGAGCGCGCCGACTTGTACTCGAAGTTCTCCCGCAGGTCGCCGAGCTCCCGAGCCTCTTCGATGGCACGCCGGTTCGCGGGGATCTCGATTTCCAGGAGGTTCTTGAGCTCGGCTCGCTTCTCGTCGATGACCTCGACGGTTGCATAGAGTGAGTCGGAGACCGCGGTGCTCAGGTCGGGGAACCTCATGTGCAGGGCGGTCAGGAGGCGGTCGCGAAGATACTCCTCAAGCGCGGTCCGCTCGAACAGCTCCATCACGCTCTCGGCGTGCTCGGGCTCGAGGCGCAGGATGAGCGCGTGGGTCACTGCGCCATCGTCGAGGATCTTCTTGAGCGGCGTCCTGTACTTCGAGAACTCGGTGAGGCCCTTGGCACGCAGGAGCTGGCCCAGGGCGCGGGCCGGATTGCGGTCCCCGAAATACGGCTTGCCCTCCAGGTTCTGCATCAGCCACAGGAAGGCCACAGGGCGCTTGGCGGGCTGACTCAGGATCCGGTCTACGAGCTCTTCCGCCTGCTGGCGATCCGCGTCCCAGAGCCGCTCGAACAGGATCCCTAAGATGGGCGCATCCGGCTCGGTATTCAAGACGTTGGCGTAGATCCGGGGCCAGTCATCGCGCAGCTCCGGGATGCGCTCGAGACAGGCTAGCCTCAGAGCCCGGTCTTCGATGGAGCGGATTACGACCGTGGCTTCGGCGGCATCGCGCAGAATCTCGTCGACCGAGAAGGCCGGCGCCTCGGTCGAGACCCCCGACCGATCGAGAGCCGCGAGGATTCGAATGGCATCGCCCGGATGGACGTCCTTCTTGGCTTCGGCCTCGGCTAGGAGGATCTCGGCCACCTCCCTCGCCGACTCGGGATTGCGCCTGGCCTCGCGCAGGAAGATCTCGAGCTGCTGCTTGAGCTCCGCGCGCGCGAATTGCGCGCGCATTTCCTCGCCCGCAGCGGCCGCGGTTTCCGCCCAGCTGTAGTTCTGGCGTGCGCCTTTGCCAGAAGACACGAGCTGGGGATGGTTGCGCGCTCGCGACCACCACGAGGCCCAGGCCTTGTCGGCGATCAGCCCGGCAACCGAGGCCTTGATCTGGGCGGCAGTCTGCTTCGGCTGGCTCATCAGAATCAACCGGAGCAGCTCGGACGGGCTGGATTCCGCGAGCTTTTCGAGTTCACCGGGATTCTCGACCTTGCGTCGCAGGAAGTGATCCTCGTCGAGAGGCTCGAGGACCTTGGCTGCGGCGCCGAAGCCAATGCTGAGGCCCGGATGGGTCTCGAAGTCCACCTTGAGCTTCTCGAGCTCGACGTTGACCTGGACGACGCGCCCGACGCCCTTGCCTTCCATGCGCACGATCGCGCCGACGTCGTACGAGAGCACTCCCCGCAGGCGCCGGACTTTCTGCCACATCCTGGGGACGTCCTCGACGGCTTTGCGCAGCCCGAGCTTCTCGATCAGGGTCTCGACGACGTCGCTGTCGGAGTAGACCTTGGCGAGAGTCGCCCGGATCTCACGATTCAGCTGATTGGGATCGAAGGAGATCTCTCCGGTCGACTCCAGTAGCCGCAGCCGGTCCTCCCACCGCTCCTCGGATGTGAGTTGCTCGTCGAGAAGCTCCACCAGCTGCCTGGCGACTCTTGCGCCGTCGCTGGCGGCCAGCGCGCGCGCCGTGGTCGTGAAGAAGTCGAGGTTGGTGGAATCCTCTCCCAGGCGGTTGAGCCACTCGTCTTCGACGGCTTCGAAGTTCTGCGCTTCGATGTGTTTGCGTGTGGTCTTGGGCAGGCTCATGGCGGATTCTGGCCCCGCTTCGGCAGGGTAGAGTATCGCAATGGACTCGGCGGGTCGCGCCCAGCTGGTCGCTCGGCTTCGAGAATGTGGCGAGCAGGAGTTGATCGAGCTGTTGCAGGCGGAGCTGGACAACATCGACCCGGAGACCGTACGAACGGTGCTGCTGAATCCGTACGTTTCGACTCGAGTGATCGAGCTTATTCTCGGGGAGCGCCGTCTGCTGTCATCGCACGAGGTGCAGCGGGCGCTCGCCCTGCACTCCCAGACGCCCGAGCCGCGCGCGCTCAACCTGGTACCGGCTCTCTATTGGCGCGATCTGGTTGAGCTGGGGAGCAACGCCCGGGTTCGGCCTCGCGTCCGCCTCGCAGCGGACCGCCGCCTGGCCGAGCGCCTGCCGAAACTGGGCATCGGAGAGCGGGTCGCGATCGCTCGGAAGGCGGGTCCGGGCGTCATCTCCAGGCTGCTTCGCGACCCGCATCTGCGGGTGATCGGCGCCCTGCTCGAGAATCCGAGGATGACCGAGGGTCTGCTGGCGCCCTTGCTTCACAGCGACGAGGCGAGACCCGAGGTTCTGGCCCGGATCGCCGGGGATCGAAAGTGGGGAAGGAGATACTCGGTGCGGGTGGCGATCGCCCGCAATCCGCGCGCTCACGCGGACACCGCGCTCAAGCTGCTGGTGTATCTGAACAAGCCCGATCTCCGGGACCTGCGCAAGGACACCCGCCTCGCTGCCGCGGTCCGGCGGCGCGCCGGGCTGTTGCTGGGTATCGATCCGGCCGAATCTCCTATCTGAGCCCCGCACCGGGCCGCGGCGCCGGATCCTGGAGACGGCCAGCCCGCTCGGCGGGCCATTTGACCGTCGTGGCGACCCCCAATAGAGTTAACCGCCGCTTGTCGGCGATGATCGACTGGTGTCTGTGGTGACCGGAACTAGCAACCGCCAGCCTCCCTGGGAGGAAGACCAAAAGCGAGAGGCGGCCAGTTTCGGCTCCTGGCTGAGAAGCCAGCGCCAGATCCGGGAGGTTCCGCTGCGAGAGATCGCCGACGCGACCAAAATCAGCATCCGCTATCTCGAGGCACTCGAGGAGGACCGTTTCGACGTGCTGCCCGCGCCTGTCTTCGCCAAGGGCTTCCTGCGCGAGTACGCGAAGTTCGTAGGTCTCGACTCGGACGAGGTCGTCAACTCGTATCTGACCGCTTTACAGGCGTCGGAGAGTCCGGAGTCCGTCCAGGAGGACAGTTTGCCGGCCCGGTCCGACACCGACAGAAGACACAGCTGGATCCTGATCGTTGCTCTGGTGATCGCACTTGCCCTGATCGCGTTCCTGATCTACTGGGGCGGAAATCAGGAGCGCCGGCAGGAGGCGCCGCCGGCGATCGCGGCTCCGGTCTTGCCTCCCCGGCCTCCGCAGCCCGAGCCCGAAGTCGAGGTGGAGAAGGCACCACTGATCGTCACCATGGACTTCACGGCGGATTGCTGGGTCGAGGCGGCGGTCGACGGGCAGCGCCGGATAAGCGAGTTGCACGTCCAAGGAGAGGCGATGCGATTGGAGGCCAACCAGGAGGTCCGCTTGACGCTTGGCAATCCGGCCGGCGTGCACGTCGAGGTCAACGGCGAGCCGTACGACCTCTCCGTGCGGTCCGGGAGCATCGCCCGCGACATCGTCATCAGCCTTCCGGAAGCGGACTCGAAAGACCCGGCGCGATGACCGACACCGTCTTCGAAGGACTGGCGCGCGAGGTGCTCGAGGGCAGCCAGGAAGCGCGCCTACTGGCGGCTTCGGGCCTGTTGCCAATGGAGCCAATCGAGCTGATACCGCTCCAGGTGCGGCTCACCGAGTCCACGGACGCGGAGGTCGCGAGCAAGGCGGTCGAGTCACTGGCCGGGCTGGAACCCAGGATCGCCACCGCCCTCGTCGAAGAGGGCACCCGCCCCGAGGTGCTGTCCTACTTCAGCCGGAACCTGCGGCATCCGCTCGTGCTCGAAGCAATCGTGCGATTCCGGCAGACCCCGCCCGCTGTGCTGGGTGAGCTCGCTCGAAGTGTGGAGCCCGAGATCCAGGAGCTCATCCTGCTGCGGCAGGACGTGATCGTCGAGCATCCCGAGGTTCTCGTCGATCTCGAGCAGAACCCGACGGCGAACGCGTTCACCAAACGGCGGATCAACGAGTACCGCGAGCATCTGCTGCCGCGAGACAAGCGGCCGGTACAGACCAGGGCGGAGCTCGAAGAGGACGCCGACGCCATCACGGAGGAAGAGCTGGTCGAGGCGATCGAGGAAGTGCGTGACGCGGTTCCGGCCGACGGCGAGAGCGACGAGACCGTCGGCCTGACCGAATCCCAGGTCCGCTCCCTGCCGATACCGGTCCGCCTCCGGCTGACGCGGGGAGCGTCCAAGGCGCTGCGCAACATCCTGGTCAAGGATCCGAACCCGATGGTTGCGACTTCGGTTCTCCGGAACAACCCGATGAACGAGCTGGAGGTCGAGCACATTGCCAACAACCGGGCCGTGATCTCGGAGGTCCTCGACGCCATCGCCAAGCAGCGGAACTGGATCCGCAAGTACTCGATCGTGCTCGCCCTGGTCAAGAACCCGAGAACACCCGCCGGGCTCGCCGCCAGGCTCGTTCCTCGGCTCGCGGTTCGCGATCTCCAGGGTCTCGCGCGAGACCGCAACGTCGCCAACGCGGTTCGAAGCACCGCAAAGCGGTTGTATAGAATGAAGCGATCCTAGGCGGGCCTAGGCGGGCGGGAGCGCGACTGCGCAGAAAGAGCTTTAGAAATGGCGAAGGACTATTACGCCGTCCTGGGCGTATCCCAGAACGCGACCGAGAAGCAGGTTCGTCAACGATTCCTGGAGTTGGCCCGGGAACGGCACCCCGATCGCTTTCAGGGCGACCAGAAGGTCCGAGCCGAGGAGGAGTTCCAGGAGATCACCCAGGCCTTCAACATTCTCACCGACAGAGAACGGCGCCGCCAGCTCGATCTCGAGCTGAAGCGACCGTCGTTGGCCCAGCAAGGCACTTCCGAGGAAGCCGCACGGGCCTACATCGCCCGAGGCCTCGAGGCCCTGCGAGCCGACAACCTGACGCAGGCGATAGAGTTGCTCGAGCGGGCCACGCGCGAGGATGCCGGCAGCGGCAAAGCATGGTACAACCTCGGCTTGGCCCATCAAAAGCGCCCCGGCGGCAAGGCCCGCGCGCGCTCGGCTCTGGCCAAGGCGTGTGAGCTCGAGCCGATGAACGCCGCGTATCTAAGAGCGGCGGCCGAGGCCTTCGACGAGGGCGGCCTGTACGTCGAGGCGGCCAAGCTCTACAAGGAGGCTCTGGACTGGGGTGGTGAGGATCCTGAGCTTCGGACGGCGTTCCAGGCTGCACTGCGGCAGGCGAAGTCGATCGGTTGAGCCGCTTGCCGATTGTCGCTTCAGCTTGCGCGCGCTCGGACGTCGGCAAGTCCCGATCCACCAATGAGGACTACTTCGCCCTGCGGCCGGAGTGGGGCCTGTATCTGGTTGCGGATGGCATGGGCGGGCACGGTAACGGCGAGGTGGCCTCGCGACTGGCGACGCTTTCCGTCTGCGAAAGCCTGGAGGCGCTGCCGCAGCGATCGCGCTCGTCGAAGAGTCGCGACCAGCCGCCGGCGGACGAGCTCCGAAACGCTCTCGAGCGGGCGAATCAGGCAGTGTTCGAGGCGGTCGAAGAAAACGAAGAGCTGTCCGGAATGGGAGCGACCATGGTGGCGATGGTGTTTGCCGGCACCACGGCCGCGGTCGCCCACGTGGGCGACAGCCGAGCCTACCGGCTGCGCGGCGGCGCGCTCGAGCGGCTGACCAACGACCACACCTGGGTGGAGCAGCAGGTCTCGGCGGGTGAGCTATCCGAGAACGAGGCCCGGAACCACCCGTTTCGCAACGTCGTGACCCGGGCCCTGGGAGGCGAAGCGCGGCTGGTGGTGGACCTGGCGTCTCATGATGTCCGGACCGGGGATCTGTTCCTACTTTGTACGGACGGCTTGACCGCGGTTCTGGACGACGACGATATCCTCGGCCATCTGGGCGAGTCGGCCGATCTGGACTCGCGCTGCGCTGCGCTGATTGCCGCCGCCAACAAAGGCGGCGGCCCCGACAACGTCACCGTCGCCCTGATCAGCTTCAGTGACGCCGACGCGACTTTCTAGCTAGCCGGTTCCGAACCGGTAGCCCTGGCGAGCTTTGACCTTGAAGTCGGGGTTCTTGGCCTTGACGTCGACCTCGCGGTAGCCCGAGCTGCCGAGAGGAGTCCTGGAGCGGTAGCTCAGCAGGTAGTAGCCGTTGTTCTCGTCCAATACCTGCGACAGCGGGGTTTCGAAGTTGAGGAAGTTGAAGAAGTAGCGTCCGCCGGTGTCGTCCGAGAGCAGGCTCATTCCGTTCTCCATCGTCCCGATGGCGGCATTCTGCAGCGCTCCGAGAGATTGCTCGCCGCGGTTGCCGAAGACCGCGCTCTGCGCCGCCATGCTCTCGAATACCGAGATGGAGTAGACCGCCAGGTTGTTGTCGTTGAGCGAGTACATCATGTCGTCGTAGTAGCGCTCGTCCGGCAGCCAGGTCCCGAAGCTGTTGAGCTCGCCGAAACCCATGCTGAAGAACAGCAGGTTCTTGCGACCGACGACCGCGCCCGCGGCGTCCGACAACACTTCCATGGCACTGTAGATTCTCTTGGTCTGGCGCATCAGCTCCCGGCCCTGGGGCAGACTGGCCAGCAACGACGGCCCCTTCGAAGCTTGTTCTTCTATCCTCGAAGGCCAGGTGTCCGGAGGGTTCTTGCCCCGGGCGGCTTCCCGGACCGCCTTCTTGATGCGCTCGTTGTCGGTGGTGAAGTCGGTGTGCACCATCAGCTTGGCGTCGTAGCGCACCACGGCGACCCAGTCGTTGGGCAGGAGTTCCTGGAAGATCCACTTCTCGACGCGCCTGGTGACGTCCATGTACTTCGCGGTCAAGCTCGGCAGGAGCCTACGCTGATCGTGGAAGAACAGGATGAAGTACCGGTCCACCGGCACGTCTTCGGGATTGATACCGAGGCGATTGGCCAGGTCGGCCGCTTCGACGAAGTTTCGATTCGAGTAGAAGGTCGAGCTCGTGACCTCCACCGGGCCGCCTTCCTCCTCGACGATGAAGTCGGTGGGCCCCAGGCCCAGAATCACGTTCCCGCCCTGGTCGGTGACGACCACGTCGAGCAGCACCTCGTTGACGCTGACCTCGCCCTCGAAGCGGCCCGAGATGTCCTGGGCCGAGGCCGGAAGCGCGATTGCCGCCAGGACTGTGAGACCGAGAGCAATGAGCTTGGTGGATTTCATGAAACCTCCTGTCCTACCTGTACGATCGTTTCAAGGTTAGCAAATCCCAAGCCAGCCCATCGGCGACCCTCGCAGCACATGTTTCGCCCTATTCGGCAGGCATCGCGGGCCTCCAGGGACGAGCGCCTCCTCCGATTGGTTCTAGAAATCTCTTCGGTGCCCTGTCCCCGTTGCAGGACAACCCGGAATCGCGCCGACCGTACATAATGACGGTTCCCCGCGCTCCGGATAAGGACCAGACCATGCAAAGAACACCGTTTCGCTCCGCACCTCTGGCGCTCGGGATCATGCTGGCCGTCGCCGGTCCGCTGGCGCGGCCCGCCAGGGCGGAGACCAACTGGCCGAGCTTCCGCGGAGCGAACGCGAGCGGCGTCTCCGATGGGGCGTCGCTGCCTGAGCGGTGGCGCCTCGATGACTCGACCGGGATTCGTTGGAAGACCCCGATCCCGGGGCTCGGCCACTCGTCTCCCGTGGTCTGGGGGGATCGGATCTACTTGACGACGGCCATAAGCGGCACGGCCGACCCCGAGCTGAAGGTGGGGCTCTACGGCAACATCGACTCGGTGAAGGACGACACGGTCCATAAATTCGAGCTCTACGCTCTCGACAAGAGCACGGGTGCGATCCTCTGGAAACGAACCGCTCATCAGGGCGTGCCGGCGACACCGAACTCGCCTTCGGTTCGACATGGCGAGGCCTCGCCTCGAGCCACCTCCCGCGCCGCTTGTCTTTAGTCAAAGCCCGAGGTGAGGCCTCGACAAGGGTTTGAGACGGCATCAGGGCGGCTGGAACCCATCGCCTCCGCGAAGACGGGCGCCGGGTGGGGTCAAGAGCCAGTATCGAAGCCAACGAGCGCGCCGGCTAAGGCGAGACGGCAGGCAATCCGCGCAGGGGGCTCTCCGCGAGCGCCCGAGAGACTGCTTCGAAGGCCTGTATCGCCGTGCGCGAAGCGGAGCGCAGGCGAGGGCCCGTGCTCACGTAGGCCTTGTAGCCCGAGCCGTCCCCTGGAGGATTGGCCTGCCGATCGCCGCCGAAGCGCGGAGGAGAGAGATAGTCGCTAGCCGTACTTCGCGTAGAACCCGCCGGCCTCCACAACCCGCCGAAACGGCTCGCCCGGGAGAAAGCGGTCGCCCACCTTGCCTGCCCAGGCCTCCATCTCGCTCGCCAAGGCCTCGACGCCCTGGGCGTCGGCCCAGCGGCAGAGCCCTCCGCGAAACGGCGGGAAGCCGGTGCCCATGATCATTGCGAGATCGAGGTCGGCCGCCGACCGGACTACTTCTTCCTCCAGACACCTCGCGGCCTCGTTGACCATCGGAAGCATCAGGCGGTCCGAGATCTGGCCCGGATTCGGATCGTCAATCCGATTGGTGATGCCCAGCAGGGAATAGACCGCCGGGTCGGGCTTCGTGCGCCGGCCTTTCTCGTACACGTAGAAGCCCTTCTGGGTCTTGGCGCCCAGGCGGCCCTCCTCGACCATCTTGTCCATCCAGCCCGGATAGGTGAGCCTCTCGGGGTAGGCCGAGGACATGATGTGCGAGACGTGAACCGCGGTGTCGATGCCCACCTCGTCGGTCAGCGCGCATGGGCCCATGGGCATGCCCCATTTTGCGGCCGCGCGGTCGAGATCCTCCATCGGATTACCCTCGTCGAGGAGCCACATGGCCTCGGCCATGGTAAAGGCGAGCAGGCGGTTGACCAGGAATCCCGGAGAGCTCTTGACGACGATTGGCGTCTTTCCAAGCCTGCGCGAAACCTGGATGATTGTGTTGATCGCTCGGGCCGAGGTTTTCTCTCCCACCACCACTTCGACCAGGGGCATCTTGTCGACGGGGTTGAAGAAGTGCATCCCGACGACACGCTCCGGATGCGGCGTCTTCTTGCCGATCAGGTCAATGGATAGAGACGAGGTGTTCGACGCCAGGATGCAGTTCTCCGGCACATGGCCCGCCAGCTCCTGGAAGACCTTCTGCTTGATTCCGAGCTTCTCGACGATCGCCTCGATCACCAGGTCGACCTCCTGGAAGCCGGAGTAGTCGAGGGTCGAGCGGATCAGCGCGAGCTTGCGCTCGGCCTCGGGCTTCGAGATCCAACGCCGCTTCACCTGCTTTGAGAACAGCCCACCCGCGTGTCGAATGCCCTTGGCCAGAGACTCTTGGTTGATGTCCTTGAACCGGACCGCCAGATCCAGCTTGCCGGCGAGAATCTGTGCGATTCCTCCGCCCATGACGCCGGCACCCACAACCGCTGTCGACCGGATCTCGGCCGGCGCACCACCCTCGACGAAGCCGTCGCTCTTGGCTGCCTCCATCATGTGAAAGAGGTGGATCAGGTTCTTGGCGATCGGCGATACGGCGAGCTCTCCGATCGCGCGGGCCTCTGCCGCCAGGCCGGCCTTGTGTCCGTCGGATAGCCCGGTCTTTACCACCTCCAGAGCCCGCAAAGGCGCCGGGTAGTGGCCTTTGGTGCTCTTGAGCACCTGCTTGCGTGCCTGGTCGAAGACCACCTTGCGGCCCAGAGGGTTGCCCTCGAGCAGCTTGTCCCTGAGGTTCGATTTCCGCGGCTTCGGCCTCTTGCCGGCGATGACGCGCTCGGCGAACCGGCGAACCTCCCGATTGAAGCTGGCGTCTGGAAGCAGAGCGTCGGCCAGGCCGATCTTGAAGGCCTTCCTGGGCCGAACCGTCTTTCCCGCCAGGATGATGTCGAGGGCCGCGGCGAGGCCGATTTTCGCCGGCAGCTTGGTGCAACCGCCCCAGCCCGGGACGATCCCCAACTTGGTCTCGGGCAGGCCGATGCGCACGTCTGCGCGGTCGCTGATGAGGATGTAGTCGCACGACAGGGAGATCTCGGTGCCACCTCCCATGCAGGCGCCGCGCACAGCGGAGACGGTCGGAAACGGCAGTGCCTGCCAGCGATCGAAGAGCTCCTGGCCTTGGCGCGACCCCCGCTCGGCCTCCGCCGGATCGTTCACGCCGGCGATCGCGTCGACGTCGGCGCCGGCGATGAAGATGCGATCCTTGGCCGAAGCGAGCACGGCGCAGCGGATATCAGTGCGTCTCGAGAGCTCATCCACCAAAGCGGACAGCTCTTCCATGGCCTCGCGGGTGAACACATTCGCCTTGCTGTCGGGTTGATCGAAGACAACCGTCGCCAGACCATCGTCGGCGACATCCAATCGGAATGCCGGTGCCAAAACTGTTCCTCCGGGGCTTCGAGCCGATAGGTGAACGACTAGGCCGAGTGCTCGGCCTCGGCGTCGCGGTAGACCTGTTCGATGACCTCGCCGTATTTCTGGTTGATCACCCGCCGCTTGACCTTCTGGGTCGGTGTCAGCTCGCCGGTTTCGATGGTGAATTCCTGCGACAAGAGTTCGAAGGCATGGATCTGCTCGTATTTGGCCAACTCTCCGTTCGCGCGCTCGACTTCGGCTTCGAACATGGCGTTCACCTGGGAGTGTGCGAGCAAGGCGGCCCTGTCCTCGATGGCAATGCCCTGCGAGGCGGCCCACAGGTCGAGGGTGGCAAAGTCGGGTACCAGAAGAGCGGAAAGGAACTTGCGTCGGTCCCCGATGACCACCGCTTGCTCGATGTACTGGCTCGCCTTGAGCTGCCCCTCGATCGGAGCGGGCGCCACGTTTTTGCCGTAGGCGTTGACGATGATTTCCTTCTTGCGGTCCGTGATCCGCAGGAAACCCTCGTCGTCGACCTCGCCGATGTCTCCGGTGTGAAACCAGCCCTCGGGATCGATCGCCTCAGCGGTCTTGTCGGGCAGGTTGTGGTAGCCCTTCATGATGTTGGGGCCCTTGGCCAGAACCTCGCCGTCCTCGGCGATCTTGAGTGTGACCCCGGGGATAGCTGGGCCGACCGTGCCCAGTTTGACCCGGCCCGGCTTGTTGACGGTGAGCACCGGCGAGGTCTCGGACAGGCCGTAGCCTTCGTAGATCTCGATGCCTGCGCCCCAGAAGAACTCGGCTACGTCTCGAGCCAATGGAGCGCCCCCGGAGGTGGCGATCTCGAAGCGCCCGCCCAGCCGTTCCTTGATCTTGCCGAAGACCAGTTTGTCCGCGAGCTTGAGCTTGAGGCCGAGCAGCCCGGGTGGCGTTGCGCGCGTCAACCGGTAGGGCAGAGCCTGCTTGGCGACGCCCTCTGCCCAGCGGAAGATCTTCTGCTTGACCGGCGAGCTCTTGGCAACGTTCTCCCGCACCCGGGCCAGCACTTTCTCGTAGACGCGAGGCACCGAGACGAACACGTGGGGCCGCACCTCGCCGAAGTTCTGGGCGACGGTCTGGACCGACTCGGCGTAAGCGATCGATACCCCCTGACGAAAGTAGATGTAATCGATGGTGCGCTCGAAAGAATGCGAAAGGGGCAGAAAGGAGAGGGCCGTCTGGTGACCGTCGATTCCCAGGCAGTCGAGGCAAGCCTCGACGTTGGACGCGATGTTCTCGTGGGTGAGCATCACACCCTTCGGGTTGCCGGTGGTTCCGCTGGTGTAGATGAAGGTCGCGAGGTCGTCCGACGCGACGCCCTCGGCTCGTGTCTTGAGCTCGTCCATGGGCATCGGCTCGGAGTCCCGGATCAGGTCGTCGAGCGTTCTGATTCCCGCGCTCGGCGAGTCCTCTCCGATCAGAACCAGGCGCTTTAGAGCGGGAATCTGCTCGCGGATTTCGAGCAGGCCGTCGAGGCGCTGGCGGCCCTGGACGATCGCGATCTCGGCGCCGCAGTCGTTGATCACGTAGGCTGCCTGCTCCGGCGTGAGAGTGGGGTAGACGGGAACCAGGACCCCGCCGATGCCGAGAGTAGCGAAGTCCGTTGTCGGCCAATGTGGTCCGTTCTCGGCCATCAGGGCCACGCGGTCGCCGCTCTTGACTCCGCAATCGACCAGCGCCGACGCCACCCGCTGGACGCGGTCGATTAGCTCGCGCGAGGAGATCGGCTGGTACGTTCCAGCTACCTTCTCGAGCAGGCAGTCGGGCTTGTCGTAAGCCTCGATGACGAAAAGCAGATCGGCGAGGGTTCGGATGGCCATTGGCAAACTCCCTGACAGATGATCCGGCGGCCATCGGCTGGCCGCTCGCTGGCCGGAAAGGCGATCCGAGTCTATCGTAAGGTAGGGCGCCGTGGCGCGATCAAAAATCCGCACGAGAGGCGGGGAAATGGTCGGGGCGAGAGGATTTGAACCTCCGACCTCACGGCCCCGAACCGTGCACTCTACCAGGCTGAGCTACGCCCCGACGGCGGTCGTATGGGCCCGCTGACGGACCAAGGGGAAGGGGAGAATATCTGTGCGCCCGCCGGGGGTCAAGATGGGAGACCATTCCTTGGTGTCCCCTCCCGACTCGTCTTGCGAGACCACAGCGGCTCAAGCTCGATAAGCTCACCCCAGCCATGACCATCGAGACATTCAATCCAGCGACCGGAGAGTTGAACGCTGTATTCCCCGCCTTTGGTGACGCGGAGGTCGAGAGCGCGCTGGCACGGGCCGCCGAAGGCGCTCCAGAGTGGGCCGCCCGGCCGATTGCGGAGCGGGCGGAGCTCATGCGGACGATGGCCGGAGTCCTACGCCGGCGAGCCGGCCGGTACGCGGAGCTCATGGCTCTCGAGATGGGCAAACCGGTTCGCGAGGGCCGGGCCGAAGCCGAGAAATCCGCCTGGGTATGCGACTACTATGCCGAGGAGGCGGCCGCGATGCTCGCGCCTCGCGACATCGCCACGGATGCGAGCCGCAGCTTCGTCACCTTCCTGCCACTGGGGCCGGTCCTGGCGGTCATGCCGTGGAACTTCCCGTTCTGGCAGGTTCTGCGCTTCGCTGCGCCCAACCTCATGGCCGGAAACGTCGGTCTCCTGAAGCATGCCTCCAACGTACCGGGGTGCGCGGTGGCGATCGAAGAGGCGTTCATCGACGCCGGATTCCCGGAGGCCGCCTTCCAGACTTTCCTGGTCGGAAGCGGTGCGGTCGCCGGCTTGATCGAAGACGATCGGGTGCGAGCCGTCACGCTGACCGGTAGCACGCCGGCGGGCCGGGCGGTGGCCGCCAAGGCCGGGGAGTGCCTCAAGAAGACCGTGCTCGAGCTCGGCGGCAGTGACCCCTATGTCGTACTTTCGGACGCCGACCTCGACGTTGCCGTCGAGGCGTGTGTGACCGGGAGGATGATCAACGGCGGCCAGAGCTGTATCGCGGCCAAGCGATGGATCGTGACCGCCGGGCTCCGCGACGAGTTCGAAGACCGCGTCGTCGAGGCGATGAAGGAAAAGACCCTGGGTGACCCGTTGTCCGAAGACACGGAGGTCGGTCCCATGGCGCGCGCCGACCTGCGCGACGAGCTTGACGATCAGGTGAGTGAAAGCGTCGCGAAAGGAGCGCGATGTCTTCTGGGCGGCGAGTTGCCCGACGGCCCCGGCGCCTTCTACCCACCGACGGTTCTCACCGACGTGCAGCCGGGCATGCCCGCCTACGACGACGAGCTGTTCGGGCCGGTGGCGGCGATCCTGCCGGTCGCCGATGACGAAGAGGCGATCAGGGTGGCCAACGACACCAGCTTCGGGCTCGGCGCCGCGGTCTTCACTCGCGACGTCGACCGCGGCACCGAGATCGCGGCCCGCGGCCTCGAGGCCGGCTCTTGTTTCGTCAACGCCTTCGTCCGTAGCGACCCGCGTCTGCCGTTCGGCGGCGTCAAGGCGTCGGGATACGGCCGCGAGCTCGGGAGCCTGGGGATCTACGAGTTCGTCAACGTGAAGACCGTCTGGGTCGCGTAGACGGCCCGTCGCCGGAGGTCGGCAGGCCCTCAGTCGGGTCCCGTCCTGTGAAGAGCGCACTGGGTGGCGCGCTTCCGCCGCCCGCCGCGTCGCCTTGCCGTCACCGCTGTTCCCCACTATTCTAGCGGCGCGATTGAGTAACGACAGGGGGACGAATGAGCGACGCCGCAGTGAGTACCGCATCCGACAAGAAGTGGTTTGGACACCCGCGTGGGCTTTCAACCCTGTTTTTCACCGAGATGTGGGAGCGCGCCAGCTACTACGGCATGCGTGCTCTTCTTTTGCTGTATATGACCGATCTGGTTCGTGGTGGTCTCGGGATGGACGTCCAGACCGGCACGGCGATCTACGGTCTGTACACCTTCGGCGTGTATGCCCTGGCCCTTCCAGGCGGGTGGGTGGCCGATCGGCTGGTCGGGCAAAGGAAGGCGGTTCTGATGGGAGGGGTCGTGATCGCCGCGGGCCACTATGTTCTGGCGTTGCCTTACGTCCTCTCCGGAGCCGAGTACTGGTCGTTCTATCTCGGCCTCTTCCTGGTTGTCGTCGGTACCGGCCTGCTCAAGCCGAACGTGAGCGCGATTGTAGGGGACCTCTACCAGAAGGACACGCCCGCGCGCCGGGATGCCGGTTTTTCGATCTTCTATATGGGAATCAACGTGGGCGCGATCCTGGGCCCCACCGTCTGCTCATGGCTCGGCGAACAGGTCAACTGGCACCTGGGTTTCAGCGTCGCCGGGATCGGCATGACCCTGGGCGTGATTCAGTACATCCTGGGTCGCCGTCATCTGACCGGTGCCGGCGAGCTCAAGGGAGAAGCCGCGACCGTAGAATCCCAAGGTAATTCCTGGCGGTTGTTCTATTCCGCGTTGGCGGCCCTTGTGGTGATCGTGGTGGCGGGCGGGTACTTGATCCGGAGCAGCTATTTTGCTCTGACACTCGTCGGTTTCGCTCAGGTCACAGGGCTCCTGGTGCTGATCGTTTCGATTCTTTATTTCGCCTACGTGATCCTGTTCGGATGTCATGACGGTTCTGAGAGAAGGAGGGTGTTCTTCATATTCTTGCTCTTCCTGGGAGCCGCCATGTTCTGGTCCGGCTTCGAGCAGGCGGGTTCCTCGTTCAACCTGTTCGCACAGGACTACACCGACCGGATCTTCGGCGGCTGGGAGATGCCAACCGGCTGGCTGCAGAACATCAATCCGCTCTTTATTGTCATCTTTGCGCCCGTCATGGGCATGCTCTGGGTGAAGCTCGATCAACGGAATCCCTCCATTCCGGTCAAATTCGGCGCAGGCCTGATCCTGCTCGGCGTGGGTTTTCTCGTGCTCGCGTGGGGCGCCAACTACATTCCTGAGGGCGCCGCCGGCAATCCCTCCGAAGGCCTCACGGTGGCTTGGCTAGTCGTCACGTACTTCTTCCACACGATAGGAGAGCTGTGTCTGAGCCCGGTCGGTCTGAGTAGCATGACCAAACTTTCGCCGGATAGGTACGTCGGACAGATGATGGGCATGTGGTTCATGGGCGCCGCGCTGGGGAACCTGATTGCGGGTTTGATCGCCGGATACATCGAGGCGATGCCGATGCCGCAGCTCTTTGGCACGGTGGCCACGATCGTCGCCGTGTTCGGGCTCCTGTTCCTGATCTTCTCGATACCGATCAAGAGACTCGCCCCAGGCATCAAGTAGGGAAGCCCTGCTAGCATGCCTCGGGGAGGTCGAGATGACCGACGAACAGCGCGTTCGGCAACCTGCGGTGGCAGGGCTCTTCTATCCCTTCGATCCTCGAGAGCTCGCCGCAGCCGTCCGGGCACACCTGGATCTCGGCACCGCACTGAGCCCTTCGCAAGCGACGGTCGGCCTCGCCAAGGCGATCGTCGCCCCCCACGCCGGCTACGACTACTCGGGTCCGATTGCGGGAAGCGCCTTTGCCGCTCTGGCCGACGAAGCCGATCGGATTCGTCGGATCGTCCTCCTGGGGCCCTGCCATCGGGTTCCACTTCGCGGTCTGGGGCTCCCCGGTGCCGACGCGTTGGCGACTCCGCTGGGTGAGGTAGCCGTCGACGGCGAGCTTGCCGCCCGCGTCTTGGAGCTGCCTCAGGTATCGGTCAGCGTCGCGGCTCACGAGTTGGAGCACTCGCTCGAGGTCGAGATTCCGTTCCTACAGCTACTGCTCGGCGACTTCACGCTGCTGCCCGTGGTGGTGGGCGATGCGGGGGCCGAGGAGGTGGGCGAGGTTCTGGAGGCCGCTTGGGGCGGGGATGAGACCCGGATCGTGATCAGTTCGGATCTGTCGCACTATCTCCCCTACGAGGAGTCGCGGACCGCCGACCGCTCGACGGCCGAGAGGATCCTCGCCCTCGATTCCGTGGGCTCCCACGACGCCTGCGGCGCCTACTGCGTAAACGGTCTCCTGGCTGCGGCTCGCCGGCGGGGGCTCAAAGGCGAGCTTCTGGACCTTCGCAACTCCGGAGACACCGCGGGCGATCGCAGCCGGGTCGTCGGCTACGGAGCCTTCGCCTTCTACCAGTCATGACCGCCTCAGGCGAGAGAGCGGCGCCACTCGACGACTCCGCTCTGCTGACTCGCCTTGCCCGCAATGCCATCGAGCGCGAGCTGGGCAGGGACGTGGAACCGCCGACACCGCCGGCCGCCCGAGAAGCCTGGCTACGGGCTCCCGCTGCCACCTTCGTCACCCTGGAGCTCGACGGGAAGCTGCGCGGCTGCATCGGAAGTCTGGTCGCGAAACATCCGCTGGTCGAGGACCTGGCGCAGAACGCCCGGGGCGCCGCGTTCGAGGATCCACGGTTTCCGCCGCTCACCGATCCGGAGTTCGACGGCCTGAGCATCGAGGTGTCGGTCCTCTCCGAACCGGTGCCGATCGGCTGCCGGAGCGAATCAGAGCTCCTCGCCTCGCTGCGGCCTGGCGTCGACGGGCTGGTGCTCGAGTACGGCGTCCGCCGAGCCACCTTCTTGCCGCAAGTCTGGGAAGGACTGCCGGCGCCGGCCGCGTTCGTTGCCGGCCTCAAGCGCAAGGCGGGCCTCCAGCCGGACTTCTGGAGCGCCGATCTGAGGTTCTCCAGGTACACGGTGGTGAAGTACTCTGAGGAGTAGGACTCGGCCCGCTAGGGCCGCACCTTTTGTCATCAATTCTCTCGTCGCCGCGGCGAGCGTTGGTGGTCGGAATCGGGATTCCCGTCGTCCGTCTATCACTTCGGCTGCTCGCAGCGGTTGGTAACGGGGCTGCCAACGGTGCTCCTTCGGCCGTCGATCGGCGTGTCGCGTCCAGGGAGCCTGCGGGAGCCGAGGTTGAGATCCTTCTCTCCGCTCAGGATGACAAGCGGGCAAGGCGGCGCTCAATCGCACCGAGCTACGAGAGAGACCCGACTGAAAACCAGTCGGGAGGGGACACCTTGGAAAGGTGTCCCCGATGCCTATTCCGCCCGCAGCGCCTCGACCGGGTCCAGGTTCGCAGCGCGGCGCGCCGGCATCACTCCCGAGGCGAGCCCGGTCACGAAGCTCACGCCAATGGCGGCCATGACGAAAATGACCGGGGTGTGCACCGGCAAGCCGGGCACCGCGGCCCGTATCAGTGCGCACAGTCCGAGCCCCACGCCGACTCCGAGCAATCCCCCGAGCATGGCCAGAAACGCCGCCTCGGTCAGGAACACCAGCTCGACCTGCCGGCGCGTGGCCCCGATCGAGCGGATCAGACCAATTTCGTTGGTCCTCTCGCCCACGGCGATCCACATCATCGTGAGAATGCCGATGGCGCCTACCAGCAGAGAGACACCGCCGATCGCGCCCACGGCCATCGTGATGATGTTCATGATGTTGCCGAAGGTCTCGAGCATCGCCGCCTGGGTGGTGATGGTGACGTCGTCCTTGCCGTTGTGACGCTCCTGCAGCACCAGACGGATCGCTTCGGCCACGTCGTCGGGCTCGCGTCCGTGAGCAAACGTCAGGTCGATCTCCTGGATCTCGTCCTGATTGAAGATCCGCATCGCCGTCGTGACCGGGATGAAGGCGGCGTCGTCGAGGTCGAAGCCCATCATCTGGCCCTTCGTCTCCATAACGCCGACCACTCTGAATCTGGAGCCGGCGATCTTGACGAACTTGCCGAGCGGGCTCTCGGCGCCGAAGAGCTCCCGCTTGAGCTTGGGACCCAGAACGGCTTGCTGGAAGCCCTGGCGCGGGTCGCCACCGGGCCAGAAACCGCCGATGCGAACCGTCCAGCGCCAGACCTCGTCCATCTCGGGAGTCACGCCGTAGACGAAGACGCTCCGGCCCTTGCCGCCGGCCTCGACCCGCGCCATTCCGAACGAGAACGGCACGATGTCCTCGATGCCGGGAATCCTGCGCAGAGCCTCGGCGTCGTCCAGGGTGAGTTTGTGGGTGGTGCCGCCGAACACTCCCGGAAGCCCGCCGGTCTCGACCTTGCCGGGATTGATCGCGATGATGTTGGTGCCGAACTGGGAAAACTGCTCGACCATGTATCGGCGGGTGCCCTCCCCGAGGGAGGTGAGCAGAATCACCGAGGTCACCCCGATGGCGATGCCGATCATCGACAGGACCGAGCGCAGCCGGTGGCTGACGATCGCTTTGGCGGCCAGACGAATGAGCTCGAGCATTCTCGCTCCCTCTCTATTACCTACGGCTGAGAGCGGTCACCGGGTCCAGGCGTGTCGCCCTCCGGGCCGGGAGAAAACCGAAAATCGTGCCCACGGCGACCGAGATCCCCATGGCCGCACCCACGGCCCAGAGCGGCGGGCTGGCGGGAAGCGCCGGATAGACCTGTACCAGGAGAGCCACCGCCGTCCATCCGACAATCAAGCCCAGCAGACCCCCGGCCGCCGAGATGAATGTCGCCTCGGTAAGGAAGGCCGCAAGAATCTGGGGACTGGAAGCGCCGATTGCTTTGAGCAGACCGATCTCGCGGGTGCGCTCGGAGACCGATACCAGCATCACGTTCATGATTCCGATGCCGGCAACCGACAGTGAGATGGCCGCGATCGCTCCGACCACCAGGGTCAGGGTGTCCAGGATCTGGGAGAACGTCGAGACCACCGCGTCCTGGGTCAGGATGGTGATGTCCTCTTCGTCGTGGCGTTCGGTGATCAGCTCGAGGATCGACTGCTTCGCGATCGCCAGATCGGAGTAGGCATGGACCTGGGTGACGACGCGAAACAACGACGAACGGTTGAGCATCCGCATGCCGGTGCGGACCGGCACGATGGCGATGTCGTCGAAGTTGATGCCCAGATTGACGCCACCCTCCGCCAGCACGCCGATGACGCGAAAACGCCAGCCGCCGACGCGGACGATCTGCCCGACAGGATCGCGCTCGCCGAAGAGCTCTCGCGCCGCCTTGTAGCCGAGAACCAGCTCGGTTCCGCCCCGGAACATCTCTTCGTCGGGCAGGAACTCGCCGCGGGCCATCTCGAGATTGCGCACCTCGAGGTAGGAGCGGGTGGTTCCGAAGATCGGCACCTGCCGGCGCCGATCGCCCGCCGAGATCTCTTCGGTTCCGACCGTGACCGGCGCGACCTTGTAGACCGATCGGACCTGCCGCTCGATCGCCTGGGCATCGTCGAGCGTGAGGTCGTTGGGCACTCCCCCGATCCCGAACGATCCCGAGGTTTCGGTTTTTCCGGGCATCACGATCAGCAGATTGGTTCCCAGGCCGGCGAACTGGTCGATCACGTAGCGGCGCGCGCCCTCACCGAGCGCCGTCAGCATCACCACCGCGCTCACGCCGATCGAGACGCCGAGCAGACTCAGCCCGGTGCGCAGGCCGTGGCCCTTGAGGCTGCCGCCGGCGAACCGGAACAAGTCGCGCCAGCGAATCGTGTGCACTCCGTTCGACGATGCAGTGCCGGTCATTCTTCGCTCAGGATCTCGAGCACCTCGGAGATTTGATCTCCGGGAACTCGTTTCGCGATCATGCCGTCGACCAGGACGATGATCCGGTCCGCGCGGCGCGCGACCCTGGGGTCGTGAGTCACCACCAGGAGCGTGATGCCGTCCCGGTTCATCCGGTCCAGAAGATCCAGGATGTCGTTGCTGGATTTGCTGTCGAGGTTGCCGGTCGGCTCGTCGGCCAGGAGGATGGACGGCCGCATGATCGTTGCCCGGGCCAGCGCGATCCGCTGGCGCTCACCTCCGGACAGCTGTTCGGGCTGATGGTCGGCGCGCTTGGACAGCCCGACGGATTCGATCGCCTCCGCCACCCGGCGACGGCGCTCGGCTCGGGGAATACCGGCGAACACCATAGGCATCTCGACGTTTCCGGCGGCCGTCAGACGAGGTATGAGATGAAAGAACTGGAACACGAACCCGATCCGGTTGCGCCGTACCATCGTGAGCTCGCGAGTCGACAGCTGGCCGACGGCTCGGCCCTCGAGCTCGTAGGACCCGGCCGTAGGACGGTCGAGACAACCGAGGATGTTCAGAAGGGTCGACTTGCCCGAGCCGGACGGACCCATGATCGCGACGTGCTCTCCGGCTCGGATCTCTTCGTCGACGTCGACCAGCGCGCGGACTTCTTCCTCACCGACCTCGAAGGTCCGATTGATTCCCCACAGCCGAATCATTGCTGAGGCCGGCTCCGGCCGGCCGTTGGTGCCGGCGCTCTTGGCTGGTTCGCTCAAGGCCCTTCGGCGTCGGCGGCCTCGACAGCCTCGGCGCCTGCCTCGATTCCGGCCTGATCCAGCGAGACGACGACCCGCTCGCCTTCGTCGAGCCCGTCGACGACTTCGGTGAAATTCCAGTTGCGAATGCCGACATCGAGCTGGCGCTCTTCGAGCACTCCGTTCTTCAGGACGATGGCTTTGCCGCCTTCGGCGAGCGCCGACGTCGGGATGCGGAGGACTTCGTCCTTGGTCTCCAGAATCACTTCGAGATCGGCCGAGGTACCGGGAAGGAGAGTGGAGGCGAACTCGGTATCGGTGAGCTCCGCTTCGACCTCGACGGTGCGGTTTTGTTCCTGGATGTCGAGAACGTAGGGCGCGACCCGGGTAATCCTGGCAGGGAATTCTTCGCCTCTGTGCGAATCGATCGTGACTCGGACGTTCTGGCCGGCGCGGATGCGAGCGGAGTCGACCTCGTCCATCGGCGCGCTGATGTAGATCGACGAGGGGTCGATCATGTCGAGGACCGCCGGGATGGGCAATGCCGGCGGCGACGGGGTGGTCCACTCCCCTACCTCCACCGTCAGCTCGGCAATGATGCCGTCGAACGGCGCCTTCAAGACGGTCTTGGAAAGCTCGGTTCGCCCGAGCGAGACCGCGGCTCGAGCGCGAGCGGTCTGGGCGCCTGCCGCCTTGCACGCCGCTTCGGCGGCAGAGTAGGTGCTCTCGGCCGCGTCCAGAAGATCCACTGAGACGATCTGGTCGTCGGCGAGGCGCTTGACCCGCTCCCACTCCCGCCGGCTGCGCTCCGCTGATACGCAGGCGCGGTTCTCCTCGGCCCGCGCGGCGTCCAGCTCTCGCAGACGCAGGACGAGATTGGCTTCCTGGGTCGCCGCCTCCAGTTCGAGGACCGTCTCGCCCTTGGCGACGCGATCTCCCTCGCGGTAGGGGAGAGCCAATACCTGACCGCCGACCTCGGGCGAGAGGCGAGCTCGGCGACGCGCGGTCACGGTGCCGGCTCGGGAGTTCGAGATCGTCGCCTCGACCCGGCCCTTGTCGACGGCTGCGACTCGCACCTCGATGGGATCCGGGGCGAGAACGGTCGCGCGCAAGAGCCAGATCGCGGCGATCACCGCGACTAGAACGGCAAGCCGAAGTGCCCACTTCCTCATGAAACGACCATAGCAAAGGCGGCCGCGTCGAAACCCGCTCAAACGGGTGGAATCTCGGCCCGGCCGGACTAGTGTCCTGTCCCAGTGATTCGGTGCATAAGGCTCGAGGTCATGGTGTGCGC
>JBHHWO010000005.1:0-63477 GCA_046756565.1 Thermoanaerobaculia bacterium | reverse complement strand
CGGCGCAGGAGCGCCGGCCTCTGTTTTGAGCTTTTGGCTTGATGCCGCTTAGTAACGGTAGTGGTCCGGCTTGTACGGTCCGTCCACATCCACCCCGATGTAGTCGGCCTGTTCCCTGGTCAGCCGCGTGAGCTTCACGCCGAGCTGGTCCAGGTGCAACCGAGCGACTTCCTCGTCGAGCTTCTTCGGCAGCATCATGACCTTGTTGTCGTAGGTCTCGCGGTTGGCCCACAGGTCGATCTGCGCCAACACCTGGTTGGTGAACGAAGCCGACATCACGAAGGATGGATGACCGGTCGCGCACCCGAGGTTCATGAGACGGCCTTCGGCGAGAATCAGCACCGAGTGCCCATCCGGGAAGATCCACTCGTCGTACTGCGGTTTGATGTTCTCCGAGGTCACGCCTTCCATCTTCTTCAAGCCGGCCATGTCGATCTCGTTGTCGAAGTGACCGATGTTGGAGACGATGGCTTTGTCCTTCATCCGCGCCATGTGCTCGGCGGTGATGATGTCGAAATTGCCGGTCGTGGTGACGAAGATGTCCGCGGTCTCGACGACGTTCTCGAGGGTGTTGACCTCGTAGCCTTCCATCGCCGCCTGGAGCGCGCAGATGGGGTCGATCTCGGTCACGATGACGCGGGCGCCCTGACCGCGCAGCGCCTGAGCGCACCCCTTGCCGACTTCGCCGAATCCGCATACGACCGCGGTCTTGGCCGCGATCATCACGTCGGTCGCCCGGTTGAGGCCGTCGACCACGGAGTGGCGGCAGCCGTAAATGTTGTCGAACTTCGACTTGGTGACCGAGTCGTTGACGTTGATGGCGGGGAAGAGCAGGCTACCGTCGTTCTCCATCTGGTAGAGACGATGCACTCCCGTCGTGGTCTCCTCGGAGACGCCCTTGATACCCCCGGCCACGGCCGACCAGGCGCCGGGGCGCCTGGCGATCTCGGCGCGGAGGGTGTCGAGGATGACGCCCCACTCTTCGGGCTCGTTGTCGGCGTCGAACTCGGGGACCGCGCCGGCCTTCTCGAATTCGTGGGCACGGTGGACGAAGAGGGTGGCGTCGCCACCGTCATCGACGATGAGATCCGGTCCGGTGCCGTCCGGCCAGACTAGAGCTTCCTTGGTGCACCACCAGTACTCCTCGAGAGTCTCACCCTTCCAGGCGAAGACCGGCGTGCCCTTCGGGGCTTCGACTGTGCCTTCACGACCCACCACCACGGCCGCCGCCGCGTGGTCCTGGGTCGAAAAGATGTTGCAGGAGACCCAGCGCACGTCGGCGCCGAGGTCGGTGAGGGTCTCGATCAGGACCGCGGTCTGCACTGTCATGTGCAGCGATCCCATGATCTTGGATCCCGAGAGAGGCTTGGTCTTGGCGTACTTCTCGCGCAACGCCATCAGGCCGGGCATCTCCTGCTCGGCGAGGCGGATCTCCTTGCGCCCGCGCTCGGCGAGCGCGAGGTCGGCGACCTTGAACGGCACTCGCGCCTCCGTTCCTGCGGCCGCGGGCTGGGTGTCTGTCAATACGGTCATGGGGCGTTCTCCTCGAGTGCGGCCGACGGGCCGCGGGTTGGTTCGAATCGATTCCTATTCAGATTTGACGGCGCTCGCCGCAAAAAGCGAGGGGCCGGTTGCGTCTTGTTGCGGTGTCAGGGTCGCGAAGCGCGTGTTCCCGAGCCCTGCGGCGTCGAGCCACTGCTCGACTCGGCGGCGCTCGAAACCGAGCCACACGTGGCCCATCTCGCTGCGCAGCGTCTCGCGCTCGTGGGGCAGCATGTCGACGACCAGAATCCTGCCTCCGAAGCGCAGGCAACGGGCCGCTTCTCGGAGCGCGGTCTCCGGAGACGCGACGTGATGAAGCACGAGCATCATGGTCGCCGCATCGGCCTCTCCATCCCCGATGGGGAGGTTCTCGAGACGGCCGGGCCGCACCTCGACGTTGTCGAGGCCCGAGAGACGCTCGGCTGCCGCGCTCAGCATCTCGGGAGACTCGTCTATGGCGAGAACCCGGGCCACATGCGGCGCCAGGGCAGCGGCGAGATTGCCCGCGCCGCAGCCGAGGTCGGCGAGCGTCCACTGTCGATCCAAGAGAGCCAGCATCGCTTCGAGATCGAAGCGCTGGCCAAAGAGCTCCTGCCGCATTTCCGTCCAGCGGCCGGCGGCGGAGGAGAAGAAGGCCTGCGAGCGTCCGGGCCGCTCGGCAAGGACGGTCAGGAGCCGGCGCTGGTCTTCCCGCGAGCGTGGGCTCGCGGCCAGCTCGCGCCGCACGAGGCGCCAGAGCTCGCGGGCGGTTTCGGAGCCGCGCTCGCGAGCCGAATAGAGTCGGCTGGTGGCTTCTTTGCGCGCTTCGACCCAACCGTCTCCCCGCAGGGTCTTGAGGTGCCGGCTGACCGTGGACTGCGGTAGCTGGAGAACGGTGCAAAGCTCGGAGACGGTGAGCTCCTGCTGCTCGCAAAGGAGCAGGATCCGGCAGCGAACTGGATCTCCCAGAATCGCCATTCTGTCCAGAACGCCGGGCTCTGGCTGACCGGACGGCTCTCTTATGCTTAATCCGTTCATCCGGATTAAAGGATACAATATGTTCTTGCAGCTGTCAAGCAGACTGGAGTGTGATCTGGGTCGCTCCCGCCGCGGCGGGCCATGTGGCATCCTAGAGCCGCGGCGGCGGGCCTCCGAATCGGTCGTCCTGGCCGTTGCGAGTTGATTCGATGAGCAGCGCCAGTGACTTCCACCCGGCGGGCGAAGGTCTTCCTTCCGATGCCTACTGGTATCTGGTCGGATTCGTCGACAAAAACCGGAAGCAGTGGCGGACCATCATCCGATCCCTACCGCTGACGGTCGGACGTCACTCCAGTGCCGACCTCTACCTCTATTCGACCAGCGTCTCGCACCGGCACGCCGAGTTCTTCGAGCAGGACGGAACGCTCTGGCTCCGAGATCTGGGAAGCACCAACGGTACCTATGTCAATTCGGATCGCCTCGGGGAGCCGGTGCGGGTGAACGACGGCGACATCGTCCACTTCGCGGACCTGGTCTTCCGACTCGGGGTATACAGTCCTCCGCTCGATACCGACGAAGGCGAGACCCGCGAGCTCGACACGGAGAGACTGGCGACTCGTCTCCACGAATACACGAACGAGTTCACCAGCCTGATCCAGGGCGAAGCGATCCGCCCGTACTTCCAGGCCCTCTACCAGATGGAGGAGAACCGCGAGGTGCTCGGATACGAGCTTCTGTCGCGTGGTCTTCTGGGGGGGCTCGAGACGTTGCCGCTCGAGCTCTTCTACATCGCCGAGCGGCTGGGCCGGGAGAGCGAGCTGAGCCAGCTCTGCCGCAGGGTCGGCGCGCAGGCCGCGCGTGCCCTCCCCGGAGACCCGATCTGCTTCATGAACACCCACCCGTCCGAAACTCAGGAACCGTCACAGTTCCTGAGCTCCGTCGAGTCGCTGCGCGAGCAATTCCCTGAGATCCGGCTCGCGATCGAGATTCACGAGGCGGCGGTGACCGGGAGCCGGCGGATCGCCGAGATCCGCGACGGCCTGCGGTCTCTCGACGTCGCGCTTGCCTACGACGACTTCGGCACCGGCCAATCCCGCCTGCGGCAGATCGCGGAGGTCCCTCCGGACTACCTCAAATTCGACATGAGCCTCATCCGCGACCTCGACCGGGCTCCGGATGAGCGGCTGCAATTCGTCGCCGGTTTGGTCTCGACGGCTCGCTCCATCGGCGTCGTCCCGATCGCCGAGGGCATCGAGTCCGAGGTCGAAGCCGAGGCGTGTCTGGGCGCCGGATTCGAGTACGCCCAGGGCTACTTCTACTCGCTTCCGCAGCCGATGGGTTGAGCAGGCCCCACGGGCCCAGGGCCTCGTGGTCTTGGGATCGCCTGCTGAGGCGATCAGACCGGCGGCTGGAACACGAACAGGCCGCGCTGGATGTCCGACACGATCACCACGCCGCTCGGAAGATCGCTGAAGACCCCCCAGGCGCCGTTGAATCCGGTGTGGTCTTCAGCGGGGTAGGTGTCGAACGAACCCATGAGGATCGGGTCCTTGGGCCTCTTGACGCGGAAGACCTTGAAACCCGACTCGTAGTTGGCTTCGTAGAGCCACTTGCCCCTGACCATGCTGTTGTGATCGATGGTGCCGGCGCCGGTCGTGAAGCTCTTCACGTAGCGAGCGTTCTCGAAGTCCTTGATCTTGAATATGTAGGTCGTGGAGGTCTCGACGCTTCCGTCCAGTTCGTCGAACTCGTCGTTGACGTAGAGGTAGCGGAGCTTGCGGTCGATCGCGACCGAATGGCAGTACCCCAGACCGGGGTATTCGTGAATGCCGACGGTGAACATGTTGGCCTTGTCGGTGGCGTCGATGATCGCCAGCCCGACTCTTCCGATAGCGGCATAGACGATCTCGCGTCCGGCGTGCCGGCCCTTGGCGTACGACACCGCCAGCGTGTCGTGGACGTAGTGAGTTGGCCAGTTGGTCGGTACGACGCTCGGGTTCGCCGGATCCGAGAGATCGACCGCCACCAGCCCGCCGCCCGCCAGATTCGAGCCGCTCAAGTAGGCGTACCCGCTGTCGGGATTGACGGTGATGTTGTGAACCGTGGCCAGCCCGAGATCGGTGACCCGGCTGGCGATCTTGACCTTGCCCTTGTCGATCTTGCGCAAGTCGATCGTCTGGATCCCACCGCCCTTTTCATTGACGCTGTATGCGAACTCACCGTAGACGGCCATGTCTCGCCAAGTCGAGATGGGGCCGTTTATTACCTTGACGACCTTGGGACTCAGTGGATTCGTGACCTCGACGAACGCAGTGCCGAACTGCAAGCCGACGATCGCGTACTCGCGTCCCGAGGGGGACACGTAGCCCCAGATGTCACTCGCGGTCTGTGTCCGACCCGTCATGTCTTCGGGGCTGAGCCACGACAACAGCGCCACGTTCTGGGCTTCGAAGTCGAGTATCCTTCCGTCCTCCGGGAGTAAGGCCCCGTCTGTGTGTCCGGTGCCCGACCAGGGTTCGGCGGCGCCCTTCTGGCCGTGAGCATTGGCGGCGACGTAGCTGAGAAGCAGTATCGCCAACGCGAGCGCGACGGATCGGAGCAAGCCGCAGCGAAGAAATGGCAGCGGTCGGTAGCCCATCGGCGGACGATATCAGGCCTGGCGGTCGGACCCGGCAAACCTCCCCGGGTCCGGTCTTTCGATCGCCTGGAGGGCCTCTCGTAGAAGTGCCAGTTGAAGCGCCATCTGGTCCCGAATCGGCATCGCCACGACGCCGAGCTCGGCCGCGGTCCGGTCCAGCTCGGCCGGGCCTCGAGCCAAGGCCTCGAGCAGCATCTTGCGAACCGCCTCGAGGTCCCGCCGCTCGACCTTCCCGGGCGGCAGGGACGGAGTGAGAAAGAGCGGCATCTCGGTGACGAAGGTCAAGGGGTCGTCGCCGTTGGCTCCGGCGAACTCCATCGAGCTGGGCCGGAACTTGGCGGCCTCGTCGGGATCGCCCCGTTGCTCGAAGAAATAGCGCATCGCTCGCGAGTCGGGCCGCGTCGCAAAACCGGGCTCAATCCGATGGAAGCCTTTTTCGCCGTGCCGCTCGGCGTCGAAGAGCCGATAACCCATGGCTTCAACCAGGCCGGAGAGGCTCTTGCGGAGATCGGTCGTCCGATCGATCCAGGAGCGCTCGATGAGAAACCAGGGTCCCGGCGCCAAACCCATGCCGTGAAAGCTCCCGTGCAGACAAATGGGGAGATGCTGACTCGCCGAGCCGGGGGCCAGAAACTCGGCGACCGCTCGATTCTCGGGCCGGATCGGGTCTTCCTCGCCTCCCTGGGTCTGCGCACCGCTCGGAAACCCGAACTCGATGTCGTCGCCAGGAAGCTCCCGAACCACCGAGGAGAGGTACCCGGCCAGATCGTATCCGTGGTCCGGCTCTCCGCGATGGTCCCGAAGCGGTTGCGGATCTCGCGCCCAGACGTCGTTCTTGGCTTCGCCGTCCGGGTTGACGTGCGGCACGATTCGCCAGCGGAGCCCGGCAAGCAGCGGGTGGTCGGACCGAAGGCCGGAAAGGTGACCGGCCAAACGGCCGAGAAGTGCCGGGCCGACCGGCTCATCCGCGTGACAGCCACCGATCAAAGTGATCAGGAGTTCGCCTCGGCCGGCCTCGAATCCATGGATGGGGCGACCCTCCCGGGATGAGCCGATCGGGCGCGACCGCTCCAGCCAGGCGCTGTGGTCGGTGGTCAGAATCTCGTCCACCGCGAGTCCCGGAGCGGGTTTCGGAATCCGGCCCATCGTGGGATAGCGTATTCGACTTGCGCTGTCCAAGAACAGCCTTGGCCGGTCTGGTCCTGCTCGTGGCGAGCCTGACCGGTTGCGCCCGGCTCGGCTACTACGCCCATCTCGGCAAGGGCGGCTTCGCCCTGGTGGCCCGCGGAGAGAAGGTCGAGCGGCTCCTGGAGGATTCCGCCACGCCGGGAGAGCTCCGAGGCAAGCTGCAGGCCGCGCGAGCGCTGCTCGAGTTCGCCGAGACCCGGTTGCTGCTTCCGGTCGGCAAGAGGTACGGGAAGTACCTCGACCTCGAGCGGCCGTACGCGGTCTGGACCGTGGTGGCGACGCCCGAGTTCAGCCTCGAGCCGCGGACCTGGTGCTTTCCGATCGCCGGCTGCGTCGGCTACCGTGGCTTCTTCGACCCCGATCGGGCCGACCGGTTCGCCGGGAGCCTTCGCAACGAGGGTCTCGACGCCGCAGTGGGCGGCGTGCGCGCCTTCTCGAGCCTCGGCTGGTTCGGCGATCCGCTGCTCAATACCTTCATTTTCGATCCGGATCGCGATCTTGCCGGTCTGCTGTTTCACGAGTTGGCGCATTCTCGGATCTACGTCAAGGGCGATACCGTCTTCAACGAGTCGTTCGCGACCGCGGTCGAGCGCGCCGGAGTCCGTCGTTGGCTGGAAGCAACGTCCGCAGAGGTAGATACCGAAGTTGCGGACTACGAGCACTCGCTCCGGAGGCTCGACCATGCGTACGCCGGCGTGGAGCGTCTCCGTATCCGGCTGGAAGCGCTCTATGCCGACTCGGAGATGGGCGAGTCCGCCAGGAGGGCGCGAAAGGCCGAGCACTTTGCCGAGTTCTTGCGCAATCTGGAAACGAGTGATCCGGATCGCACCGGAGCGTTCGCCGGCTGGATCGGGCGTGATCTCAACAACGCGGATCTGGCGGCGATCGGTTTCTACCGCGAGCGCCTCGATGCCTTCCAGGATCTGTTTCGGGCCGCGAGCGGAGATTTCGAGCGGTTCTACGAGAGTGCCGGCTGCCTTGCGGGCTTGCCGCCTGACGAACGCGATCGGCGCCTGCTGGAGGCGATCTGGGGGGACTGTATACTCGCCGATTCTGAGGGCTAGCGGGATGGGCAGGAATCTAGCGAAACGCGCCGCCCTCCTGCTGTCCGCGGGCATGCTGGCGGCCTGCCCCTGGCCGGCTCCGGAGCCGCCAGAGAATGCCCCCGGGCTGATTCTCCTCGTGGTCGTGGATCAGCTCGGAGCGGATCATCTGGTCCGTCTCAATGACGCCTTCGAGGGCGGAATTCGCCGACTCCTTGACGAGGGGGTCGTCTTCGGCGAAGCGCATCATGCCCACGCGGGAACCAGCACCGCTCCCGGACACGCCAGCATCGTAACGGGGTGTCATCCCTCGAGTCACGGCGTCATTTCCAACTACTGGTTCGATCGCGCCACCGGCCTGGAGGTGTATTCGGCCGAGGACGAGCGCAACCGGCGCTCGCCGGCTCGACTCGAATGTTCCTCCTTCGGCGATTGGCTCAAGGCCACCTATCGCCCGAGCCGTGTCTACTCGATGAGCGCCAAGGATCGGTCGGCGATCCTGATGGGTGGCCACCGGGCCGACGGCGCCTACTGGTACGACTGGGACGGTACGTTCACCTCGTCGGACTATTACCACGAGGACAACCCGCGCTGGCTCGAGCAGGCCAATGCCGAGGGCTTTCTGGCGTCGACCTATGGCCGCCTCTGGGAGCCTCTCGCCTTCGATCCGGAAGTGCTGGCTGGAATGGGCGTGGATCAGTACGATCTCGGCCCACTCGAAGAGGACTTCCCGCACCCGATCGGCGGATTGTCGCCGGTGCCCGGAGAGTTCTTCTTCGGTGAGCTGTTCGACTCGCCTTGGCTCGACGAGTACCTTCTCCGGCTGGCGCGGGGAGTGATCGAAGCCGAGAGCCTGGGGCGCGATTCGTATCCCGACCTGCTCGCTCTCGGTTTTTCGACGACGGATTCGGTTGGCCATGGCCACGGCCCTTGGAGCCGCGAGTTTTTCGACATCCTCGTGCGCCTGGATCGGGAGTTGGGCAGCTTCTTCGACTGGCTCGACCAGTCCATCGGCATGGATCGCGTGGCGGTGGTCCTCACCAGCGACCACGGCTCGGTGCCGATTCCGGAAAAGCGCGCCGAGGGCGGACTCCCCGGCTCCCGGGTCGGGTTCGAGGAGATTCGCTGTTTTCAGGCTGTCGACGCCGCCCTCGACACCGAGTTCGGGGCCGGCGACTGGTTTCGGCCCGGTCTCTTCTTCTCGCCGCTACCCGAAGGCTCGCAGGTCTCGCTGGACGAGGTGAAAGAGCGAGCCCGGGCGCTTCTAGAAGTCTGTCCGTCGGTATCGAAAGTCTGGCTCGCCGAAGAGCTTTCCTCGGAAGGCGACGACCCGATGCAGCGGCGGTTCGCGCGCAGCTATTTCGCCGCACGGAGTCCCGACCTCCTCGTGGAGTGGGAGCCGTACTTCCTGGCGACCGCTTCGAGCGCTTCGTCTCATGGCACGCCCCATCGCTACGACACCCATGTTCCGCTGGTGCTGATGTGGCCTGGCGGCGAACCGGGCCGGAATTCCTATCCGGTCTCCACCGTCGACATCGCTCCGACTCTTGCCGAGTGGACCGGAGTGACGCCGCCCACCGAGATCGACGGCAGAAGCCTCTCCGGCGCTATGGTCGCCCCGAGCGCAGAGGCGCCCTCCGACGCCTCGGTTCCCTAGTGTCCCGTGCGGCAAGTTCCTTTACATTCGAGCGGTGCTGCATTCCGCTGGGCGGCGTTGCTCCTCTGTCGAATATGCCCGATATTCTCAGTCGTCGCGCCTTGCCCAGCGCACGCTTCACCGCTCTCGGTGTGGCAACGAACTTACCGCACGGGACACTAGCGGGCCGCGATCGGCACGGAGTCCATCGGGCGCGCGGCGAGCTTTCGCCGCAAGAACTCGGAGATCCGGCGGGTCGTCCAGTGACGGCCGAGCGGTGTCATCGAGAGGAAGGAGTGGCGATGGCCGCCCAGTACCGAGATCTTCTCGGGCCGGCCGAGAGCGGTCCAGAATTCGCGCCTGGGATTGTCGCCGATGCAACGGTCGGCCGAGGCCTCGACCACCAGGACATTGGCCGGATCGATCGACGAGACGTAATGCCGGGGGTTGATGGCCGAGAGCGGTCCTTCGAGCGTCGCCCTGAACTGGTCGAGCGACCATCCCAGGTTGCGGCGGACTGCCTCCCTGCTCGTGCGGGCATGGCTCGAGCAGGTCGAGAAGATCTCGTGAGGGTCGGCCCCGCCCATGACGAACACGCCGGTTCCGATCCTCCGGTCGACCCCCATCGTGATCGCCGCGACGATCGCGCCAGAGCTGAAGCCCGCGATCGCGATGCGGCTTGGATCCACCTCGGGCCGCTCGACCGCCCAAGTCAAGAGCCGGCGAGCGTCCTGAATCGAGTTGAGCATCGCTTCCACCGAGGTCGCGAGCGTTCCGCGAAGCGCGGCCTCGGAAGAGGCCCGAGCCATTCCCTCCCAGTCGAAAAGGTACTCGCGCCCGTGAATGAGCAGAAAACTCATGTCTCCGACTGCGTCGTCTCGGCGAAGTTGGCGCAGGAGAGCGCGACCGGGGTACGAGGAGCTGCCCCAGATCGGCAGAATGATCACCAGGGCCTTCCGGCCCGGAGTGCGCCGCTCGAAGTAGGTCGCTTCGACGAGATTCTGGTGCTGCGCGTTGTAGCCGATCGAAGCGAACGAGAGCCGGTGCTCCGCGTATCCGCCCGCCTCGCGAATCCAGTGATCGATCGTCTCGGCCGCGTGCGGACGGCTCTCGAGGATTTCGCTCCGGAGGGCAGCGGCCCCAGGCGGTTCCGGCCCGCGAGGCTGGAGCCGGAACGCCGTGTGTGACTTGGGCAGGCAGCCGACCCAAAGGAGCCCGATCACGCCCGCGCATAACAGCTCCGCGCACCTGGTCGCCGACCCCTTCATGCCCGGACTATACGTGGCTGGAGAGACCTCGGGATTGGGTAGTATCGGGCGCATGTGTGCCATGGATCGACACGATTTTCTTCGCTGGAGCGGACCCGGATTGGGCGCCCTGATCTGAAACGCTGGGTCTCCGAGCCGACAGTGTTTCGCACTTCGAGGCGGAGACGGCCCAGACAGAGCTAGGCCGCAACAACGGATCATTCCGAGCGGAGCGAGAAATCCCGCCGAAACGAGAGGGATCAGGCCCGCGCGCGCGCCAGAACCCGAGCCACCCGGCGGTCGGCGGCATCCAGAGAAGATTCGCCGCGCTCGTCGGCTTCGGCGAGGATCTCGGCGAGCGTCGATCCGATCGAGTCGACCTTCTCGAACAGGCGATCGCGGGCGGTGATCCCGCGGCCGATGTGGGCGAAGGAGATGGCGCCGCCGGCGTTGACGATGTAGTCGGGCGCGTACAGGATGCCGCGCTCGCGCAGCCGCTCGACGTCGTCATGCTCGGCCAGCTGGTTGTTGGCCGAGCCGGCGACGATCGGGCAGGCGAGTTTCGGAATCGTGTCCTGGTTGAGGATCGCTCCGATCGCGCACGGCGCAAAGACATCGCATTCGGTCGAGTAGGTGTCGCCGTTGTCGATCACTCGGGCGCCGACCTCGTCGGCGAGGCTCTGGGCTCGGTCGCGGTCGATGTCCTCGACCAGAATCTCGGCGCCCTCTTCGGCCAGCATCCGCACGAGGTGTCCACCGACGTTGCCTGTACCCTGGACGAGCACGCGTTTGCCGGAGATCGAGTCGTCACCGTAGCGATGGGCGAGCGAGGCCTTGATTCCGGTGACGACCCCGCGCGCCGTAAACGGGCTCGGGTCCACCTTCTTGCCGTGCTCATCGAAGCCGTGAAGATAGCTCGTGTGCCGGGATATGAACTCCATGTCCTCCGACGTGATGCCCATGTCCTCGCCGGTCAGGAAGGAGCCACCCAGGATCTCGATCAGGCCGGCGTAGCGCTGAAGCAGCCCGCGCCGCTCGTCGCCGGCGATCGGGCCGGGCACAGCCAGCACCGCCTTGGCTCCGCCGAAGCCGAGATCCACAGCCGCCCACTTGTGGGTCATTCCCTCGGCCAGCCGCATGCCGTCACGAAGTGCGTCGGCAGGCGTGGGGTAGGTCCGGATCCGCGTGCCTCCGGTCGCGGCTCCCAGGGAGTTGTCGTGAATGCAGATGAAGATCCAGGTACCCGTGGGCTCGTCGTACCGCGTCAGGACGCCGATACCGTCCCAGGACTGAATGAGATGCTCTAGTTCTCTCACCGGGACATTTTATCCGCTCCGGCCCCGAACCGAGCCCGAAACCATCTCGTATACACTCTGCGGCCTGGAAACAGGAGAGTGGATGACTTTCGCGACAGGCAGCTCGATTCCGGACGTGACGCTGAGGCGGAAGACCGCGGAAGGCGTGGAGCCGGTCTCGACCCTCGAGTTCTTCGCCGCTAGGACAGTGGTGCTCTTTGCGGTCCCGGGCGCCTTCACGCCGGCGTGTTCGGACGTCCACCTGCCGGGGTTCCTGGCCTCTGCGGATGCCTTGCGCGAAGCCGGCGTCGACGAGCTCGCATGCGTCGCAGTCAACGACGCCTTCGTGATGGATGCGTGGGGTCGCGACCGCGGGGCTGCGGAGTGCGTGAGCTTCCTGGCGGACGGCAACGGCGAGCTCGCCGACGGCTTGGGCCTGGCGCTCGATCTATCGGCTATCGGACTCGGGGTCAGAAGCCGTCGCTACGCAGCCGTGGTGCGCGACGGAGTGGTCGAGTATCTAGGCGTCGAGCCCGGACGCGAGATCGGCGTTTCTAGTGCCGAGGCGGTGCTGGAGCATCTTAGGTCCGCCGGCAGCTGACCAGGTCGTGAGGAAGTCGGCGACCCGGTTCGCGTGCCTGGTGGGGCTGGTCCTGGTCTTTGCGTCCCGAGCCCCGGCGGCGGAGGATTTCGAGTTCACCGGGCCGCTCCGGCTTTCGGATCAGTTTCTCCTTACCGGCGGAGCCATGCCCGTCGAGCCGTTGCCGCTGGATCTGCTCGAGGCCGGCTCCTGGCAGGCCGAGGTGATGGTCTCGATGGCCAACACCTTTGCGCGTTCGGAGTCGGTGCAGCGCGCGCTCGAGGCTCGCACCGAGCGCCTGCCCGTGACCCCGGAGTTTCTGGCTCGCGTCGAGCGCGAAAGCGAGAACGGCGAGCCGCTTTTCTTCATCGACGGGGAGTCCCTGCGCACCGAGCTGCGATTACGGCGTGGACTCGGGAACGGTCTCGAGCTCGAGGTGCGGCTGCCGTTCCTGGAGATCCAGGGTGGGTGGATGGACGGACTCTTGGAGGAGTTCCACGACGTCGCCGGGTTCGACCAGGACGGGCGCCTCGGAGTGCCCAAGGACCAGCGGGCGGTCTTCCTGCAGCTCGAGGAGGGCGACCTCTTGCGGGACCCGAAGCAGTCCCTGGATCTGGCGGACCCGCTGCTTGCCATCCGCGGACAGCGACGGCTCGCGAAGAACGAGCGACGTCTGATCTGGGATGCCGCAATCAAGCTGCCACTCGGCGACGACGAGCGATTCGGGAGCAGCGGCTCGGTGGACGTCGCGGGACAGGCACAGGTCTCGAGGTGCAAACGGCGCAGCTGCCGCTTCGCGGCCCTCAACCTCCGCTACCTGGGCGAGTGGAAGCTCCTCGGACTCGGCGAGCGCCTCATTCCCGGGATCTACGCCGGTTGGGAGCGGCGTTGGCGCCGCGTCTCCTGGGTGGTCCAGTTGATGATCGCCGGCTCGCCCCTCGACGGGATCCGGATCGAGGATCTGCACTCCGAGATCTGGCAGCTCTCGGGTGGCCTCCAATGGCGGCTCGGCAAGTACGGGATGACCGCGGCCGTGACCGAGAACGTCGCGCATTTCGAGAACGGGCCGGACCTGACGCTGCATTGGGCGGTGCGGCGCGGATTCTGATCGCACCAGGTCGGGAGGGGACACCTAGTGTCCTGTCCCAGTGGTTCGGTGCATAAGGCTCGAGGTCATGGTGTGCGCTGCCAAGGCGCCCACGACGCAAGCATAGCTGGGCCTATGTTGAGGAGTGGCAACGCCGGCAGCGTGCAGAAAGGCCCGAGATTTGTGTAGCGAATCACTGGGACAGGACACTAGGATAGGTGTCCCCGACGTCGTCTCCAAACCTCGAATACCGCAGCCGGCTCGCCTTCTTTGTGAGGGCACGTCTCGATCGCGAACAGATTCCAGCCCTTCTTGGACCAATCCGGGAAGAACGTATCGCCTTCGTAGTCGCCGGCCACGCGGGTGAGATAGAGGAGATCGGCGATCGTCAGCGCTTCCCGGTAGATCGCAGCCCCCCCGGCCACGAAGGCCTCGGTCTCCCCGGACTCTTTCGCCATCGCCACGGCTTCCGGCAGGCTTCCGGCGAGTAGGACGCTCCCGGGCAGCTCCGGCGTTCCGCGACTCAGGACGATCGTGGTCCGCCCGGGAAGTGGCCGGCCAATCGACTCGAAGGTCGAGCGACCCATGAGCAGATAATGTCCCGTGGTGAGCGACCGGAAGCGCTTGAGATCGGCCGAAAGCCGCCACGGGATTCGATTGTCCCTGCCGATGACGCCGTTCTCGGCGACCGCGACGATGATCGACAGCCTCAAACCGAGATCGGCGCCTTGATGTGGGGATGGGGATCGTAGTCCTCGAGAGTGAAGTCTTCGTAGGTGAAGTCGAAAACCGATCGTACTTCGGGGTTGAGCCGCATGACCGGTCTGGCTCGTGGCTCGCGCGCCAGCTGAGCTCGCGCCTGGTCGAAGTGGTTGAAGTAGAGGTGGGCGTCGCCCAGGGTGAGGACGAGGTCCCCGGGCTCCAGCTCGACAGTGCGGGCGATCATCAACGTCAGCAGCGCGTATGACGCGATGTTGAACGGCACGCCCAGGAAGACGTCGGCGCTACGCTGGTAGAGCTGGCACGAAAGGCGACCCTCGGCGACGTAGAACTGAAACAGCGCATGGCAGGGAGGCAGCGCCATCTTGTCGATCTCGCCGACGTTCCACGCGCTCACGATATGGCGGCGCGAGTCGGGATTCTCGCGCAGGTCGTGGACGAGCCTCTCGATCTGGTCGACGGTGCCGCCCTCGGCGGTGCGCCACGAGCGCCATTGGGCGCCGTACACGGGGCCGAGCTCGCCGTCGGCGTCCGCCCAGGCGTCCCAGATCTTGACGCCGTTGTCTCTGAGGTACGCGATATTGGTGTCGCCCCGAACAAACCAAAGCAACTCGTGGACGATGGATCGCAGGTGGAGCTTCTTGGTCGTCAGCAGTGGGAAACCGTCTTCGAGCGCGAAACGCATCTGGTGTCCGAACACACTGCGGGTACCGGTGCCTGTCCTGTCGGGTCGGTCCGTGCCCTCTTCGAGAATACGCTCGAGAAGTTCGAGATAGGGCCTCATTCCAAATCGCTGCTGTACTGGGTGACCCGGTTCCTGCCCTGCTGCTTGGACTGGTAGAGCGCGAGGTCTGCTCGCCGCAGCGTCTCGGCCGCGGTGTGTCCGGTGCCGTATTCGGCGACTCCCATCGAGATCGTGACCGAGTCGGCGAGCGCTGCGAAGCTCTTCGCCTCCACCAACTCGCGAAGCTCCTGCGCCAACCCGGTCGCGGGCTCCAGGCGCGTGTCCGGCAACAGCACGACGAACTCGTCGCCGCCGTAGCGTGAAACCGAGTCGAGAGACCGGAGACGGCAACGGAGAACTTCGGCAACGTCTTTCAAGACCTCGTCCCCGACCAAGTGGCCGTAGTCGTCGTTGATCTCCTTGAACTGGTCGATGTCGGCGAGCAGGATGGTGAACGGCAGACCGGTCTTCAGGCTGCGCGCCTCCGCCTCGGCCAGCTCGAGTTGAAGCGCGAACCGCGATCCGGTGGAGGTCAGCGCGTCCTCGGAAGCCTGGCGGAAATAGTCCCGGCGCGCCAGCGCACCGGAGAGCAGGTTGGCGATTGCGCGAATGAAGGAGCCCTCCGACAGACGGTAAGGCACTGAGACATCCCGGTAGACCGCGAGAAACCCTCCGGCCTTGCCCTTCGAGCGCCGGTGGAGCACGTCCGGCGAGAGCGGCTCGAAGATCACGGACCCCGGCAGGCCACTCTCGACGATCGACAGGTCCTCCGGTGTGACCTCTCCCGAAAGCAGCTCGTCGATCAAGCCTTGGCCGTCGAATCCGGTCGTGAAGCGCTCGTCGAGTCGTCCTTCCCTGGAGAACAGGCCGATCACGCCACCGTCGCTGCGGGTGCCACTGGTCGCTCTGATGACGGTCTCTTCGAGCTGATCGCTGCCCAGTTGGCCGGCGGCGAAGCTCTCGCTCAACTGGGCCAGCGCGTGGATGTCGTCCTTGGTTCGATCCAGAGCCTCGAGCAGCTCGGCGTTCTTGAGCAGGCTCGCGATACGCGTGGCGACGCTGTTGGCTAGCTTCTGAACCGCTTCGCTCGGCGGCTGGTCGAAGTTGCGCAGGTAGAGGACGCCTTTGACCCGGCCGTCGAGGACGATCGGGGCGGCGATGCGTCCCTCAGCGACCACCAGCTCGGCTGTGTCCTCGGCGCGACGCAGATAGGTCTCGTCATCACCTTCGAAGACCGCGTCCGCGGCGGTGAGATCGTCTTGAATCGCCAGCGTGGGGTTGAGGCCCTCGCCGTCGTTCAGAAGCAGCGAGCCCCAGCCGGCTCCGGAGTTTTCGATCGCGATGGTCGCCGCCAGGTTGGCGATCCGTCGGCCACCCAGGTTGCTGTGCCGCAGGTACGAATCGACCACGCCGTCGACAGCCCGGAGGGCGTCGGTCGCTCGTCTTCCCTGGATCTCCATGATCGTCGTGCCTCGCTCGCTACGCGGTGACCTCCCGTGCGTCGCCCGCCTCGCGGTCCGCCGAGACGAACCTGGAAAGACCCTCGCGTACGTCCTCGACGATCGAGTACAGGGCCGGAACGAGAATGAGCGTAATAAATGTAGCAAACAGCACACCGAAAGCCAACGAAACAGCCATCGGGATCAAGAACTGCGCCTGCATGCTCTTCTCGAGCAGCAGCGGCGTCAGCCCGGCGAAGGTGGTGAGAGAGGTCAAGAGAATCGGCCGGAATCGAGCGACGCCGGCGTGCTCGATGGCTTCGCGCAGAGTCGAGCCGCGGCGGGTCGATCGGTTGATGAAGGCGACCAGCACCAGGCTGTCGTTGACCACCACCCCGGTAAGGGCAACGATGCCGAACATCGAGAGGATCGCCAGATCCAATCCCATCAGCACGTGTCCCCAGACTGCTCCGATCAGTCCGAACGGAATCGCGCTCATCACGATGAGTGGCTGCAGGTAGGAGCGAAACGGAATCGCCAGGAGGCCGTAGATCACCAGGAGCGCGACTGCGAAGCCGCGAAAAAGATCCTGCATGGTCTGGCGCTGCTCTTCCTGCTCGCCTTCGAAGGAGAAGCGGATCTCGGGGTAGTCCGCGAGAACGCCCGGCAGCACCCGGTTGTCGAGGTCGGCGATGATCTCGTTGGCATTCGCGATCTCCGCGTCGACGTCCGCGGTCACGTTGACGACCCGGTTGCGATTGGTGCGGTTGATCGCGGCCGGCCCGCGGCTCATGCTGGTCCTCGCCGCCGACGCCAGTGGCACCTCCGCTCCCTCGGGGTTGCGAATCCTCATCAACTCGAGATCCGCGAGCGACTTGCGGTCTCCCTCGGGGTAGCGGACCATCACCTTGACGTCATCGCGGCCACGCTGGATGCGTTGGGCCTCTTCGCCGTAAAACGCCTGACGCACCTGCCGAGCCAGGTCGACCTGGCTCAGGCCCGCGAGTTCCGCCTCGCGAGTGAGCTCGAGTTCTATCTCCCGCTTGCCGGCTCGAAACGAATCGGCGATGTCGCGAACGCCGGGGTAAGCCGCCAGCTCGCCCTTGAGTGTTCGTGCCACCTCGGTCAGATGGCCGAGATCGGGGCCGAAGAGCTCGACGTTGATGGCGTCGCCCGAGCTGAAGATCGACGAGCTGTAGGTCAGCTCGACCACGTCCGGGATCTCACCGACTTTGCCGCGCCAGCGGTCGGCGATCTCGGTCGATGAGATCGATCGCTCCTCCGCTGGCTGCAGCTCGAGTGTGACCTCTCCGAGGTGAGGAGCATCGAAGCTCGCGCTGCCTGTCACACCGCGGTTCTGAGCGGCCCGGTAGGGTTGATCGCCCACCGAGGATAGTACGTGGCGGATCGCCCGGTCTCCGGTCTCGTTTTCGATCTCGGCGGCGAGCTCGAGCGCCGCGGCCTCGAGCCGCTCGACGCCGTCGGCGGTGACCTCGGCCGGAGTTCCCTGTGGCATGGTCAGCATCGCCGCCGTGTTGTCGGCCTCGACGTCCGGAAAGAAGCTGAACTTGACCCATCCGCCTCGGACCACCGCGAAGGTCACGATCAGCCCGGCGACACCGATCGCCACGGTCGCGTAGCGCCAGCGAATAGCCCACTTGAGAGTCGGCCGGTAGGTTGTCTCGATCAGCCTCTCGAGCCCGGTGCTCAGGCGGCGCTGGAGGCGGCTCCAGGGACCCCGCTCCCGGTCTTCCCCGGGCTTGGGGTGCTTCAGATGGGAGAGATGGTTGGGCAGAATGAACAGCGACTCGATGAGCGAGAAAAGGAGCGTCGCGATCACGATGACCGGGACCACCCGCATGATCTTGCCCATGGTGGTCGACACCGCCAAGAGGGGAGAGAAGGCGGCGACACTGGTCAGAACGGCGAAGACCACCGGCTTGGCTACTTCCAGAGCGCCGGCCTCCGCCGCCTCCAGGCCCTCGAGGCCGGACTGGTACTCGGTGTAAATGTTCTCGCCGACGATGATGGCGTCGTCGACGACGATGCCGAGAACGACGATGAATGCGAACAGGGAAATGACATTGAGCGATACGTCGTTCACGGGCATGAACAGCACGGCGCCGAGAAACGAGATTGGAATGCCGACCGACACCCAGCCGGCCAACCGCAGCTTCAGAAACAAGGACAGCACCAGGAGCACCAGAGCAAAGCCGGCGAGGCCGTTCCTGGTGAGCAGCTCGAGCCTGCCGCGCAGCACCACTGTCTCGTCCCGCCAGGTCTCGAGAAAGATCCCTTCGGGCATTCTCCGCCGTGCGCCGGCGACATAGCTCTTGACCGCGTCGGCCACCTCGAGGGCGCTCTGCTCACCGACGCGGAAGACCTGCACGACCACCGCAGGGCGGCCATTGAATCGCGCCCAGAGATCGGTGTCGGCGAAGCCATCGACCACGTTGGCGACGTGGTACGCGCGCGAACTCGGCCCGGTCGTACGCCTGTCCCTCGGTTCGCAGGAGAATCTCGCCGTCGCGACTGCGAATCCTGCCCCCGGGCAGATCGAGCGAGTACCGGCGTACCGCGGACGCGACCTCGTCGAAGGTCAGGCCGTAACTGCGAAGATCCTGCTCACTGACCTCGATCGAGATCTCGTAGGCGCGAGCGGCAACCAACTCCACCTGGGTAATCGCGGGCAGGTTGGAAAGATCGTCGCGTACGCGCTCGCCGAGTCGCTTGAGCGAGCGCTCATCCGCATCGCCCGAGACCGCCACTTCGATGACCTGGGTGCGTCGAATGACCTCTTCGATGATCGGCTCCTCGGCCTCATCGGGAAACGTGTCGATCGCGTCCACGCGGGCCTTAATGTCGTTCAGAAGGCGCTCGATGTCGGCGCCGTCCATGGCCTCGACCACGATCGCCGCGGCGTTCTCCGAGGCGGTGGAGCGTATGTCGTCGATTCCGGCGAGATCCTGAATCGCCTCTTCGACTCGGACCACGACGCCCTCTTCGACTTCTTCGGGCGCGGCGCCGGGGTAGGGAACCGCGATCGTGATCATGTCGATCGAGAACTCAGGGAAAACCTCCCGCTTGATGCCGAAGACCGTCATCAAGCCGGTGACGATGATGAAGACCATCAACAGGTTGGCGGCCACACCGTTGCGGGCGAACCATCGGATCGCGCCGTTCACGACAGATCTCCTTTTGGCGTGGCGGTCCGAACCGGCTCGTCGGTGCTCTGGACGCGCACCCTCATGCCTTCGATAACCGCCGTCAGCGGCGAGATACAAACCTGCTCGCCGCTCTCGAGTCCGGCGGTGACGACCACCTCACGCGTGCCGATCCTCAGAATCTCGACGTCGCGGATATCGAGCCGATTGTCCGGGTCGACCACGAGGACGCGGTAATCGTCCCGCAGGGCCGCGCGCGGTAGCGCAATCGCGTCGTCGGCCGTTCTGCCGGCTATCTCCGCGTCCAGATACAGGCCCATCGGCAGCGGGGCGGTATGACTGTCTGCGAGAGAGAACGGATCGTCGATCTCTGCGATCAACGAGACCATGCGCGTTTGCGGATCGATCTGGCTTCCCGTGCGCACGATCCGCGCGGGCCAGGAAACGGATGTCGTCCCGATCCGGCCGTTGAGTCTCACCGCCGGCTGAGGGCCGCTTGGCCTTCCCAGAGACACCTGGAGAAACGCCAGCTCGTCCTGGGGGACTTTCAGATCGATTTCGGCACGATCTGTGGAGTAGACCTCCGCCAGTGGACTGCCCGGATTCACGTACTGGCCGACGTCGACGAGCTTCCTCTGGACGCGACCCGCGTACGGTGCCCGGATCACCGAGCGTTCGAGCTGCAGCCGCGCTTGCTCGAGGCTGGCTCGAGAAGCCTTGACCTCCGCCCTGGCCTGAGCGAGTTGCGGCTCTCGGAGGACCAGGGTCGCTGGCTCTCCCGACCCCAGCTCGGTCCACTCCTCGATCGCCATCTCGACCTCGGCCTGCTCGCGCTCGAGTTGCACCTCGGCTTGCGCCACCCGCGCTTCGGCCTGGGTCACTGCAAGCTCGAAATCGCGGGGATCGAGACGGGCCAGCACCTGGCCCTTCCGAAAAAAGGATCCCTCGGCGAAGTCGGCCGAGAGGCTCGCGACTCGCGCACCGACCTGGGCCACCAGGGTCGATTGCGAGGCGGCCTTGACGACCCCGCTCGAGGTCACGTTGAGGGGTATCGCCTCGCGCGTGACCTGAATCACGCGGACGAGCGGGGGCTGCGCCCGCGCCTCGATGCGTTCGACCGCCGGTCTCGCCCGGACGATCATCGCGGCCACGGCGACGCTGCCCAGGATCACGAGAATCGGCAGCAGGACTCGGAATCGTTTCGTCATTTCAGATCCTCGGTGTCTTCCGCGGGCTCCGCCAGGTCGGCAACGGCCCGGCCCGGATCCCCGGGATTGTCTTCAGTGCTCGGAGGCAGTGGCAGACCGCCTCCGAGCGCGAGGTAGAGGTCGACCCGTTGGCCGAGCCGCTGCCGTTCGATGTCGAGAAGTTGGCTCGCGGCAGTGGTCGCGCTGGCCTCCGCCGCCAGAACCGCCAGGTAGTCCGAGAGGCCGGCGAAGTAGCGGTTCTCGGCGAGGTCGCGAGCGGCGGTGGCGGCTTCGGTCGCGGCCTTGGTCGCGGCGTACTGGCTGGCAAGAAGGCCGTCGGCCGCGAGCTGGCCCTCAACGTCGGTGATCGCTCGAATGACGGCGCCCTCATGTCGGGCCAGGAGATCGCGCCGGCCGGCTTTGGCCAGGTCGACGCCCGCCCGCAGACGGCCGCCTTGGAACAATGGCTGCAGGATTCCCGCGGCAACGCTCCAGATCGAGAAGTCGCTCTCCACGAGGTCTTCGAGTTGATTGCTGGACCTGCCGGTCGAGCCGGTCAGGGTCAACTGCGGATAGAGCATGCGGCGCGCGGCCGCGACGTCGAGGCCGGCCGCGGCAAGGCGGCTCTCCGAGGCACGCAGGTCGGGACGCCGTCGCAGGGCGTCGATCGGCAGGTCCGGCATCGGCGGCCGCGGCAGGTCCGGGAGCTCCGCGGTGCCGGACTCGACCTCGTCCAGAAGCGCCAGAGCGCTGGGCTCCCGGGCGAGCAGCGCCTCGAGTTGGCGGCGAGTCAGGTCGTGCAGGCGCTCGCGGCCGGCGAGAACGGCGGCCGAGTTCTCTTCGTTTGAGATCGCCAGTCTCAGCTCCAGCGCGGTGCGCAGCCCGGACCGGTACCGGCGCTCGATCCGCTCCCGGACTCGTCTCCGGTTGTCGAGCGTCTCGGCGGCCAGATCCACCTGGCTGGCGCTCTCGAGAAACGCGAACCATGCCTTGGCGACCTGCCCCGAGACCGACAGGCCGGCGCCTGCCAGATCGAACAGCGCGGCCTCGGCGCGACTCTCGGCGGCGTCTCGGCCGGCCCGAACCCGCCCCCAGAGATCGACTTCCCACGACACGTTGAGCACGGCGCCGATGCTGGTCGAAGTGTTGCTCAGGACCCCGCCCTCGGCACCCGGAATCGGCAGACCGATGAAGTTCTGTCTGCTCCGGTTCCCGTTCACCGAAAGCCCTGCTTGCGGTTTGAGCTGGGCTCCGGCGATGCGCGCCTGCGCGAAGGCGGCGTCGAGCCGGGCGGCCGCCGACCGGAGATCGCGGTTCGACTCGAGCGCGATCTCGATCAGTCGGTCGAGCCGGGGATCTTCGAACCCCTGCCACCACATGGCGTCGACTCCCGCCCCGGCCGGGTCGGCGGTATCCGCGCCCGTCGCGGCCTGCCATTGCTCAGGAGCGAGCGCGGCCGTGGTGCCTGCCGTCTCGGGAGCCTGAGCGCCGGCGCAGCTCACCAGAGCGAAGAGCGAAGCAAGCAGAAGATTAGCTCGCACGGGAGCTCGTCTCCGCCTGAAGACCGCCGCTCAGGAACGCGACCAGCCGGTCGACGAGTCCGTCGACGTCGGTCGGGTCGCAGAGCCCGCCGGAAAGGCGGTGAGCGACGAAGCCCATGCCGGCCGTGTGGACCATCGAGCCGACCATGAAATGAAAGCGCCAGAAGAGCTCCTCACGCGGTAGGTCCGGGAGCGCGCGATGTAGCGCGGCCGAAAACCGATCGGCGATTTCGCGAAATTGGTCCATGACCAGGTCACGAAACCCCTCGTCGGGCTCGGTAAAGGTGCGGCAGACGAAGCGGGCGAACGCGTGCCCGCCGCGCTCCCTTTGAACCATCTCCAAGGCCGGCCGCACGAAGGCGTGCACGATCGCCTCGAGTGCGGGGCTTTCGCTCGCTCGCTCGACTTCGTCGAGGAGCTCGAGCCGGCGCCGGTTGAGCGGACTCAGGCGCCGCGCCAGCACCTCGCGGACCAGGGCCTCTTTCGAGCCGAAGTGGTAGTGGACCGCGGCCAGATTGGCCCCGGCCGCCTGCGTGATCGAGCGCAAAGAGGCTCGATCGACCCCTTCGTGGGCGAACAGATGCTCCGCTGTGTCCAGGAGCTTGGTCCGGGTGTCCGAGGCACGGCCCGCCTCGTGCCCGGCCGGTGTCTCGGTCGGTGTCTTGGTCTCGAGGGTCTCTGCCATACGTTGCCTCCTGATTCAATCGTACGTTTGAATCAAACGTATGTTTCAATGTTCGGTTGGTGGTGTCAAGGGGTGGGTCGAGAGAGGTCGGCTCAACCACAGGCGCCATTTGTCACGAACCAGCCGACCGGCTTCGATTCGCCGATCAGTGCATTGCAGGCCAAGACCCCGGTGTCGCGTCCCTCGGTCGGTCGTCTCGTGCCGCACTCGACGGAGTCGATCCGCCGACGCGGGCCCCAGACACGGCTAGCTTCGCTGCCCCTCTACCGCCCCATCAGCTGCCGCCAATCCTCCAAGCTCTTGATCTTGAGATAGACGTTGTTGTCGAGCTCCGCACCGATCGTCGAGGTCTCGGTCGGGCCGTAGTGGTGCCCGGGGTAAAGCACCGTCTCGACCGGGAGCTTGGCCAGCTTCTGGGTGAGGCTCTCGTACATCTGGTCGGGATTCCCGCCCGGGAGATCTACGCGGCCACAGCCCTGAACGAACAGGGTGTCGCCAGCGACCAGCCGGTCGCCGATCAGAAAGCACTGGCTGCCCGGTGTGTGTCCGGGCGTATGAAGGCAGCGAATCGGGATCTTGCCGATGGTGACCGTTTCGTCACTCTCCACGCGGCGCAGATCCGACTCCGAGAGTCCGGTCACTTGCATCAAGCCATCGGCTTCGTTCTTGTTGACGTAGACCGGAACGCCCTTGTGTTCGAGGAGGCGCGCCAGACCCTCGACCGAGAGCCCGAAGAGATCTCCGCCGACATGGTCCGGATGGTAATGGGTCACCAGGGCGCCGGCGATCTCGTAGCCGTCAGCACTCGCGGTGTCGATCAGGCTCTGGACATCCCACGCGGGATCCACGATGAACGCTTTCCGAGTCTCGACGTCGCCCAGCAGATACATGAAGTTGGCCATCTGCCCGGCGACCGGGTGCGTGGTCGCCACCTGTCGCCCGGCGAGGAGCTGCCGGAAGTAGAGGGCTTCGTCGGCGTCGCTCACAGGCCGAACTCCATACCTTCGCGCGCGATCTCGAAACCGGCGTCCGTGACCCTTCGAGCCTCGCTCGAGTTGTCGAGGAGGATCGGATTCGAGTGGTTCATGTGGGTGAAGAGAATCTCTTTGCCGCCGGAGACCAGATCCTCGAACCGCTCGAGCGTCTCGGTGACCAGCGGGTGACCGATCTCGGCGATCGACCGGTTGGGAAGCTCGTCCCGGGAGAAGAATGTGCCGTCGAGGAGGGCGACGTCGGCTTGCGCCAGCCAGTCCTCGATCGTGGGTGACCAATGCCGCCAGGCGTCGGTGTCCGGTACGAACAGTACTCCACGCTCCGGGCTCCGGATCAGGAATCCGACCGTATCGGAGTACTCCTCCCGATGCGGCGACGGCACCATGGTCACCGAGATACCCTCCTCGAGCTCGACCTTGGCGCCCGAAGGAATCTCCTGGATATAGACGTTGTCCTTACCGACCAGCTGACTCCAGGGGCCGTTCTCGCTCAAGAACGACGCCATGCTGGGAGTCACATAGAGCGGCATTTCCCGAGTGTGTACCGCTTCGTAGCCGAAGAACGCGAGGCCGAGGTAGTGGCCCATGTGGGCGTGGCTGAGAAAGATGCCGTCGACCGGATCGCGGTCGACCCCGTTGGGCAGTGAACCGCGTACGTCGTCGAGAAGCCCGAGCTGCTCGCGCACGTCCGGCGTCGCGTCGAAGAGGTAGACTTTCCCGGATTCGGGCAGCACAAGGGCGACGCTGGCGATGTATCGCGGGTTGGCTTCGGAGCGCGCTCTCCGGCAGGCTTCGCCGTTGCACGCGGCATGCGGAAAGCCGCCGTCCTGAACCGAGCCGAGCACGCGCACGAACGGTCTTGCCTTGGCAGTGGGAGACCCGCTCGGACTCGCGGCGGCCTCGAGGGAGGGCGCCTGTCGGCAGCCGCCGGCGATTGCGAGGCCGATGCACACGAGCCCGAGAGCGGATCCCATCGCGCGATGGTATCCGACGCCGAAACCCCGCGTGAGTGCTAGGTTGCCGCTCATGTGTACCGATCGGCTAAGACAGGTACTGCTCGAGATCGTTCCCGATCATCCGGTCTGGATCGAAGCGCGAGCGGCACTGCTGGATCGAGAGTGCCGACTGTTCGGCGACGAGCGCGGGTACGCGATCCGATCGGACCGGCTCCGGCTCGGGGGTATCGGCGGCGCGGCCTCCGAAGCGCTGGTGCTCGAAGCATTCTCGGACATCGGCGGTCACCAAGAGTCCGGAGAATGGGCGGTGGTGATTCCGAAGGGCTTCACATCCGATGCCCGGTTGGCCCTCGCAACCTGGAACGCGACCGAGGCCGACATCTTTCGCGAGCCGGCGGGCGGCCTCTCGACACCTGAGAGAGTCTCTGGGGCCGACATCCGGCTGCCTGGCGCCGCCACCGCAGCGGATCTCGAGCACCTGCCGGGTCCGCTCGCGGACGAGCTCTGGGAGGCTCTCGAGCGCACAGACCTGGCCGCGGCCTGGGTCGACGGACGGGCGGTGTCCTTCTGCTACGTCGCGTGCGAGACCGACACGCTGTGGGACATCTCGATCAACACCGCCGAGGGTTATCGCCGCCGCGGCCTGGCGGCGGCCACGGTCGGATTCCTGGCAGATCGAATGCGCTCTCGTGGCAAGTCGGCGGTCTGGGGCGCGCACTCCTGGAACGTCGCATCCAGGACCCTGGCCGGCGAACTGGGCTTCGAGCCTGCAGGGCGCCTCTTTCTGTTCGAAAACTCGCCCGCAGGGGCTCATTAGGTAACTCGACAGTTACCGAACTCGGTTCTATACTCGGGGCGTGCCGGCGCCCGTCGACATCACTGACCCCTTTCGTGGGCTTTCGGATCCCACCCGGCGCGAGATCGTGAATCTGCTCGCCGCCGGCCCGTTACCGGTTCGGATGATCGCCGGCCACTTTCCCTCGATCAGCCGGCCGGCGGTCTCGAAGCATCTCAGGATCCTGCGCGAGGGCACGCTGGTCCGCGAAGAGCGATCGGGGCGGGAGCGCTTCTACAGCCTGAACTCCGAGACTCTGGAGTCGACCCTCGGATGGCTTTCGGAGGTGACCGAGACCGCCGGCGGGTCGACGGTTCGCCGGGTGCCAGGCCGTAAGGCGGCGCGGAAGATAACCGCAAGAGCCGTCAGCAAGCCGGCAAGGGCGATACGGCGCCGAAGCCGACCGAAGAAGGCGGTCGCCGAGCCTGCTCGGGAGCCCGCTGTGGACGCGGACATCGAGACGCCGGCTCAGAGCGAGCCGGAGGACTGGAAGGCCTGGTAACCGAACGGTCTACTTGTCGCCCTCGTTTCGTCGCCACCGCACGCGCGGAATCTGAACGGCGAGCGAGCGGGGATCGCTCGGGCCCGGACTCCAAGTCCGGTCGGTCCAGATCAGCACGAGTCGATCCAGGCCGCCGCCCACGGTGCCGATCGGAACCCGGATACGGCCCGGCTGGTCGCAAGTGATCGAGCGCACCGACTCACCACCGTCGACGAAGGCCCGGATGCCCCGGGCCGCCGGCGCTTTCGGACAAACGAGGTCGATCCAGGCGGCCATGGTCCGCTGCGCGGGGTTCGTGAGCACCAGACCGGCGGGCTGTGCCGCTCCGATCCAGTTGTCGCTGGATGCGCCGAGGTAGAAATCGGACCCACTTCCGGTACTGGAGTCGTTGACCGAGACGCCCTCGTAGAGTCCCTGACGCACCTCGCGGACGAAGAGATCGCGCTCGGCCGCGCCGGCCGTCTGCAGCTCCGCCATGCGCCGATGGAGCGCTTCGCGCGTCTCGGCTGGGCGCCACTGCAACTCGAGTAGCTTCGGTGCCGGTCCGGCGGTGTGGGTCGGCTGCAACAGGAAGAGCCGATTTGTGCCGGCCGGTACGGTGCCGAGCCGGATCCCGCGAGTCCTGCCTCGGGCACTCATTGCAGCGGCGCCCCCGCTGGTCCGCCGGGGGACGCCCCCGAGCGCGATGATGGTCGGCGTTGGGGTCTCGGGCGACGGTAGCCCGAGGCGAATGTCGACCGCGCGATCGATCTCGCTCGGATTGCGGGCGGCGACCGCGGCGATCGTCGTGAGTCTTTGGTGGGTGCTCAGCCCGGCCGTGGCGAGGTCCTCGGTCCACGGCCGGCCGGCGGTGAGGACGCTGTCGGCCACCAGTGCGGGGTTGATCTCGAGCGACCCGTCAGCGAGGCCCGAGAGCTCTCGCAAGAAGGCGCGCCGCTCCCCGACGAGGCCGGGTGCCTCGGTCAGTTTTGGACCCACCAACCGCGGGTCGCGGGCGCTGTTGATCCACTCTTTGTCGGACGAGAGCACGAACAGCTCGAGTCCGCCCGGCGCGGCGACCGGTAGCGAAACCCAGGTCTTGCCCGGTGCGATCAATGCGTGACGCTCGGTTCCGGCCGCGCCGCGAATGGACACCTGGATCGGGTACACGTCACCAGGGGCCGCGGTCGCGAGCTCGAGCTCGAACGAGCGAGGGTAGGCGGCGCGGTTGTCGACCAGAATCCCGATCGGGTCGACGCCTCGGGTGCGCAGATCCCGAGTGGCTCGCAAGACTCGCATCCGGTTCGAGCCCAATTCCCTGCCCGGGCCGCCGGCCGCCACCGCCCGTTGAGCGGTCCCCGAAGTCCAGCTCTCGGACCCGCCCGCCAGCGCTGCGAGCAAGCGCCCGATGTCACTGCGCTCGAGGCAGGGGTCGTCGTTTCGCCTCCAGATCGTGACGTTGCGTGGGATCTTGTCGAGGTTGGTGACCGCTCCGCCGGTACGGTTCAGCCGATTCGCGAACGGGTTCGCAAATCGCTTGGCCGGTTCGTAGTTGACTCCGGGTCCCTCGAGCTGGCTCGCGTGACTCGGCACGATCCACTCCGCGTCCAACGCGCGCAGCGTCCAGCAATCGTGAAAGGCCCCGGGCAGAAGCCGAATGCGGCCGACGAACTCGGGCTGGAAAGGGTGGGTGATGGTCGAGATGCCGCGAGGAAGGGAGGGCTCGTGGCCCAGGCCTACGATTCTGGTTTCCGGATCGAGCTCCTCGATCCAGGCCTCCGCCGAGTAACGAGGGTCGGCCGCCATCATGGCGTCGAAGGACGCCGCACGCGCGAACGCCAGGATGAGAACGAAGGCGACCGCGGCTCGCCTCAGAGCTCTGGGGAGGCTCTCCCAGGAGAGTAGCCGGTCGAGCGCCACGCCGCCGAAGACGGCCGCCACGAGCGCGATCGGCAGTAGATGGCGATCGTAGGCGAGACCTACGAAGACCATCAGGCCGATCTGGTAGGGCACCACTAGGAGGAGCGGCGCCAGCATCAACGATGGACGCGGCTTGGAGACGAGAGCCAGCCACAGCCCCACGACGGCGGCCAGACACGCCGGGCCGCTCATCACGAACCACAGGTTGACGACCGATTGCCATGTAAACGAGGCGTATCCCGCGATGGCGTTCGCGTGTTGGCGTCCGGCTTCGTAGTCGGCGGTGGTCAGAAGCTCGAAGTGTCGTTCGAATTCCCTTGCTCCGAAGACGCCTTTGTAGACCAGGGCAAACGTGCCGAGCGCCGCGGCCGCCGCGATCAACATGCGCGGATCGAGGAGCGTAGCAATAAGCGCTCGCGTTCGAGCCGAGCCCGCTCGAGCGCGCTCGGCGACCAGCGGTGTGAGTAGAGCGACCGGCGTCAGGACGTACAGAAACGCGGCTTGGTCTTTGGTGCAGAAACTGAAGACGCCGGTGGCGGCGAAGAGAGCGAAGTCGACCGCTCTGCGCTTTCGAAGCGCCCTCACGAAGAGGAGCAGCGCGAGGGCGAACCAGAACAGATAGGGAGCATCGAGGTTCGCGGTTTTGGCGTAGTAAACGAACGTCGGTCCGAGCGCCAGAAGGGCCGCCCCCAGGAGCGCCCCCCGGCGCCGCACGTGTAGCGTCCGAGCGACGCGATAGGCCAGCAGAACGGTCAGAGTCGCCATCAGGACCGAGAGCGCTCGCCCGGCCAGAAACCTTCCCTGGTAGGGGTCACCCCTCAGAAGACCGGCGTCGTAGAGAGACTCGAGCGGTCCATACAGGCCTGCGAGAACATAGCGATGGCCAGGCGGGTAGCGCGCCGGCCAGGCTCCGGCCACGTTCCTGGGAGTAATCTCGTCGAAGGCCCAGCCGGGATCGGCGGGCAGCCCCCACCACAAGGGGGTCGCGTTCAGAAGGGCGCTCGTGAGCAGAAGGGCTGCAAGCCAGCGTCTGGCTACGGTGCGCTGCATCGAGATCGTAGGTCGGGTCCGCACGAGCGTTGGACACTACTCCGAGCGTGCCTTCGGATGGTAGCAGCAGGGGGTGATCGCCTACCTGGCTTGCTGGCTCACGCGGACCCGGCACTGCTAGGATCACTGCCGCCCGTGAACCTCATCGTTCAGATCCCTGCCTATAACGAAGCTGGAAGCCTGCCGGCCGCGATTGCGGATATCCCTCGTGAGATCCCGGGTGTGGAGAGCGTTCGCGTGCTCGTGGTCGACGACGGCAGCAGTGACGGCACAGAGACGGTCGCCCGCGAAGCTGGTGCCGACCACGTCGTTCGGCACACCAAGAACAGAGGGCTCGCCCGTGCGTTTCGGACCGGTCTCGACACCTGCCTCGAGCTTGGCGCCGACATCATCGTCAACACCGACGCGGACAACCAGTACGTGGGAGCGGACATTCCCAAGCTGGTTCAGCCGATTCTCGAGGGCCGTGCCGACGTCGTCATCGGGGACCGCCAGACCGGCACGATCGCCGGTTTTTCCTGGATCAAGAAGCTGCTCCAGCGGCTCGGTAGCGGGGTCGTGCGCCGGCTCTCCGGGACCAAGGTTCCGGACGCCGTATCGGGCTTCCGCGCCCTGTCGCGCTCCGCGGCGCTCAAGCTCAACATCGTCACCAGCTTCAGCTACACGATCGAAACCGTGATTCAGGCGGGTCACGACGGCATGGCCGTGGTCTCGGTGCCGATCGGGGTCAACCCCGACGTCAGGCCGTCCCGGCTGTCCAAGAGCATTCCCCAGTTCGTGGTTCGTTCGGTGACCACGATGGTTCGCAGCTATACGATGTATCAGCCGCTCAAGGTGTTCACTTTTGTCGGAACGGTGATCTTCGTAGCCGGCCTCGTGCCGGTAGCTCGTTTTCTCTACTTTTACTTCACCGACGGCGGCGGTGGTCATCTCCAGTCCCTGATCCTGGGCGGAGTCCTGATTCTCATCGGCTTCACGACCTTCACGGTCGGGCTGGTCGCCGACCTGATCGACTCGAACCGAAAGTTGATCGAGTCGCTGCTCGAAAAGGTCCGCAAGCTCGAGCTCGCCAATCAGTCGGCGACGCGGCGGAGCAAATTGGATGACTGACCAGAGCACCTCTCTCGAGAACGGACAGGCACGCGGCTCCATCGCCCCGGCCGCGCTCGAGGCCTATGAGCAGATGGCCTACAAGTTCCGAGACGACGATCCCCGGGACCAGTACACCTACATGTACTCGAAGATGCGGAGCGACTACACACTCATGGAGCATGTCGGAGTCCACGGCAAGAGGATTCTCAATATCGGCTGCTCGTTCCCGGTCGACGAGATCTACTACGCGCGGAAGGTCGAGCACTGGATCTCGATCGACATCAGTCAGGAATCACTGGACGTCGCCCGGGAGATCGTGGACGAGGAGCTTCATCCCGACCTGGCACGCAAGTTCGAGTTTCAATATGCGGACGCCACCGCGCTGCCGTTCGAAGACGGCGGCTTCGATCTTTCGGTGTCGATGTCCACCGTCGACCATCTGCCCACGCCGGAAGCCCGCCAGGCCTCGATCGACGAAATGGCGCGTACGACTCGCTCCGGCGGGCACGTAGTGGTTACCGTGCCCAACTGGTGGTGCCTGCCGTACGCCGCTGGAATCTGGAAGATGAGGCGAGACGACGCGCTGCACTACGGCTACGTCCATCTTTTCTCGCCGCTGGAGATCCGGCGCATGGGCCGCCAGGCCGGGTTGGTGCCGAAGCGCTTCGCGTCCAGCATCTCGCCTCCCGACGTATGGCTGGACGGGTATCCGTTCTTCGTTCGCTGGCCGGCGAAGGCGGTCTTCGCGGCGCTGAGAACCGCGGGCTATTTCGGTCGCCGCGTCGGCTACGTCTTCGAAAAGCCGTAGCGGTCGCCGAGCTAGACGGTTTTGCTCGCCTCGATCATGAGGTGCCAGCCGATGAGCCGGCCGAGGCCGCGCTGGAGCGCCTTCGGGACCGCCCACGAGACGAAACGCATGCCGTAGGTGAAGGGGTAGTCGGCGTGGATCTCGACCCGGTCGAAGTCGCCGAAGAGATGCTCGGCTTCGGCCCTGGAGTGGCGCAGCACCACTGGGCACTCGTCCTCGAGATCCTTCGGCGATTCGTAGGGCAGCCGAAACAGTTCATGAACGGCGGCGACCAGGCTGCGACGGTGGTAGATCATCACGTAGGCCCGTCCTCCGGGAGCCAGCACACGGTGGATCTCCGCGACCGCCCGGCCGATGTCGGCGGTGTGATGGATGACTCCGAACGAATAGATCGCATCGAAGGCGCCCTCCGAAAACTCGAGGCTTTCCGCGTTGGCGGTTACGAACCGGACATTGGCGATACCCTCATGTCGGGCGCGCTTGGAGGCGATCGCTATGGCGGTCTCGGTCAGGTCCGCCGCCACGACCTCTCGGAATCCGAGCTTGGCGAGCCGCAGCGTATCGATCCCGATCCCACAGCCGATCTCCAGCAGCCGCTTGCCTTCGGTCCCGTGTGACCGGATCCGCTCGAAGAGCTCCGGGAGGTGGTAGTGGAACTTGTAGCGCCGGCGCTCGATCTCGGCGAAGTACGCCCTCGAGCCGCGAGCGTGTCGAGTGTAGTACTCGTTGTTGACGTGGTCTTCCCAGAAGGAACGAACACGCTGGAGATCGCTGCTCACGTCCGCGCCACCGATGCCGGTTCCGACTTCGGCTTGCGGGCCAGGATCACGACGCCGCTGCCTTCGCGGGGCTTGGAGAGGCGGCCGAGCCGAGACAGCAGGAGCAGCCCTGGAAAGGCCGCCGCGTAAAGCCATCTTCTCTTCTCGCGGCCGCCGGTAATCAAATACGAGATGTCGTTGGCCAGCGTCTCGAACGAGCCGTAGCTGTGGAAGCCCTGCTCTATCTCGAAGCCCGCTTCTTCGAGCATCGCGGAGAGTCCCGGCACCGTGTAGCCGGGGCGTACGTGTCCCTCGATGCCCATGAAGTTCTGCCGCTTCAGCCCGAAGACCTTGCGGGTCTCGTGCGGCGTGTGGATGAGGATCCGGCCTCCGGGCTCGAGCGATCTGAAGAACACCCCACACTGCCGGCGGTCGTCTTCGAGGTGCTCGAGGTTGTCGGTCGAGAGAATGAAGTCGGACGGTGGGCCCTCGTCGAGGCGTGTCACGTCCTGGATCCGGAAGGAGCAGTTCCCGTACCCGAGCCGCGTAGCGATCGAGTTGTTGCGTTCGACCTGATCCTCGTCGATGTCCAATCCGGTGACTTGTGCCTCGGGGAAGCGCCGCGCGAGATGGAGAGCGAACAGTCCTCGACCGCTCCCGGCATCGGCGATCACCCGGAATGGTTCTCGCTCGAGGTCACGAAGCACCGGCAGGAGATATCGCGCCCGGATTCTCAGTCCCAGGATCGGGGTGCCGAAGACCCGGATATAGAGGCGCTCGGGTCCGGAGATCTTGGAGTCCAGGCCGAGCGGAAAGCTGAAAGAGCGAGCACTCATTGGGTGTTTACGACCGAGCCGCCGGTCGCCCGCAGATAGTACGCCAGCGCGTGGCTCATCCAGGCGTTGGCCCAGCGCATGAGGAGAAACCTGCGGGTGCCCCCGGGCCGCTTTTGGTAGTAGAAATACCCCCTCGGGTCGTACATGTGCCGGAGGGTCCAGGAGACCATTCGCTCGGCGAGCTCGCGGTACCCGGGGAACCGTCGACCGGCGCGAGCGAGGCAGAGGATGCCCGACGCCGCGCCGTGGATGTCGTAGGGATGCTCGCGGTCACTCATCCACCGCGGCGCCCCCTCGGCGGAGACCAGCTCGTCGCTGTAAAAGCGCAGCCCTTGGCGGTACACCTCGTCGAAGCGGTCGTCGCCGGTGGCTTCGCGGTAACGGTCGAAGCAGTCGAGGATGATCGCCGAATGGTAGTTGTCGTGAACGATGTGGGAATCGCCGGGCGGGTGCGTGTAGTGCCAGGCGCCGTAGTCGGTCTGCTTGTCGGCGACCCAGTTCAGGAGTCTGGTGGCTTCGCTGGCAGCTTGGAGATCGACGATGCCGGCCGCCTCGGCCAGAAACGCCCCGACCAGGGCCGGCACGTCCATCACCGCCCAGGTGACTCGCGGATCCGGGACGTAGCTGTAGCATTTCATGCGGGAGTTGTCTTCAAGCACGTTCGGTGTCGTGGTCAGGAACTCGGCAATGCGGGGCAGCGCATCGAGGTAACGCTGCTCGCCGGTCGCTCTGGCCGCCGCGACGAGGGCGAAGCCGATCCAGCAGGTCACGACTCGATTCGGAAAGAGCTTCGGGGCATAGAAGCCGACGTCCTGCCACGGGTAGGGATACCCCCAGGACATACCCGGGAAGCCCGCCGCGGGATGCTCGAGGAGCCAATCGAGACGCTCGATCGCCCGATCGAGGTCTTCGCTACGGGCGCGCCGTTCCCAGAGATCGAGATACGCGCTCGCGAACAGCCCCTGGCCCTTGGCGTTCCGCGTCTTGGGGACTCGCAGAGCCGGCCGCAGATTCCAGGGAAACCGCATGACCAGCTGCGTTCCCGCCAGCCGAGGCCACTTGGCCCACCCCAGAATCGGGGCCAGGATCGGGCTGTTGAGCCCATCGTGCTTGTTGTAGCCGGCGTAGCCCTCGGCCCGGGAGTAGGCCAACGTCGCCTCGAGGACCTCGGCGACCCGTTCGTGGGACGTCGCCTCGCTCACGCGGCCGACTCCCGCCGGATGCGGTCTTCGATCTCCTCGTATCCTGTCCCCTCGAGGAACAGCTCCTGCCAGAACTTCAGGCCCAGGATCTGCCAGAGCATGAAGTAATGCCAGCGCAGGAGCGGCGACGGCTTGGCCTCCAGGATACGGCGCACGAATTCGTAGCGAAAGACCCCTTGGGCCTCGATGAAGCTTCGGGTCAGCTCTCGCTCGCACACCGCGCCCAGGTCTTTGCGGAACTGCTCGTACGGATTGAAGGTGAATCCCCATTTCTTCTTGCGTAGGATCTCGGGCGGCAGAAGCGGGCTCAAGGCGCGCTTCATGACCGGCTTGTTGCGCCGACCCTCGAATCTGAGGGCCAGCGGGAGCGAGAAGGCGAAGTCGACCATGTCCACGTCGAGGAGGGGAACCCGGACCTCGAGGGAGCTCGCCATCGACATGCGATCTTCATTGAGCAGGAAGTCGTCGACCATCTTGGCGCGGAACTCGGCCCACTGAACCTGTTCCACCACGGGCAGGTCAGGCCGATCGAAGTAGGGCTCGAGGGCCTGGCGCGTAGTCCGGCCGATCCGCGACCGCCAGCCGCCTCGGTAGAGCTTGCCGGCCGTAGCATCCCCCAGGTCCCAGCTGTTTCGTAGGGTCAGGTAGTAGCGCATCGGATCGTCCGCCGACGCCAGCAGCTCGATCATGCGGCGCGGATTCTCGCCGCGAGGCCCGGAGAGGCGGTCGAATAACCTCGCCATGCCGTCGAAGAGCGGCCGGGCCAGGGCCAGAACCGGAGCGAGCGGTCCGTCGACCAGGAACCTGCCCGGTTCCAGATACCGGTAGATGTCGTAGCCCAGGAAGAGCTCGTCGCCGCCGAGGCCGGACAGCGCCACCGTGACCCGTTTTCGGGCGAACCGCGACAGGTAATAACCCTGGGCGGCATTGACCTTGGGCATCTCGGCGTGGTGAACGATGCGTGGGAAGAGCGCGAGCGGCTCGGCCGAGAGGCTGGTGGGGTGGTGCTCGGTGTCGAAGTGCCGCGCGACGAGCTCGGCATCACCCAGCTCGTCGGTGGGCTCGTTGAAGCCGAGGGTGAACGTCTCGAGCCGGCCCGAATGGCCCGCGCGCCGCGCGCCGGCCAGAAGCGCGCTCGAGTCGAGACCGCCCGACAGAAAAATCCCGAGCGGCACATCTGCGACCATCTGCCGGTCGAGGCAGCGCGCCAGCGACTCGAGGAACCCCTCGGCCGCATCTTCACGGGAGCCATCGAAGCTCGATCCGCCGTGGCTTTGGAAACTCCATTGGTGATACCGGCGCTCCTCCAGGAGGCCGTTTGTCAGTGTCAGGTAGTGGCCCGGCGGAAGCTGTCGAATGCCCAGGAACATCGTCTGGGGGGCGGCAACGAAACGGACGTTGAGGAGCTGGTGGAGGGCATCCGCGTCGAGCTCGGCCGAAACCGACGGGTGGAGGAGAACGCTCTTGGCCTCGGAGGCGAACACCAGACGCCGGCCGTCCCAGTGGTAGACGAGCGGCTTGATCCCGACCTGATCGCGCGCGATCAGAAGCTTCGGGCTCTCCGGCCGGCGCATGTCGAGGAGAGCGAAGGCGAACATGCCTTCGAGACGCCGGCAACAGTCGGGGCCCTCGTCCTCGTAGAGATGGACGATGCATTCGGTGTCGGATTTCGTGGACAGCTCGTGGCCGCGCTCGCGAAGCTCTGCCCGCAGCTCGCGGTAGTTGTAGATCTCGCCGTTGTAGACGACGCCGATGGTTCGATCTTCGTTGAAGATCGGCTGATCACCGCCCGGGAGATCGATTACCCGCAGCCGGCGGCAGCCGAGGTGTATGTCGCAGTGCTCGAGGAAGCCCTCGGCGTCCGGCCCGCGATGGCGGATCGCGTCGGTCATCCGGCGCAGGAGTCCGGCCTCTTCGGCTCCGGTGTAGCCCGCGATCCCGCACATTAGCCCGCGGCATCCATGGGCCGCTCGGCATCCAGTCGAGATCGCCCGTCGCCTCGGCCCGGTACTCGCGTCTCGCTCCTCGACATACCGCAAGTATGCCCGCGTCGCTCGACTCTCCGCTCGGTCCGATCCGACGGACGCTTTCGACGATCTGCTCGAGCGGTCATGAACGCTGCGGGCTCCGCGCATCCCGCTCGAAGTAGTCCACCATCCAACCGGTGACGTCGATCTTGTCCGCGAGCAGCCGCTCTCTTCTCCTGCTGGCATCTCCCTTGAGATCTCCGAGAGCCAGCAGAGTCTCCACCTCGGCGAGAGCTTTCTCGGCCTCGGCATCGCTGAAGTTGTGCACCAGCCCGTAGTCGCGCTCCTGCTCGTCGGTGTAGCCGCGGCCGGTCTTTGACACGAACAGGGCATGGGTGCCCAGAACCGCGGCCTCCGAAGCCATCGTCGCGCTCTCGCCGACCAGAAGATCCGCACACGCGAGTGCATGATGGATGTCCCCGATCGGCACGCGGGACCGGTAGCTCTCGAGTCCCTCCGGAAGCGGCCCTTCCGACGTCAGCAGTACCTGGCCACGCGTACTCAAGAGCTCGATCAGCCGCCGCTTTTGAGCGATCGAGAAGCCCTTCTCGCCGATGTCGTGACTCGCTTCCCACGAGACGAAACGGACCACGTAGATCGGCAGCTCGCCGTCGAGCCCCGCGTCTGCGAGCACCCGGCGGTCGGGGGTGAAGCGGTCGGGGTGCAGGTAGGCGAGTTCGTGATAGCCGGAGTAGGTGACGTGATTGCCGCCAACCTTGCCGGAGTAGCAGGTGGGCGTCACCACCGCGTCGGCGAGCGGGTAGGCGAACCAGTTGGTGACCGTGGCCATCTCGGTGTCATAGAAGACCACCGTCTTGGAGGACAGGGTTTTGCCGGCCAGTGCGATCGTGGGCCCCATGATGCCGAGCAGGAAGTCGGCTCCGAACCGCTTCGCCAGACCGCGGAACTTCCAGGTCCGCAGCGCGAGCTCCTTGGCCAAGCCCAAGCTGCCACGCGCCTGTCTGCTGATCGAGACATGCTCGATGCCGTATCCATCGAGGAGCTCACCCGTGAACTCCTTCTCGCGCACCGTGACCAGGAACTCGTGGCCGCGGCCGGTCATCTCACCGATGAAGTTGCGAAAGAAGTGAACGTGAGCCGGGTGGAGGATGTCGATGGCGAATCGCATGGTCGCGTGCCCGTGCCGGACTTCAGGCCGAAGCGGTCACTAGTCGATGTAGCCCAGCGCCCGCAGGCTCTCGAGCATCTTCTCGTCGACGTCCGAGGTGAGACTCGGGAGAGCTTCCCTCGGACCGTAGCCTCCTGTCATCTTCACCGGTTTTCGATCGACGAACTCCGTCTCGAAAGCCTCGGTCAGACTGTTGCCCGGCAGCTCGGCCGACACCGGCAGGTCCAGCAGCCAGGCCATCGTCGGCATCAGGTCCCAGGGAGTCCCCCTGTCCAGCGTCATACCCTCGCGCACGTGCGGTCCCCACAGAAAGAGAACGCCCCTGGCGTCCCTGCCGTGGGTGCCTGGGCGTCCGCCGGTGCCAGGTTCCATCGAGTCTTCGCGCGGCTCGGCGCCGTGGTCCGAAGCCACGATGAGCCAGGTGTTGGGGTCGAGGCGGTCCAGGAGCTCGCCCAGGAAGCCGTCGAGATAGCGATAGACCCCCTCGACCAGTCCTCGATCGCGCTCGTAGTTCTGCGACTGGCGCACGAACTTCTCGGGCTCGACCAGATGCCAGGCGTAGTGCTGCACCGGATCCGGTCCTCGCAGATACAGCATCTGCAGGTCCACAGGCCGCTCCTCGAGGAGGTCCATCGCGATCCGGAAGAGCGGGAAGTCGATCGTGTAGACGGTCTTCCAGAAGGAGTAGTAGGTGCGCTGGTTCCACGGTGCCCATTGCAGGCGCTTGACCTGTTCGTCGCTGATCTTCGAGCGGAGCTGCACGTCCTCGAACGGGAACTCGTCCTTGTCGAGCCAGCTGGCAGCGAGCGTTGGCGCGATGTCCAGGGGATAGAAGTCCCGGCGGAGCTTGGCGAGTTCCTCGGGATCCGCGGTCCAGTAGCGCCTGTCCTTGAGAAACAGCTCGGATAGCGCCGGGTTGGCGTGATCGCTGATCACGTAGCCGTTGACCTCCTCGGCCGGCCAGCTCGCCCACCAGCCGATGACGCCGACGCTCTTGCCGCGCTCGGTGGCGATCTCCCAGATCGCCTTGGACTTGCGGGAGTTTCCGGAGACCGGGATCACGTCACCGGACGGCAAGGTATCGGTGAAGCCGCCAATGCCGTGGTCCTCGGGATCCCTTCCGGTGGCCACTGTCGTCCACACCACCGGACTCGAGGTCGGCTCCATGGTCTCGAAGTCCGGCATCACCGCGCCCTCGCGACGCAGCCGCGCGAAATTCGGCAGCTCTCCGGCATCGAGCATCGGGCCCATGACCACCCACGAGGCGCCGTCTATGCCCAGGAAGAACAGGCGCGGCGTGTCCGATCGGCCGCAGGCGGCCAGGACCGCAGTCAGGGCCAGCAGCGAGAAAAACTTTCGATTCAATCGAGGTTTCCGGAGGAGTCGGGCAGACGATTTACCCTAGCAGAAAGCGGGTGACCAACGGCTCTAGCCGCCACGTGCCGAACCGGTGCCGGGACCGCCTCCGACGATCGCCAAGAGCAGGGCGATTACCAGGAGCTCGACCCGAAAGAAGAGATACACCGCCAGCACCGTTGCCGCCTCGATTCCCAGCCGGCCGAAGAGATAGATCCCGGTGATCTCCATCGTTCCAGCGCCGCCCACCGTGATCGGCAGATAACCGACCAGCGAGCTCATCACCGGGACGATCGCCGCCGGCTCGACGGCGATTACGGTGCCGAAGGCGCGAAACGCGCCGACGTACATCGCGGCCATCACCGCCCATTTGATCAGGGTCAGGGAGAGGTTCAGTGCCAGCGCGCCAGGATGCCCGCGCATGCCGCCGAGCTCCGCGAGCGTGTGCCGCAGGAGGCCCTGCAGGCGAGCGGCGAGCCCGCCGTCTCGGGCGGGAAGCCTGAGTGCCACGACGATCCCGAGTCCGACCGCCACGACGCCGGCAAGTAAGAATGTCGCCAAGCGGGCTGTGTCCAGGCGTTCGCTCAGTCCCGGCGTGTAGCGGCCGACGCCGTAGAGCGCCACCAGCGACATCCAGGCGAAGCTCGCCGCCTTGTCGACCAGATACGCGGCGCCGCTCTGAGCCGCGGGGACGCCGTGCTTTCGGAGCAACAACACCTGGGTGGCGTCGCCGAGCTGGCCCGGCAGAAGCTGCGAGGCGGCCCAGCTGGTTGCGTAGACCGGCAGAAAGACCGATAGCCGGATCGGAGTCATCGGGCGAAGGAGGACCCAGACGTTGAGGCCGGCGAGTCCGAGCCAGACCAGCGACAGGCCGATCACCGCGATCGCCGGCCCGGGATCGATGCGGGCGAACGTCTCGAACAGCTGACCCGGTCCGACGACTCCGATCATCGTGGCGAGGATCCCGAGGCCCAGAACCCAACGCCACCATTGCGTGGGTCTTCGGCCCGAGCTGGCATCCGCGGGCTCGGCGCTCTCCGCCATCGTCCTAGCCGTCGTCTTGAGCCGAGTCGTCCGAGAGAAGCGCGTTCATGAACACCCGGAGATCGACCGGCTGGCCGGAGCGGATGCTCTCCTGGGCGGCGAAGATCGTGGCCGTCGCCCGGCGCGCGCCCTCCCAATCGAGCATCTCGGGGCCGCCGGTTGCACCGCGCAGATGGCCCACGAAGGCCGACAGCGCTTCCGCGTGTCCCATCTGCTTGTTGGTGCTCCGGCCGAGGCTCTTCTTGCGTCTGCCGCGATATTCGAGCTCGGCGAAGTCCTCCAGAGTGGCGGTCTGACCCTTGGCGGTGACCGTCACCCGCTCGCGCGGCACTCCCGCAGCAGCGGACTCGTTGATGACCACGTTCGCGACAGCACCGTCGTAGTGCACCGTGAGTGCGCAGTTGCAGAGTGCGCGCAGATCGTCGGGCGCCTCGCCCAGAGACCGGGCGTAGACAGTGAGCGGCTGCGTGCCCACGAGCAGGTTGCAGACATCGAGAAAATGCTCGCCCTCCGCGATCAGACGCCCGGCGCCGTCCACCTCGTCCAGCGACCAGTGGTCGGGTGGCACGAACGGCAGGTTGACCTGATAACTCACCGTCTCGATGGGCTCGGTCAGGAGTTCTCGGAGTTTTGCAACCATCGGCGAATAGCGGCGGTTCAAGCCCAGGGTGAACGGCACCGGGTCCTGGGACATCAAACGCGCGATCTGGGTGAACTGATCCAGCCTCGTGACCATGGGCTTTTCGACGTAGACTGCCTTGCCCGCCGCGATCGCGGCACGGAGATGGCCGAAGTGCTCCGGCTGGCTCGAGCAGATCAGGACTCCGTCGGTGTCCGGGTCCGCGAGCAGCTCGTCGACGTCGGTCGTGATGGTCGTCGCCCCATAGCGTTCGGCGACCATGGCGGCGTTCTTGCCCGTGGCCGACGCCAGCCCGCGGATCTCCACGCCCTCGATCGATTTTAGGTGGGGCAGGTGGTGGCCGAGGACGTGATTGCCGACTCCGATGATCGAGATCCCGACCTTGCCGCCGGCCTTGGGGCGAGGCCGGACCGGGACCGTTCGTCTGTCGTCGCCGGATTCGAGGCCGTCGTACTCGAGAAGTGCGGCGATCCCTCCCAGCTTCCCTTCGGCAATCGCGGTGAAGGCGTCTTGCGCCCGGTCGATCGGATAGCTCGCACCGATCAGGCTCTCCAGATTCAGGTCGCCGCTGCCGATCAGCCGGATAACTTCGGCGAGATTGCGCTTCTCGGTCCAACGCACGTAGGCGAAGGGGTAGTCGACGCTCCGGTTCTCGTACGCCCGGTGGTAGCTCCCGGGACCGTAGGCGCGTGAGTAGCGCAGGTCGATCTCCCGGTACAGGAAGTTCTTGGGATGGATATCCAGCTTGACGTAGCCGACGATCACCACGACTCCCTGGCGACGCGTGATTTCCATCGCCGAGTTGATGATCTCCGAAGAGCTCGAGCTCGCGCAGATGATCGTCTTGTCGGCGCCGTTCTTGGCGGTCGCGTCCATGACCCGGCGCGAGACGTCGTCGTCGGCCGGGTCGAGCGTGACGTCGACGCCCGCGCTTCTCGCAGTGGCCAGGCGTTCGGCCGAGATGTCGATTCCGATGACGACGGCGCCGGCGGCCTTGGCGATCATCGCGCAGATCTGCCCGATCAGGCCCAGGCCGTAGACGACCACGGTCTCGCCGAGCTCGACCTCGGCGCGGCGGACGGCGTGCAGAGCGATCCCGCCCACGGTGACGAACGCCGCGTGACGAAGGTCGACGCTCTCGGGCACCGGCACAATGTGATTGATCGTCGGGGCCACGACTTCGGCGTGTCCGGTCGCCGCATAGGCCACCTTGTCGCCCACCCGGAACCCCTCGACGTCATCGCCCAGGGCGAGCACCCGGCCGGCGCCGCTATAGCCGATCTCACGGGGCATGATCAGCTCCTGCCAGACTCGTCCGGCGGTTTGCGACAGGCCGGCCGAGAGGATGGTCTGCTTGACCACGTCCCGCATCCACGGGTCGGCGACCGTTTGGCGTACCAGCTCGGCCGGCGTCTTCCTGATCGTGCTGAGCTCGGTTCCGGAGCTGATCAGTGAGAAGTGGCTCTCGACCAGAACCTGGTCCGCTCCGAGGTGCGCGTCGGGCAGTTCCAGGACCTTGATTCGGCCTTTGCGGTCGATGACCCTGCGCACTACCTGCTTCATGTCTTCTCGCAGATCCACATCTTCCTGAAGTTGAGGCCGTCGCGTTTGAAGCTACCGTCGTCGCGGGCTTCCCAGTCGAAGATACCGACGCTCCAGTTGGCGAGTGGCGTCGAGATGTCGCGGACCGAATCGAAGCCGGCGGTGCGACAGGTCTCTTCGACCCAGGCCGGACTCGGCCGGCACGCCTTCGAGTCCAGCGCCTGATCCTGGCCGCGGCGGCCGCGGGATTCGCGGACCATCTGCAGGACCGGTTCGGTTCGGTCCAGGACCGCCGTTTCGAGGAGCAGCACGCGCGCATGCTCGCCGCACAGGTTCAGAAACCGCTCCGGCTCCGCCAGGTGATAGAGGACGCCGAACGAGAGAACCAGGTCGTAGCCGGTCAGCTGTTCGGGTTCGATGGCGTCCAGGTCGATGACCACCGCCTCCTTGCCCGCGGCACGCATCTTCTCGACATGCTCGGGCCGGCCGTCGCTCGAGGTGACGTCGAAACCGACCTGGCGAAGCGCGTCACCCAGATGTCCGAGGCCGGCTCCGACCTCGAGCACTCGAAGCCCTCGCCAGCGATCGAGGTCGGCATGCGCGAACAGGTTCGCCAGCCGAGCCAGCTCCGCCTCGCGGTAGAGCGGCCCGTTGAAGACCGGCCGTCCGCTCAGCAAATAGGGCAGCAGCCCGAGTCTTCGCAAGAAGTGGCGCATGAGGTCGGCTGAAACCTGGGCTTGCAGGGGAAAACGAGACGCGAGCGTCTCGATCGGTATTGTGATCGTCGTTCCGATACCGGTCAAGCCGGATCGGTCTTCTTCCCAACTGCGATCAGGCCCAGGCCGGGCCAGGGGATCAACCTGTCCACCCGCGACAGGATCGGGACCATCACGTCGAAGAGCTTGAGCTGGATCCGGCTGAAGCCGCGCCGCCGGAGGAGCTTGCCGTTCCACAGCCATCCGGGAAGCGAAGCCCGATTGAAGCTCTGGAGATGCTCCACCTCGAAGCCGCAGCTTTCGAGCTCTTCGCGGAGCTGGTCGCGGCCGTAGCGGCAGCGGTGCTCGAGCGCGTCGTCGAGGGACGAATAGAGCCACTGGCCGGCGGGAACGTAGATCACCGCGCGGCCCCCGGGCTCGAGTATCGAGTAGATGTTGCGAAGCGCCGCCAGAGGATCCCGGACGTGCTCCAGGACGTTGAGACAGAGCACGGTATCGAAATCGGCTCCGAGCGCGGCAAACGTCTCGGTGTCTTCGAGGTCCACCCGCGCCACGTCCAGGTAGGGCTTGCCGCCCGCGAAGTTGGTCAGGTAGTGGAGGTAGTTCTCGTTGATATCGCTCGCGACGTAGCGGTCGCGAGGGATCATCCAGCCGGTGATGTTGCCGATACCTGCGCCGATCTCGAGCACCCGGCTGCCGATCCACGGCTCGAGCGCACTCGCCATCCAGCCGTTGAAGCGCTGGGCGCGCTCCAGGTTGTGGAGGATGTTGCCGCCGTAGGCGTCTTGCTTGTAGAGGTCGTCGACCACCCAGAACTTGAGCACCGCCCACAGCGCCCGGAAGCCGTCTCCGGGTCCGATCTTCTTGCCCTCGCGATAGGTCCGGCCGCTGTAGGAGATCGGCACCTCGTACAACACCCAGCGCCGCTTGGCGATCTTCGCGGTGACTTCGATCTCGACCGCGAAGTCGTTCGAGCGCAGCGGCAGCGACTGGAGAAGTGGCGCGCGGAACATCTTGTAGCAGGTCTCGACGTCAGTGAGATTGAGATCCGTGAAACAGTTGCTCATGAAGGTGATCAGCCGGTTGCCGAGCTCGTGGCGGAAATAGAGCACCCGCCGGCGCTCGGCGGACAGGAACCGCGAGCCGTAGACGACGTCGGCGCCGTCCTGGATGAACGGTTCGATCAGCCGGGCGAGATCGCGCGGGTCGTATTCGAGGTCGGCGTCCTGGATCACGATCAGGTCTCCGGTCGCTTGCTCGATTCCGGTACGGATCGCGGCGCCCTTGCCCTGGTTCTCTTGGTGCAGCGTCAGCCGCATGCGCTCGGGGTTGGCCGCTGCGACCTCCGTGAGAAGCGCGCTCGTGCCGTCGGTGGAACCGTCGTCGACCACCAGGATCTCAAAACGGGAGACGTAGGGAAGCTCGAGCTCGAACAGGCGCTTCAGCAGTATCGCCGCCAGGTAGCGTTCGTTGTAGACCGGCACCACGATCGACAGAGCCAGCTCCTCGGGCGGTTCGCTGCGCCAGTCTCGCCGCCACCAGGGCGTTCCCGTGGTCACCATGAAGTGCTAGAGGAGGCTGCGCGCGTAGCCGCCGTCGACCGTGATCGACTGTCCGGTCATGTACGAAGCCGCAGGGCTGCACAGGAACCCCACGACCTCTCCGATCTCCTCCGGCTCCGCCATCCGGTTGATCGGGAAGTCGGCTCCGCGCTCCGCCAGGATGTCCTTGACCGCGACTCCGCGCTGCGCCGCCACGCCCTCGGCGATCTCGAGCTGACGCGCGGTCTTTGTGTAGCCGGGTAGCACCGCGTTGACCGTCACGCCTTTGTTCGCGACCTCCTGAGAGAGCGTCTTGAGATACCCGACGACCGCCGGGCGCAGAGTGTTCGAGATGGCCAGATCCGGAATCGGCTGCTTGGTCGAAACCGAGTTGATCGCGACGATCCGTCCCCAGCCTCGTCGCAGCATCCCTGGGAGCACCAGCCTGCACAGCCTCGGGATGAAAAGGAATACGAGCGGTAGCGCTTCCTCCCAGTCGGCGTCGTCGAGCTCGGCGGCCGGCTTGACCCGGGGGCCGCCGCCGTTGGCGACCAGGATGTCCACAGGCCCCAGGGTCTCTTCTGTGTCCGACACCAGGTCCTCGAGGGCCTCGGGCTTGCGCACGTCTGCCGGATAGGCGACCACCTCGGGCGCCGTCCGGCTCAGCACTTCCTCGGCGCGCTTCAGCTTGGCACCGCCGCGGCTGGAGATCGCCACGCGGGCACCTCTCCTCGCCAGAGCCGCGGCCGCCGCGAAACCCAGGCCGCTCGACGCCCCGGTAACCAGCGCGACACGATCCGTCAGATCTTCGTTGAGCACGGGGAGAAGTGTATCGCCATCAGCCCCCTGCGCGGATTGCCTGCCGCCTCGCCGTCGTCGACGCGCTCCTTGCCGCTACGAGAAAAGCCGGGTAGGTAGCGGCGGGACGGAGGCTACCCTCGCGCCGAGCGAAGGGAGACGGTTATGGAACCTCATCCGTCTACACACAGCACCGTCTCCATCACCCGGTCGACCACCTCCGGCGCCGCGACGGCGACATACAGCCGCCTCGACTCCTGCCAACTCGGGCACCCCCACGCGAGGCCGGCCTCGGACCCGTCTCTTGTCCTTCCGACCAGAACCGGCGTACCATCCGTGAGCCCGCCCGCCGCCCACGACTCGATCGGTCCTTCGGTCAGGCTCTCGATGCGCTCTTCGAGCCGGGTGCGATCGAGAGATTCGGCCTCGCGAAGTACCTCGACCTCCACCTCTCCGGCTCGCGTCCACACGCGGACGACGGTGCGCAGATTCACGACCAGGGTCGGAAGCGGCGTCGGGTCGGCGGAACGCAGCGCCGACCAGCGCACCCTGACCTCGGGGACTATTGTGGCCGGAACGCCGGGTCCCGTGCGACCGATTCCGCCAGATTCCGGATCGAGGCTTCCCGCCAGCGGCGCGACCGCCTGCCGCTCGGAGGCATGTTCGATCAGGCCGAGCAGGTTGTCGAAGGTGGTCTCCCGGTACAGATGCCGCGGAGCGTTGAACTCGACCCGGGGTCGCTCGTCGGTGTTGGCGGGCACCTCCTTGCCGAAAGTGGCACTGGTTGCCGCATCCTGCAGCAGCATGCGGACGAACGAGTCGGCGCCTTGCCAGCCCGCCGCGTCGAGGTCCTGCGCGATCTCGGGCAGTCGCTCGATCCGGAGCAACCGGCTCGCCTCGAACGCGTGCGGCGCCTCGCTGCCGACCAGGATCAGGTCCCCGGGTTGGGGCGACCAGACGGTCACGTAGGCGAAGACGTCGGTAAAGGTACGGACGATAGAGCGCAGATCGTCGCTCGACATTCCGTAGCTCTGGAACCACTGGCCCATGACCCCACCGGGAGCCAGGTGTCCGCGAGCCAGTTCGAAGTACTCGAGGGTGAACAGGTTCGCAACGCCCCTGATCCACGGGTTCGACGGCTCCGAGATGATCAGGTCCCAGTGATCCGGGCTGGCGAGCAGGAAGTTGCGGGCGTCGGCATCGTGGAGGCGCAGCCGAGGGTCGAACAGAACGCTTCGATTTTCGGCGGCAAAGTACCTGGACGCTTCGATCACCTCGGGCGAGATCTCGATGACGTCGATTCGGCGGACTTCGGGGTGGGCCGAAACCGCGGCCGGAGTCATGCCGGTGCCGAAGCCGACGACCAGCACCTCTTCGGGCTCGGGATGGAGCAGCGCCGGCAGGTGGCCGAGCGCGAGCTGGGTGCGCCGATCGCCGAGTCGGCTGCCGTCGGTCTTGCCGTTGATCACCAGCAACCGATCAGCGCCTACGTCTCGTACCGAGACCGAGCCGACCGCACTCTCCGCGTAGTAGAGAACTCGATTCCGGTCGCGCATCGCCGCCCGGAAATCCTCGCCGTCGGGCAAGTCGAGTATGCGGCTGGCGTTGATGAACGGCCCACTGGTCGTGAGGGCCGGATCCCATCGCGGTGCCAGTGCGATGGCGGCGAGAAACACGGCCGAAAGCACGAACGCCTTGGCACGGGCGCGCCCGGGTCGCGGCCGGCGGGCGAGCAGCAGAACCGATCCGCAAACGACCAGGCCCAGGGAACCGAGCAGCAGCGTGTTCTGGAGGCCGACCTGGGGCAACAGCCAGAAGCCGGCGAACATGACCCCGGCCGTGGTGCCGGCCGTGTTGACGGCGTAGGCGGCGCCGACGTCGCGCCCGACCGACCGCCGTCGGGCGCAGTCGTTGGCCAGGAGCGGGGACAGAAAACCGAACAGGGTCGTGGGGACGAGCATCAGGCACCACGCGACCAGAAACGAGAACGCCACCAGCCAGCCCAACCGGGTCTCGAGGTTCCAACGAAATGCCATGAGAAAGAGCCGCGGCAACCGATCGAAACCGACGAGTCCGAGAACGACGGCCACGCCGGCGGCCGTCGCGATCCAGGCGCCGAGTGCCGGAGGTGGTCGCCGGCGCGTCGTCCAGAGCGTGAAGGCGAAGCCCCCGAGCGCCAGGCCCGCGAGGTAGCCCGACAGTGTCAGCGCGAAGGCATAGACGCTCGAGCCCAGGATTTGACTCAGCGCCTGGACCCAGCCCAGCTGGATCGCAAGCGCCGCGGCCCCGAAGATCCCGAATCCGATCAGCGTGGCCTGCCGGTCGGGCCGAACAGACGGGTCCGCCGCCTCCGACCGGGCGCCGCGGTCGGCTGGGGTCGCGCCTCCGGATTCGCCGCGGCTCGCTAGACCTGCCGCGATCGCTACCAGCAGGTTGATCGCCGCGGCGGCGAGCAATGTCCATGTTGTGCCGAGCGCGGGTAGCAAGAGGAATCCGGCCGCGAACGCTCCCAGCGCCGCGCCGAGCGTGTTGAGGGCGTAGACCCGGCCGACGACCGCGCCGACGGAGCTTTCGCCGGTCTCCTCACGCTCCAGCAGGCCGCGCACCAGAGCCGGAATCGTTCCCCCCATCAAGAAGGTCGGCAAGAGGAGTGCCACGGCCGCGACCGCGAAGCGGGTGAGGTCTCCCGACGCGGTCGAGAGCTCGAGCGGGCTCGCGATGCGGGCGTACCAGGGCGCCAGCGCCGGCAGAAGGAAAGCGCTCACCAGACCGTAGGCGCCGATAGCGGACTCGAGGCCGGCAAACAGCGCCAGCGGCCGCCCGGCTTTGTCGGCGAGCGTGCCGAGGTATCGGCTGCCCAGCGTGAGCCCGATCATGAACGCCGCCAGAACGACCGCTTCGGCACGAATCGTGATCCCCAGGAACACCGAGAGCTGGCGACTCCAGACGACTTCGTAGACCAGAGCCGCCGAGCCGGAGAGAATCACGGCCGCTGCGAGCGCGACTCTCGGCGCGGGCGTCGACACTAAGTTGTGAGCACGATCTTGCCGAAGACCTCGCGCGCTTCGAGCATTCGTTGGGCTTCGGGCGCGTGCGCGAGCGGCACAGTGCGGTCGATCACCGGCGCCAGCTGGCCGCCTTCGACGAAGCGCAACAGGTGCCGGAGCTCGGATTGCCGGCCCATCGTCGAGCCCAGCACGGAGAGGCTCTTGTAGAACACGGCTCGCAGATTGATGCGGGCGAGATGGTCGGTCGTCGACCCACAGATCACGATCCGCCCGGCCCAGGCCATGGCCTTGAAGCTGTCCTCGAAGGTCCTGCCACCGACGTGGTCGAGAACCACCTCGACGCCCTTGCCGCCGGTGGCCTCGCGGACGACCTGGGCGAAATCCTCGTTGGTGTAGTCGATCGTGTGGGTCGCCCCGAGCGCTCGGGCGCGCTCGAGCTTGTCTTCGCTCGAAGCCGTCGCGAAGATGTGCCGAGCCCCCAGGAGCTTCGCGATCTGGATTCCCGCGCTCGAGACGCCCGAACCCGCGGCGTGAACGAGGATGTCTTCCAGCGGCTGGAGTCGGGCTCGCTCGGCGAGCATGTGCCAGGCGGTCAGAAAGACCAGCGGGATCGCCGCCGCTTCGGCGTGGGTGAGACCCTTCGGCAGCGGCAGAATGTTGCGCCGGGGCACGCTTAGGTACTCCGCGTAGCCGCCGTCGCGGTGCTCCCCCAGAATGCCGTACCGCGAGCAGAGCATGTCGTCGCCGTCGGCACAGCGATCGCAGACTCCGCACGACACTCCCGGCGCCACCAGGGTGTCGGCGCCGACCTCGAGGCCCTCGACCGCGGATCCAACCGCCGCGATCTCGCCGGCCACTTCCGATCCCGGAATCAGTGGCAGCGGGAACTTGTGCCCCTCGACGCCGTTCCTGACCCAGAGATCGAGACGGTTGAGGGCGCAGGCCCGCACCCTGACCAGGACTTCGTCGGCGGCCGGCTCGGGTGTCGGCTCATCGACCCACCGCAAGACCTCGGGGCCGCCATGTTTTTCGATCCGAAAGGCCTTCATGGAACGTATGTTAGCTAAACTCGGCCGGTGGAACGACGCCCGCGGTTCGCCTCGCTCTTCGCCTCGATTGCCACTCTGGTGGCCACGCTCGTTTTGGTTTCGGCCGAACCGCCGTCGCGCGCGCAGGGCAATCAGGCCAAGCCGCTTCCGTATCTCCTCGACGTCGGCGACCTGCGGGCGCTGGTGCGCTATTCACCCGGCGCGCTCGACCGCGCATCCCACGTCCAGTTCCGCTTCGCGCTCCTGGCCGAGGACTTCGCCAAATGGTACGGCGAAGCGGTGCCGCTCTCGGTTGTGCTGCTGTCCCGCACCGATTGGGAGGCGCTCGAGCTGGCGGTGCCCTACGGATTGCCGGCGCGCCTGTTGAATGGCGAGATTGCGCTTTCGGCCTGGGGCGATCAGCGGACGGTTCTCTTCTGGCAGCAGCTCCTCGGCGGCGGCCTTCCCCAGATCGAGGGGCATCCCCTGCACGGCTCGAAGGCCGAGGCCTCGAGCCTGCTGCTCGCCGATCTTCTGGCGCAGGGAGTCGCGGCCCGAGCGCTTCTCGAGCGTGCCGGGTACTCGGGCGCGAACCCGGACGTCCTCAACCTGGCGGCACATGTGGTGGCCCTGGCGGCATCACACCGCCACGAGCCGCTCTCGCTTGGAGACATCCGCAGGGTCTACTCGATCGAGGCGGATCCCGACCCGACCGGGGAGCCGACGTGGCGCTCCCGTCTGGCCACCGAAGGGGCCTACTACCGGGCCGCCGATGCGCTGATCTCCAAGCGGGGCAGTGGCAAGGCGGCCAAGTCGATCCTCAAGCTGCTGCGCAAGAACCCGGCGTCGCTCACCCCGCGCCAGATCGCCGACAGGTTCCCGGAGGTTCGGGGCATCCTGCCAGGAGCTTGACGCCGACTCTGCGCGGGCCTTGGGCCCGCTTTCTGCCGTCCCGAGCCGTCCCCCTGAAGGATTGGCCTGCCGATCGCCGCCAACGCCCGTTTCCAAAGAGTGATGGGAAAGGTGTCCCCCATGCCCTTGACATAAAGTACTATTGGTGATGCATAGTTAGGCACGAATCGGTCCGGAAACACCCCCTGGCTGGACGTAGCCGGACATCCGCGTACGGAACCAAGGGAGGTTGAGATGAAAAAGCTAGCAGTCATCGTCGGTTTGGCTCTGTTGATGTCCGTTCCGGCCTGGGCGGGTGGAATCGGCGTGGGCATCGCCACCTGGGACACCGAACAGGCAGACAGCGACGAGGGGTTCACGATTCGATTGGGCATGGACGTGGGCGAGAACTTCGACTTCGAGGTTCGCGCCTCGTTCTTCGACGAGTTCGCTCAGGTCGCCAGCGGCGCTTTGTTTCGCCTCGAGGCGACTCCCGTCGATCTCGGCCTGGCCTGGCACTTCAATGAAAACGGGAAAGCGCAGCCCTACCTGGGGTTGGGCGGCTCCTTCGTGTTCGCCGACGCCCAGTTCGAGGGGGGGCTGAGGCCGTTTGCCGGCGGACCGGAGGTCGACGACGAGTTCGGCTACTACGCGGTGGTGGGTCTCGATGCCGCCGTCGGCGAGCGGCTCGGCTTTTTCGCCGAAGCGATGTACCGGAGTGCCAAGCTCGAGGTCACCTTCAACGACTTCGGCTCCGCCGACTTCCAGTCGGACTTCGCCGGTCCGGCGGGGGCGCTGGGCTTGATGCTGACCTGGTAGCTCCACCGCGGGTCGCGAAGCCATCCGCAGAGTCATTCCGAGCGGATGCGAGGAATCCCGAAGTGTCGGTTGGCACGGATCGCACGGCGAGATCCTTCGCTGAGCTCAGAATGAAGGCGAGGAGGCGACAGACGCCTACCAGCCCTCGGAGCGCCCGGATGTGTGGCCTATTCCGCCGATTCGCCGCGCTTGGCGAAGCCGGCGAGACCGCGCTTAGACGGCAGGGCGAGCCACTCTTTCAAGTGACACACCTCTTCCGTCGCTGGGAGGTCGTCGATCGGGTCGCCATTGCGTAGCGCCCGGAAGGCTTTTTCGAGCGCCTTGTAGCGCTCGCCCTTGATGCCGCTGCGGCGCAGACCGATGGTGTTCAACCGGTAGTGCCGGGCGAGGATTCCCCACATGAAGGAGTAGGGCAGCGCGTCGCGCGCCAGTGACGTCGATCCCGAGACCATCGTGCAGGTGCCGACGCGGACGAACTGATGGACCTGGGCCATACCTCCCATTAGGACACCGTCGCCGGCGGTAACGTGTCCGCCGAGGTTGACATCGTTCGTGAGGATCACCCTGTCGCCCAGGTGGCAGTCGTGTCCGACGTGGGCGTTGACCATGAGCATGCAGCGGCTGCCGATGCGGGTGGGCTCGTCGGGACTCATCGACCGGTGCACGGTGACCGCCTCGCGAAACTGATTGTCGTCTCCGATCACGAGGCCGGTCTCCTGGCCGGCGAAATCCACGTGCTGCGGCTCGCCGCCCAGGACGGCGTTCGTGTGCACGCGGTTCCGGGCCCCCATCCTGACGAACGGCCGGATCACCGCATGCGCGTCCACCACGGTCCCGGCCCCGATCACTACATGGTCCTCGATCACCGCGAACGGGCCGATCCGCACGCCCGCGCCGAGCTCGGCTGTAGACGCGATAGAAGCCGTGGAGTGGATGAGGGTTTCGGTAGAGGCTGGGGCGAGCGTGCTCACGATATCCTTTTTTTATCAGATGCAGTGCCGAAAGGAACCCTTCGACCGGGTACGTTGCGCGCGGCGTTACCGCCGCTCCGACACCGCTCCGTAGAAGCGCCCCTGGTTCCAGATCCAGATGTCGTAGGCCTTCTCGATGTCTTCCTTGGGCGCGTCCAGGCTGGTCCAGAGATCGGCCCGCTCCGGGCCCTCCTCGGCGACCAGTCGTAGATACTTGCGAAAGCCGTCTGCCAGCAGACCGTCGCGCCCGTCGATCAGGAAACGCAGAAAGAAAGCGGCCTGGGTATAGAAGCTGGTGCGTGCACCGGGCTGGACGAATCGCTCCCAGTGGGTGTCTACGAGTGTCGTCACGCGCGGCCAGCTCGGACGGCGGTAGCGGCGCAGCAAGGTAGCAAGTGACGCGAAGCCGCCCGAGATCCGGCTTTCGGTCAAGGTTCGCTGCCGCCGGCCGGTGACGGTCCCCGCCAGGATGCGTCCGCTGTCATCGACCCGGCTGAACGACAGGTCCTCGGCGAGACCTTCTTCCAGCCAGCTCGGTAGTACCAGAGGCAGAGCGCGGCGGTTGAGCAGATGGGTGAGCTCGTGGAGGAGGATCCTTCGGATCTGATCGGTGCTCCGGCTGCCGACGAAGGTCACCGCGACGCCGTGACTCTGGTGTCCGAGAGTGGCCAGCTTGGAGATCTCGGGAACTTCCTTTTCGTAGGCGCGGTAGGTCGCCTCGCGGGCGAACAGTACGATCGACTGTTTCTCGGCCTCGTCGAGCTCCAGCCCGAAGCGGGTGCGGTAGATCTCGTCGAGAGCAGCCACCGTGGGTATGAGGCTCTCGAGCCACGAATCGTTGCGAACGTCGGTGTAGAGGGTGTAGGAACCGAGCTCGAGCACGCGCTCATTTTCGGCGAGGAACTCGCGCAGGCGCATGAGCCGCGGGGCGGTGAGCTCGGGAGAAAACGTTGGCGCCTCGGCGAAACGCCGCGTGCCGCTCTCGTCCACTTCGACCACCCAGCCGCGCCGATCCAGAAGGCTGCGTTTGGAGACTTCCGGGCTCGCGAGCACCCAGCCCTGCCAAGACTGGTAGCGCACCTCGGCCCAGTCACCGTCGCGGCTCAAGACCTCGAGCTCGAGATCGACGCGGACGGTCGCGAGGACCGCCGACTCGGCTTTGGGCTCGACATGAAGCCGCGCGCCGGCCGCGACGGCCAGAGCCTCGGCTGGAGCGGCCTCGAACGAGATCGACGAGCGCTTGCCGAGAATCTCCTCGGTCGTCCCCTGGCTCTCATCGGACGGCTGGTCCTGAGCCAGCGAGCCGCCGGCCAGGGTCGCGAGGACAAGGAGGAGGAGGAATCGGCTCATCCGCCTAACGGACCAGTTCGACGCCCTTGATCGGAGCCAGCTCGATCGATTGCGGTAGATGACTGCCGCGCACCCAGGTGATCCTCTGGCGGCTGAGATCCTCGAGCAGAGACCGCCATTCGGAGTCCAGGCGGGCCCTCGGCAGGATCCGGTCGGCCTTGCCCCAGGATGTGACGCCCTTCTTGGCGGTGGTCCAGACCTCGAGCGGCACCTGGATCTGCCCAAGATACCGTCGCACCAGATCGACGCTCAATCCGCTGGCGTCGTCGGCCTCCCTGCCCAGAATCAAGACCGCAGTGCGGCGGCCTCCGAGGGCCGCCGCCGACAGGCCGGCCACCGCCAGGCTGTCGGCCAGACGTTGGGGGCCGGTGAGGTGGGCCGGAAAGTCGATCCGGGTCAGAAAGGCGTAGAGCGAGCCGTCATCCGGCCCCAGCTCCGGCGAGTGCGAAAAGAGATCGAACTCGCGGCCGGCGCTCCCAAGGCGCCGCTCGGGCACCGGCCACAGGAACTCGAGTCGCCAGTCCGACATGTGCTTCGCCATGATGCGATCGACGCGGGTGGCCGCGTTGGAGTAGCTTGGGCCGACCGGGCTCAGGGACCCGAGACGACCCATCAGGGCGGTGCCGAAGCTTCGCTGCGATTCGAGCATCGCGAACTCCTCGTCGAGTGCCCGGTCGCGGACGACCACGATCTGGGCCGGCGGCTTGTCGACCGCGACCACGTCGAGCGCGACGCCAGCTTTGGTCAGTGCGCCCTGAAGCTCCGCGATGCTCGGCTCCTTCCTGCGGCCGAGCCGAAGCAGAACCGCCGTCAACTCGGTTCTCACGTTCTCCGCGTAGGTTCCACCAAGCGTCGCCTCGAAGCTCGAGACCACCCGTCCGGGGAAGGTGAGCTCGGCCCGAAAGAAGTGGAGCTGCTCGGGATCGTGGCTCGGCAAGACGATCGACTCGGGGTTCTCGACCACCAGCTCGGCGCCGTCGAACCACGCCCTCGCCACCGGCGCCTCGGTTTCTGCGAGGGCCGCCCATCGGAGTCTCGCGACGAGACCGGTCGACGGCCCGGAGCCCTGCTCGAAGATCGCGGTAATCTCTGCCGGCTGGCGCGGCAGATTGATCCACTGCACGGCTCTAGCCAGCGGCTTGCCCTCTCCGTCATAGCCGACCGCCACCAGCTCGTGGGGCGCCAGCTCCTCGCCGAAGTCGCACTCGATCAGGTACGGCCGGTCGGTCAGGCGCCCTTGGCTGGCTCCGTCCAGGAACACCTCGACCGACACGATTTCGTCCTCGGCCAGGATCTCGATCCCCTGAACTCCCAAGGTGAGGCCGAGTAGCAGTGACGCAAACGTCAGCACGACGGAAATCTAGTGTCCTGTCCCAGTGATTCGGTGCATAAGGCTCGAGGTCATGGTGTGCGCTGCCAAGGCGCCCACGACGCAAGCATAGCTGGGCCTATGTTGAGGAGTGGCAACGCCGGCAGCGTGCAGAAAGGCCCGAGATTTGTGTAGCGAATCACTGGGACAGGACACTAGCACTCATGTTCTAGAGGAACAGGCAGCAAGAGATGTGCCGCCCACCGCTCGAGACCGGCTCGCTCCCGCATTTGTCATTCCGAGCGCAGCGAGGAATCCCCGCGAGCGGCTTCCCACCCGCTCGCGTGGTGACGCCGACCGTCGCCGGACGTACGATCGGGGTCTAGCCACAGGAGGTATTCACATGTCCGAGCCCGCCCGCCCCACTTTTCTCTACTACGGCCACTCGACGGTCGGAGTCCGCACCGGCGACGGTCGCTTCGTGATGATCGACCCCTGGGTCGAGGGCAATCCCATGTGCCCCGAGTCGCTTCACGAGATCGAGAAGATCGACGCTATGCTCATCACTCACGCGCACATGGACCATATGGGCGACGCGGTGGCGCTGGCGAAGCGCCACAGTCCCAAGAAGGTCGTGGCGAGCTATGAGGTCTGTGCCTGGCTCGAGAGCAAGGGAGTCGGCAACCTGGCGCCCATGGGACTCGGCGGCGCGCAACAGGTCCTCGGACTCGAGGTCACTATGGTGCGCGCCGATCACTCGTCCGGCCTCATCGAGACCGACGGCGCGAACATCCTCGACGGCGGGTCGGCATCCGGCTATTGCGTGAGGACCTCCGAGGGATTCAGCTTCTACCACGCGGGAGACACCGCGGTCTTTTCGGATATGAAGCTGATCGCCGACCTCTACACGCCGAGCCTGGGATTTCTGCCGATCGGCGATCTGTTCACCATGGGGCCGCGAACCGCCGCCCTGGCCTGCGAGTTTCTGGGCCTGTCGAGGGTGGTGCCGATTCACTTCGGTACCTTCCCGGTTCTCACCGGCACCGTGGACGCCTTTCGGGACGAAGTCGCCGCGCGGGCCGTCGAGTGCCAGGTCGTCGCGCTCGAGCCGGGCGAATCGCTTGCGGCGAGCTAAACTCGCCCTCCATGGCGACGAGCACCGTCGAGGACTACCTCAAGCAGATCTCGCTCGAGGAGCAGCGCCGACCGGGCAAACGGGTCGGAATGGGCCGGATTGCCTCGGCTCTGGAACTGACGCCCGGGACGGTAACCACCATGGTCAAGACCCTGGCCGACAGTGGCCTGGTCGACTACGAGCCCTACAGCGGAGTACTGCTGACCGACTCGGGCCGCCAGCTGGCTCTCCACGTGCTGCGCCGGCATCGCCTGATCGAGCTGTTCCTGGTCCAAGTCATGGGCATGGACTGGAGCGAGGTGCACACCGAAGCCGAGCGGCTGGAACATGCGATCTCGGACCGGCTGGTCGAGCTCATGGACGAAATGCTGGGTCGGCCGACGGTCGATCCCCACGGCGATCCCATTCCGACGGCGGGTGGAGAGGTTGCGACGATGGACCACTTGTCCCTGGCGCGCGCCCAGCCCGGCGACAGCGTAGTCGTCGCCCGTGTCCTCGACCAGAGCGCTGAGTTCCTGAAGCTGCTCGAGCGCGAAGGCGTCACGCTGGGGAGCCGGCTTCGTGTCGTTGAGCTCGATCGCGCGGCAGACTCGATCGCTTTGGTGGTGGCGAACGGTGAGAGCATGAGCCTGGGCCTGCGAGCCGCCGTCAAGATCCTGGTCGAGCCCGAAACGGCCTCGTAGGCCTGATGCGTTCGGGACGCGGCCGGCCTGGACTGAGCTAGGCCGCTAGAACGACCGCTGGCCTGCCTGAAACCCCGGTTGTAGGGGCCGACCGGAGCCTGCCCTCGAGCGTAGCGAAGGGTGTCGGCCGTCGCCCCACCCCATCATTCTGAGCGCAGCGAAGAATCCCTCGAGAGAGATCCGCTTCGCTCGCATCGGCTCGACACGGCCCCCTCGGCTCGTTTCTTGCTTTCTTTCCTCACGGAATGCCGAAGAGAATCTCGCGCGCCATCGTTGCCGTTCTCGCGCTCGCCCTCGTGGCCGCCCTCGCGGTCCGGGCGGCGCCCGGCGTGGCCGAATGGGCGATCGACGGCGGCAACGGATTCCTCAACGGCGTTCTCTTCGGCGAAGACACCGTCTTCGCCGACGGCTACACGGCCGAAGCCTTCCGGCGGGTCGAAGCCGGCATGACTCGCGACGAAGTCCACACCCTCCTCGGCGAGCCGCTGGCGACCTGGACCGCTGAGCGGATCGACTGGAACCGGGCGGACCGCTGGAGTCTGAGTCCGGGTGATACCCACTATCGAATGCGTACCGTGTACTACGCCGGCGATCGGGTCGTGGAGAAGATCGGCCAGTTCTACGCCGATTGACGCCGGAAGGAAGTGCAGCCGGCTCCGGCTGACGCCTCGCGCAGCGTGAATCCTCCTCAGGTCGCGTCGTGCCCCGGTGTGAGCCGTTGGATCCGCGAGCGTCGGGAGCTCCTCGCCTACCGCGGCCTCAACACCGACGCAGCCAGCAACGCCAGCCGTCTCTTCACGCCGAGCTGCCGTTCCCCGGCGAAGTGCAGTTCACATACCCGCCGCACGTAGCCTGCCGCGTGTCGCCATCCGAGCGGTGCAAACGTGAGGTCGACCGACGACACGTCGAGCTTTGAACTCAACGCCGCTTCGACGAGGGGTACGAGGGCTTCGCGGATCTCTGGCGCTGCCGACCCGGTCCCGCACAGCGCTTCGACTATCGCCTCCGCGGTGTCGGCGTCGACGTCTCCTCCGCTCATCGCCACTCTCCTTGCCGCTGCAACGATCCGATCCAGCGCTTCTCTTGGCCATGGCTCGCCCTCGCCGACCCGCGCGAGCATCACGAACACCGGCTGGCCCGGCGGATCGCCTTCGAGCGCTTCCTCGGTCTGGAACTCCCAAGCGTTGATCTGGGCCAAGCGGTCACCGTCGAGACCCGCCAGGCCCGGCCGGAGCGCGAGATCGAAGAGCGTTGCCGTCCAGGCCGCGAGCGCCTGGGCCCGCCGGCGCCTCTCCTTCGACAGCAGGATCAGGGCCGGCGCGTAGTCGCCGAGTGCTTCACGGGCGATTCGCGCGCAGACCAGCTCCGCCCGGCCGGGGTCCGAATCGTCGACTCGATTGCGGACCTCGTCCGCCAGCCGGCTGTGCCGGCTGCGGCCGAGCGCGTCCGCGCGCCAGGCGGGATCGAGGGGGTGTTCGTCCGTGCTCTCGAGAAGATCCAACACGCCGGGCGGTCGACCCGCAGGCGGAAGCTCGTGCGTCACTTCGGCGACCCTACTTCATTGCCGCCGCGGAGAGGATGCGCTGCCGACATGCTCACCCACCACCAACGATATAGTAAGAACAAGGTTCCACGGAAGACATGGGAGAGACTCAGAGGAAGCCCGAGTCTCCGGCGTTGGGTTCGATTGCGAAGATCGCCGGAATCGCGGCAGTGTATTTCGCCGTCGGTAGGCTGACTCTCTTCTTGGAGATCCCACCCGGCTATGCGATGGCTCTTTGGCCTCCTGCCGGCATTGCCCTCGCGGGAATCCTCTTGTTCGGATTCCGCCTATGGTCTGGCGTTTTTATCGGGGCTCTTCTGGTCGTTGTTTCGACCTCGTTCGACTCCACGAGCCTCGGCACGACTCTTCTGTCGATCGCTCTATCCGCAAGCGTGGCCGGAGGTGCGGCCTTGCAGGCGGTCGTGGGTGCATACCTGGTTCGACGCTTTGTCGGCTTCCCGAGTAGCTTCGATCGCTTGGACAGAGTCGCCGCGACGACGGTCCTCGGTGGGCCGCTGGCTTGCTTGACCAGCGCGACCATCGGTGTCGGCAGCCTGCTTCTGACTGGCAGCATCGAGCGAACCGATCTCCTTCGAAGCTGGGGCACTTGGTGGCTGGGTGATTCCATCGGGGTGTTGGTGGTCATTCCTCTGGCCACCGCGTGGGGCATGGAGCTACACCGGGCGAGCCGGAGAAGGCGATTCTTCGTCTCGCTACCGGTCGCGGCCGCTGTCGTGATCACCGTGCTCGGCTATCTCGACGCTCGCTCTGGGGACCTTGGCAGAGAGCAGGCCGAGTTCCAGCGGCGTGCCGAGATCATGGCCCGGACGCTCGAGCAGACCGTCCTGTCCAAGCGCGACATCACTCAGTCGATCGTGAGTCTCTACGCGATCAGAGACCAGATCGATCGAGACGAGTTTCAGGTCTTCGTCCAGGAGGCGTTCGAGCGCCATCCCGACCTTCACGGCCTGAGCTGGAATGCTCTGGTGCCCAGAGATCGCCGAGATTCCGTCGAGGAGGCGGTGCGCCAGGATAGGTTTGCCGAATTCCGCATCACCGAGCGAAACGCCGAAGGGGAAATGGTGGCGGCGCAGGACAGGGACGAGTACGTGGTCGTCTTCTACCTGGAGCCCTATGAGGGCAACGAGGAAGCGCTTGGCTTCGATCTGGCGTCGGACCCGGCCCGAGCGCGAGCTCTGGCGGAGGCACGTGACACCGGGCAGACCGTCGCCACGCCTCCGATCTTCCTGGTTCAGAAAGGCGAGGGAAAGCCGGGCTTCCTGTTCATTGCGCCCATCTACCGCAGAGGCTCGCTCCACGACACACCTGATCGACGGCGACGCAACCTCCACTCCTTCGTATCGGCAGTGTTCGTCGCCGAGCAGATGGTGGAGGAGGCCTTCGCGTCCTTTCAGGGAGAGGACATCGAGTACGAGATCATCGATACCTCCGATCCGGAGAACGCCCGGGTGCTCTACAGCGATCGCACCTCGCATCAAGCGGCCGGTGTCCCGGCCAGGCTCGTCTGGTCGACCGACCTCGAGATCGGAGGGCGCCGCTGGACGGCCCGATTCCGGCCCGGTCCCGGATACACATCGGGAGCGCAGTGGGGCAAGGTCTGGGCCATTCTTGCCGGCGGCCTGTTCTTCACCAGCCTGCTTGGCGCGTTTCTGCTGGTCGTCGCCGGACGAGCATCGACGATGGAGAGCTCCAACGAGGAGCTGCGCCGGGAGATTCTCGAACGGGAAAGGGCGGAAGCGGCCTTGAGCGCGAGCGAAGAACAGTTTCGAGCGGTCTTCGAGAACGCCGCGGTTGGTGTGGCGGTGGTCGATGCGGACGAGCACCCTTCGATCTCGAATGCGGCTCTGCAGAGAATGCTGGGCTACAGCGGCGAGGAGCTGGCCGCCATGAAGTTCGCCGAGTTCACTCATCCCGAGGATGTCGATGCCGACCTGCAGCAGTTCCGGAAACTGACCGCAGGGACGCTGCCCCACTACGAGATGGAAAAGCGTTACACCACGAAAAGCGGCGAGACGATTTGGGGATACCTGACCGTGTCGCTGGTGCGTGATCCGGAGGGAGAGCCGCTCTTCGCGATCGGCATGGTCCAGGACATCACGGAGCGCAAGAAGGCAGAAGAAGAGCGAATCAAGCTCGAAACAAAGGTCCAGCAAGCACAGAAGCTCGAGAGTCTCGGGGTTCTTGCCGGAGGGATCGCTCACGATTTCAACAACGTGCTGGTCGGCGTTCTGAGCAATGCCAGCGTGGCCCTCGCGGAACTGGCGCCGTCCGTGCCGGCGCGCGCGCACGTGAAAGACATCGAGGTCTCGGCGCAACGTGCGGCCGATCTGGCCAACCAGCTCCTGGCGTACTCGGGCCGTGGCAAGTTCGTGATCGAGGAGGTCGACCTCTCTGATCTCGTCGCTGAAACGGCTCAGCTGGTCGAGGTGGCAGTGTCCAAGAAGGTGAAGGTCGAGTACGACCTCGGAGAGAATCTTCCATCGGTCGAAGCCGATCCCACGCAGCTTCGGCAGGTGGTACTGAACTTGATCACCAACGGCGCCGAGGCCATCGGCGACGCCTCGGGTGTCGTTGCCGTCAGGACAGGGCAGATCGAATACAAGGCTGATTCGCAGCCGCTTTCGCCTGATGCTCGAGAGCTGCCCCAGGGTGACTACGTATTCGTAGAGATCACCGACACCGGCGGTGGGATGGATGAAGAAACCCGGGAGAGGATCTTCGACCCGTTCTTCACCACGAAGTTCACCGGACGAGGTCTGGGTCTGGCCGCAGTGCTCGGGATCGTCAGGGGTCACAGCGGGGCGATCGAAGTGGAAAGTGAGCCGGGATGCGGCACCCGGGTCAGTGTGCTCTTTCCGGGCTGCGGAAAACCCGTTTCGAAACGGCAGGACCGGATCGCTACAGATTCGGCCTGGACCGGAGATGGCACGGTGCTGCTGGTCGACGACGAAGAAGTGGTTCGCATCGTTGGGAGCAGAATGCTGAAGGTTCTGGGTTTTTCCGTTCTCACGGCGGCGGACGGTGTCGAGGCCCTGGAGATCTTCAGAGACCGGGCCGACGACATCGTCCTGGTCGTTCTCGATCTGGCGATGCCTCGCATGGGTGGACAGGAGACCTTTGCCGAGATTCGACGGATCAAGAAGGACGCGAAGGTCCTCCTTTCCAGTGGTTACAACGAGGAGGCCACTTCGAGTCGGTTCGAAGAGAGCGGCGTCGCCGGCTTCGTCCAAAAACCCTACCTGCTGGACGTTCTCCGCGAGAGACTGCGAGCGGCGCTGGAAGGATAGGGTGCGAGAGCGCTCGGGATGACGATGCGTCCCCCTTGAGAAATTTGTACGAGTGTAGATAATACGGCATCGTATAACACGGATACGTAATAATTACGGCATGAAGCCGCTACAGATCGTCTCGCCGATGCACAAAGCCATGCGGCAGATGAGCCTTCACCTCGGGGACAAGGTTCGCGCTCAGGGTCTCGAAGGAAAGGACGGCCACCTGCTCGCCTTCGTCGCGGCCTACGGGCCGTCGAAGATCGCCGAGCTGCGCAAGGTGTTCGGGCACAAGCCGTCTACCCTCACCAGCCTCCTGGATCGCCTGGAGCGCCGTGGTTGGATCGAGCGCTCGATCGATCCCGAGGATCGACGAGGGTTCTTGATTGCCACGACGACCGAAGGCACCCGCGTCGGGCGCCAGGCGCGCAAGGTCGTCGAGAAGTTCGACGAAAACGTGATTGCGCGCGTCAAACCACGAGATCTGACCGGTTTTCGACGGGTGCTCGACGCCCTGGGGGAGGAGACCCAGATCCAAATCAGAAAGGGGTAGCCATGCAGCACGCGCTCGCCAGTCAACTCGAAGCCGCCAATCTGGTGCTACACGCCAACGTCGACGGCCTCAGTCACGAAGACAGCCTCCGCTCGCCAGAGCCCGGTGGCAACAGCCTCAACTGGGTGGTCGGCCACCTGGTGTCCGCCTACAACAGTCTGCTCGGGGCGATCGGCGGCGAGAAAGTCTGGACCGACGAACAGAACGAGGACTACAAGCGCGGATCCGAGCCGATAAGCGCGGACCGGGCCGTCGCCTTCGACCAGCTTCTCGCAGACTTCGGCACCGCGCACGGCCGCGTCGTCGAGCGCTTGAGGGTGTTGACCGCCGAGGAGCTCGCAGCGCCCGCGCCCTATTCACCGACCAACAACCCCGACGAGACGGTAGGGTCGCTCGCCGGCCTGACCGCCTTCCATCAGGCTTACCACGTCGGCCAGACCGGGCTCTTGCGCCGTGTCTGCGGACGCGCCGGAGCCATCAAATAGGCGCGATCAAATAGGAGTACGCTATGAGTGATCTCATCCTCGCCGCGGAGACGCAGTTCAGGTTCAATTCGCAGATGCTCTCGATCGGGCTCTCCGATCTCACCGACGAGGACGCCGGCTGGCGGCTCAAGGGCGGCGACGGCAGCTCGATCTCATACATCGTCGGGCACATCTCGTCCTCGCGCTACGGGCTCATGAAGCTCCTGGGCACCGTCGAGGAGAACCCGTACGCCGAGCTCTACGGCTCCGGCGTAGGGTCGAAGGACGCCTCGGCCTACCCGCCGATCGCCGAGCTGCGCGCCGGCTGGGACGCCGGAGCCGAGAAACTCCATGCGGCCCTGGATTCGCTGTCGGATGAAGATGCGCTGGCTGCCGACGACGGCGGCTTCCCGACTCCGGACCAGACCCTGCGCGGCCGGCTGTCCTTCATCGCGTGGCACGAGTCGTACCACATCGGCCAGATCGGGGTTCTGCGTACCGAAAGGGGCTACCCCTCCATGCGCAAGATGCTCTACGCGGCCAAAGAGGCGGGGTAGAGGAGCCGGGACCCGTTTGTCATTCTGAGCGCAGCGGAGGGTATGGACCCCATTGTCATTCTGAGCGAAGCGGAGGGTCTGGATCCCCCATTGTCATTCTGAGCGAAGCGAAGAATCTCGTGTCGCCGCACCGGCTGCGGTGTCGGCTCGTACTTGTCGGGATCCTTCGCTGACGCTCAGGATGACGGGGTGGGGGAAGGGTGGTGGCCGTCCTTCGTCTACGCCAGCAACCGCAGCAGGTCCACCTGCGGCTCCGCACCCGTGATCTCGGCGGCCTCGCGCGTCAGCGCCACGTTGATCTCGGTGCGCACCCCGAACTCGCCGGGAAGGTAGATTCCGGGCTCGATCGAAAACCCGGTCATCGGCTCGAGCGGCCGGGTGTCGTGGGTCTCGAGGTTGTCCATGTTGGCGCCCTGGCCGTGGTCCTGGATGCCGATCGAATGGCCCGTCCTGTGGATGAACCACTCCCCGAGCCCCGCGGCCTCGATAACTTCCCGGGTGGCGTCGTCGACCTCGAACCCGCGCACCGTCGTGTGCGGGAAGTTGTCGGCGACCAGCTGCCAGCCGGCGTCGCGCGCCGCCACCGCCGTCGTCCAGAGCTCGACTTCACGCTCGGTCGGCTCGGCTCGACACACCCCGCACCAGGTGATGTCGCCGTAAACGGCTCCTGCTCCGAATACCTCGGGCTTTTCTTTGGCCCACAGGTCGATCAAGAGAAGGTCGCCCTTCTTGATCGCGGTCGAGAGATCCGGCCCCGGCTGGTAGTGAGGATCCGCGCTGTGCTCGTTGACGCCCACGATCGGCGGTGATTCCGTCCACATGCCCCGGTTTTCGAATTGCTCCAGGATGTATTGCTGGATCGCGTACTCCTGGGGTTCCTCGCCGTCCTTGAGCTTGTGCGCGACGAGATCGAAGGCCATCTTCACGATCTCGTGAAGGTGAGTGTTCGCGCGCCGGTGGCTTTCGAGCTGCTCGTCGGACCAGACCGCCGCGAACTTCTGCACCAGATCGGCCGACGAGGCGACCGTGACCCCAAGGCCCGAAAGAAGCTCCACCGTACCGGCGTCGAGCCGCGACACCGCCGGCAGGGCATTGTCGGGGGAGTACTGCGCCGCCACCCGGGTGCAGCCGTCGAGCAGTTCCGCCATCGCATGACGATGCTCCTTCCAGGTCAGATAGAAGCTCTCGATGCCGGCAAGATGTCCCAGCATCTTCGGCTCGAGCCTGTGCATCAGCCGCCGCGGCTCGCCTTGGGTCGGGATCAGGTAGTAGCAGCGCCGGGTCACCAGGTGATCGCCGGTTAGCCCCAGTAGCTCGAGACTCACCGGATCGCTGTGCTGAAAGCAGGAGAAGAGCCAACCGTCGACGCCCATCTCGGCGAGGGCCTTCTGAATATCGGGTATGCGTTCAGCGAGCATCGGGATCTCCTTTGGTGACGTGTTGTCGCGGATCACGATCCTAGTCCAAGCGCGCGGCCGCA